>CAWVXU010000035.1:0-25515 GCA_963934255.1 uncultured Fibrobacterales bacterium
TTAACAGAAAACGTTGAGGAAACCCCTCCGTATTCATTTCACATGAAAAGAAAAAGATCGAGCTAACTATAATCAGCACTCCATTAATGAATTTCATAAAACTTCCTTACTTTGTCAGATTAAAATAACAAATAGAGAGTGTTATGAGTCTAAGTATTATGAATCTTAGAAACATTACATTTGGCCTGATTATTACTCTAATACTGATAATATCATTTCAGATACCAATAATCAATAAATTGCCCATCTACCATGGAGTGTGGAGGTTAGAAACCGACTTTCTCCATGGAAAAAAATCATGGGTTAGTTTTAAACACCTCGGTTCCAAGTGTAGAGTTATGATTGAATTGGAACTTCCTCATTCAATACCAAGAAACACAATTTTTAGTATAAGATCGAAACAATTCCTGACAAGAGTATTATTTCACAAAGATCGCTCCCAAACGAGTTATCTACACAAGTTGAATAATTGTCTTCAAGGCTTAACCTGGCTGAAGAGCAAAGAAGTTAAGCTCATTCAAATCAACAAGCCAAGCAGCAGTTGGGGGGACAATATTTTTTTGTTAAGAAAAACTTTGGTCAATTACCTTGATCAACGAGTTGAGAAACCATTTTCTGAATATTTAAAAACTCTCTTTGTAGGTGACAAATCAGGCTTTAGCCAAAATGACAGTGAATTATTTAAGAACTTTGGTCTGCTCTATTTGTTAGCAATAAGTGGTTTTCATGTCCAATTCCTCTATCAAGGTATCAATCGATTTAGTTATCTATTACCTGGGAATCCGTTATCTAAATCTTGCTTGATACTAGTGCCTTTTTTTCTTTATGTTCCCATCTCTGGGTTTGGTCCAGCTGTGATGAGAGCAACCTTGAGTCCAAGTTTAGTCATTGTCTCGCAATTAACACAAACCAATATAAAGCCTGTTCATTTGTTATTTATGAACGCTTTAATTTGCTTGTGTATTAACCCAAGTTGGATATTTCATCTCGGCTTTCAATTAAGTTTCCTTGCAACACTCGGAATACAAGAATTGAAATTTATTAACTTCAAACCCAACTCAATTGCCATCGGGGTTAGAGCAACTACAATGACCTTACCCTTGATATTGCTGTATTTTGAAAAACTTTCAATGGTAGGGTTTGTTGCACAGATATTAGTTGCTCCATGGATCGCCTTAACCATGCTCATTGGAATTAAGTTTGTCATTTTAGACCTTATCGGAGTATCCTATAAATGGACTCAAATTTATACCTACTTATTCAAAATGACCCACCACTATCAGATCCAATTTTTGAGCTTATTGAAACCCTTAAATGAAGCAACCTATATCTTTCCATGGCAAAATGGAGTGTTCTATTTAATCTATTTTACATGGATTATATGGGTTGTATGGAAAATTAATCTTCCGCAAGTTCCTTGGTATAAAGCTCCTTAGCGCGGAGTAACCAAAATTTTGCCCATTCCTCACTTTTGTATTCAATGGAAAATTGTTCTAGAATATTACGGGCATCAGCTAATTTGTCATTAAATAAAAACATGGAAGTCAAGTAAGTATACACCATAGCTATTCGAACAGATGAATATTTTTCTTTCTTTTTTAATATACCGTCAAGCCAAGCCATGGCTGTGCTTAGGTGGTTCTCAATTAAACTAGAATCTGTCGAAAATTTACAAACCATAAAGCACGAAACTGAAATATTAAAAGCATCCATATGGTTTCGATCTTTAGCAATACTTCGTTCTGTCATATCATTTAGCATCCATGAAATCATTGAAGCAGTCCGCTCTCTTGGGAGACCCCAAAAAGTAGACTTGTACACTTCTTCATGAAACTCTGTAACACTTTTACGCTGGGAGATTTTTTTCCCAACTCGTTCAAGGCAATCTTCACTTAATTTAGAAGGAATCAAGCCTTCTTCTACTTTTAGGTGAAAAAAGTCTAGTCGACTTGAAGCAAATAAACATTTAGAACAAACAGAAACATTATACGCATCCCAATCAAGCCTATTCCCTTCATCTTCATAAGCATAGTATGGAGTGATTGATTTTTCCGTCCACTTCAGACGATGACGCTTTTTATCTAGAATAAAACCTTTGACTCCTTCGTTTCCACAGACTGGACAAGTCAAATTCAAATGCCGAATGGGTCCTTTGCCCTGAGATAGCCTAAAATAACTTTGATATTCATCTTTCGTCATATCGTGAAAACCGATTTCAAAATCCTCTAGACTTTCATACATCTTAAAGGGTTCGGTATCATTTTGAATTAACCCTCTAATCTCTTCAGTACCCGCAAAGAAAACCATAAGGCGATTCTCTTTGACTAGTGCTTTGCGCAAATTGGATAAAAAACGGAGACCGGTGACATCAATAGATGTCATTTTAGATAGGTCAATTGCCACATCTAAGGAGGTGTCTTTGAGATCATCTGCGATAATGGTTCTGATTTGGACGACAGTTGTAGCACCAAATTGATCCATTGGGCTATAGCTCACAAATGGTCCGCGTATTTTTCTGTCATACTTCATATAATCGATTATAGAGTAATTTAAGTCAAAAGGCTCATTTATTTTAAGAAACTCAAAGCTTTTTGATGCAATTCTCTATTTGAAGCAATTGCCGTCTTAGAATCTGAGGTTAATTCACTCTTTCCATCCAAAATTTCTTTTAAAATTGAATTACCACCGCCGAGGTCACTATACTCACCACCCGCCTCTGTCATGATAACAGGAAGTGGTGCCACATCCCAAACAGACACAATCGGATCAATCATAATCTCCGCATTGCCAGTAGCCACTTGGTAATACCCATAACAATCACCCCAGCCACGATATAACCACGATTCGTGGCGTAATTTTTTAAAACCCGCATCAAGATTAAATTCCTCCATGGTATTAATGGTACCTGAAAGTGTAGTAGCTTCTTTCAAATTTTTGATATTTGATACAAAAGATTGTCGACCATCCACCCATGCACCCTTGCCCTGCTCAGCAGATAATGTTGAATTAAGTGCAGGTAAATCAATAATTCCAAGCACAGGGGTATCTTTGTGGTAGAGAGCTAAAAGTGTTCCAAATAAAGGAACATTTTTCATAAATGACTTAGTGCCATCTATCGGATCAATGATCCAATTCCAATCCTGTGACATACGGTCAACGCCAAACTCCTCACCGATGAGTCCGAAATCAGGGGTTTGTTTAGCTAAAAATTCACGTAGAGCCTCTTCTGCCTTTTGATCTGCTATGGTAAAGGGGGTTCCATCTTCTTTCCAATTCGCGTCAATCGGCTTTCCATAATAATCTAAGATAACTTTTCTTGAGTGTTTGATTGCTTCTAGAGCGATGTCCATCTTGTCACTAATGATTTGTTTGTCAAAGATTTTAATGTCATTCATTTTGAGGCCCATTCTTGGGTTAATTTCATCCACAAATTCAATTCTTCTTCAGTACCAATAGTGAGCCTTACCCACTCATCTAGGTGAAAGCTTGCTAGAGAGCGAATGATCATGCCCTGAGACTCAAGCTTTTTAACATAATCAACAGCCTTGTTGCCTAAATTAAAAGCAATAAAATTGCCCTGAGTTTCTAGGAATTCCCAACCCATTTTGACTAAAAAGCTTTGAACTCGACTCAGGCCTTCACTATTTACTTGTAAACTAGAAGCAATGTGATCAATATCAGTTAATGCAGCTTCTGCTGCAATTTGCGCCAAGCGATTAACATTAAATGGTTGTTTGACTTTATTAATTTGGGAAATTACCTGAGAGTTTGAAATAGCATATCCAACCCTTAGGCCGGCGAGTCCATAGAGCTTTGAGAATGTTCTTAGGATGATTAAATTTTGACGAATACTGAGTTCCGCTAGTAATTTAGGGAATGTTGAGTCAATTGCGTACTCAGCATATGCTTCATCGACTACCACCATTACATGAGCGGGCACTTGGTCTAAAAAATTGATTATATCTTGATGATTACGCCAAGTTCCAGTAGGATTATTGGGGTTACAGATAAAGACTAGCTTGGTATTTGGAGTAATAGCCTGGAGCATCGCATCTAAATCATAGCACCAATTCTTTAATGGAACCGTCTCATAGATGCCACCGCAGACGAGTGTAGAAAATTTATATTCACTAAAGGTATGCTCGCTACAAAGTGTTACTTCACCAGGTTCCAAATAAGTATTGCAGACCATTTGAACCATTTCATCAGATCCATTTGAAAATATCAACTGATTTGAGTCTATTTGGAGCTTCAATGATAATGCGTCTCTGAGCTCAGGTGAATTTCCTTGGGGGTATTGGAATAATTGGGAAATATGCACGCCAATAGCTTCCTGTGACTTGACCGGCACTCCTAATGGGTTTTCATTAGAGGCGAGTTTTACAATTTTATCTAGCTTGTATTGGGCTTTAACTTCCTGAATAGATTTACCAGGAACATAATCTTTTAACTTTTGTAATGATTCTCTTGCTTGAACACTCAAATGTGGACTCCTTTTTTTCTAAATTTAGAAATATCCCTTTCGGAGGTAGTGAACTTTGTTGAATAGATTTATGTTTCTTATTGCTTTTTTGATGGTTGAAGCCTGGACTTTAAACCCGCTTCACCATGCCCAGTATTCATTTTATCCAAAACCATTTCGGAAAAACACTTCAGAAATACAGCTCGGTGCGCGCTCAACTCTTGATCGAGTTGACGCAGAAGTCCCTTTAGCCTTAATATATGGGCTGGGAAACTCAACTGAAATTGGTCTTAAGTACCAATTTTCAAATAGGGATCAAGATTTTGATAAAAATCAATTAAAAAACTCTTTGGGTTTCGGGCTCAAAGTGGCTATTTCTAAAATTGAAACGATTCAAATGGATGTTCAGGTGGGCCTGGGTCAAAATGCTGGAAATGGTGTGGTTGTAGGTTATGATATTTATCACGCACTGACCAAATCATTTCAAACGATCTATCAAAGCAAGGTTTCACTTTTTGAAGGGCATAATGGCAGCAAGGAGATTGCCTTGGTTGAATTTGGACTCTATCCTCGAGTTCGTTTCGGAAATTCATTTCATGTTATATCTGGCCTGAGTTATTCAACTAGTATTACCTCCATGGTTGACTATTCAGCATTTGATATCAGCCCGGGATTTGAAATTCGTCTAAATAATGGATCTAAACTTCAATTCTTGGTTGATATGGGAATCGCTGGCGCATCTAAACAAGAACCCTTTCTATTTAATTTAGGCTTAATATATGACTTCTAAAACACAAAACAGAAGGGCGCTAGTTGTCTTTTCTGGTGGTCAAGATTCCACTACTTGTCTGTTTTGGGCAAGAGAGAAATTTGACGAAGTGGAGTGTGTTTTTTTTCATTATGGACAAAGACATGGGGTTGAATATCAAGCGGCTTTAGAAATCGCCAAGAGATACGATTTCAAACTCAGTGAGCTTCACATTGACACTTTTAGCGAGATTGGCGGCAACGCTTTAGTGGATCATGGTGAGGAGATTGTTATTGAAGGTAGAGGAGGCCTGCCTTCAACTTTTGTTCCTGGACGTAATTTAATTTTCATGACCTATGCTGCAGCTTTTGCCTGGAAAAAAGACATCCCACATTTAGTGACTGGAGTTTGTCAGACAGACTTTTCGGGCTATCCTGATTGCCGTGAAGACACGATGCGCGCCGTTGAGTCATCGATTAGACTCGGAATGGACTATCCATTTGAACTTCACACTCCACTGATGTACTTGACTAAAGCACAAACAGTTGAGCTTGCTATTCAAACTCAAGGTCTTGAAGCACAAGCATTTTCACACACCTGCTATGAAGGTCAAATTCCACCTTGTGGGGTATGCCCTTCTTGCGAGCTTCGGGCCAAGGGTTTTGATGAAGCAGGAGTCTTAGATCCTTTGGTCGCTAGAACGACTGATTAAATAAATGATTGAACAGACAGATTCAAGTATAGACTCCCCAAGGAATTTGAATTCAGAAGAAACCCTTACTACGCATAATAAAAGTGCCTGGGTGTTTTCCGGAATCATGATGTTTTTGACATTTGGGGGATTATCAGTTGTTCAATATAGCACTCTCCTTTTCGAACATGATTTAAACTTTTCTAAGGCTTGGATCGGTACTCTTTTGATGTGCTCGAGCTTAATGTCAATTGCTCTTCCCTTTCTACTTCAGATTATTGGTAAATGGGTTAAAAATCCCAATATCATTTTAACCGTATTATTATTTATCGCTTCCATAAGTGTTGCTATACTCCCCTTTGCTTCAAACCCATGGGTCGCTCTTTTAGTCTATTGTATTTTGGGACTTGCTAAATTTGGTACTTCAAATATGCAAATTACCAACGCCCTAAGTATTACCAAATCAAAGGGGCATTCTTCCTTCTTGATGATGCGGTCAATTGGGACCTTGGGGTTTGCTGTATTTTGCCTTGTTTCGATGATATTATCTGATTATTTAAAGCTACCCCAAATGTATTGGTTATTTGCTGGTGCGTACTTTTTGGGAGGAATTGCTTCTCTATTTAATCAATCAGTCATACCTAAACAAAAAGAATTAGTGCCTTTAAAGACAGTTTGGAACTGGTTTAAAAAAGGACCTACCTTAACCCTACTTGTTTTGATTTCGCTTTCGAATCTTACTGCGTTTATCGGCGCTAGTTTTCTAGGTAACTTTGTCATCAATGAGATGGGTGGAACTCATAAAGAAGTTTCTATTGCGTGGTCAATTGCCACCTTTCTTGAGCTTCCATTTTTCGCAATTTGTATCTGGATATTAAAAAGGTTTGGATTAAAAAAGCTTATTCTATTTGGGCTTGTCACCAATGCCCTCAGGTTATTACTCACAGCCTATTCAAATGAGCTCTGGAGTTTTTATGCTGCTCAATCCTTACATGGGATATTTTATGCAGCCACTCTTTCGGGCTTCAGCATCTACCTCAATCAGAGATACAAATCCGACCAAATACACCATTTACAGCTCTTCTCTAGCTTTATTTATGCAGGCTTTGGTTCCTCCATCGCCGGAAAATTGGGCGCATTTATTTGGGATTATTCAGATCTTAGATTTACATATTTCTCCATGGGTATTTTAGCTATTTTTGTAAGTACCTATTTTTTATTCATCAAACTTGACGAGCCTGAACCATCGTCTTCGTTCTGAAAGGGTTTTAATATGATTACAGTTTCTTTTATCAATTCTGCTTACCAAGTTTTAAAAAATGTAGTGCGGAGAACTCCACTTGAACACAATCAAGAATGGTCCGATAAACTAGGATTTGACCTATGGATGAAACGAGAAGATCAACAACTGACTCGTTCATATAAAATCCGAGGCGCCTATTACTTTATCTCTGAAGTCGCTTCTAAGAATCCTGATGTCAAAGTCGTCTGTGCAAGTGCTGGTAATCATGCTCAAGGTCTCGCATGGTCTTGCTCTAAACTAGGAGTTCATGGCACCATTTTTATGCCTAAAACAACTCCTAAACAAAAATTAAACCGTACCGCCAAATTAGGTGGAGATTGGGTAAAAATTGTCCTCTTTGGTGATACTTTTGATGATGCTTATTCTGCAGCTTTAGAATATGAGAAATCTACTCAAGCTCAATTTATTCATCCTTTTGACCATGAAAAAATCATATCTGGTCAAGGTACTGTTGGGTTGGAAATCCTGGAACAATTTGAATCTGCTACGGGAAAACTCCCTGATGTTATTTTGGTACCTATTGGAGGCGGCGGACTTTCAAGCGGGATTATCGTTTGGGTTAAAGAGCATAGCCCCCAGACCGTAATTATTGGAGTAGAGCCCCAAGGTGCTGCAGCGATGAAACTCAGTCTTGAAAATGGAACTATCAGCTCACTAAGCTCAATGGATACATTTGTGGATGGTGCAGCAGTCAAAACTCCAGGGTCCCTTAATTTTGAAATAATAGAAAATGGAATTGAAAAAATAATTACCACTGCTGAAGGACAAATCTGTACAACGATTCTTGAAATATATAATGACGCAGCAATTGTTTTAGAACCAGCAGGTGCTTTAACTTTATCTGCACTTCGAGATATAAAACATGAGCTAAAAGGCAAGTCTGTTGTCTGTATCTTATCAGGTGGAAATAACGACATTAACCGTATGGCCGAAATTCAAGAACGCTCTCTTTTGTATGAAGGCCTCAAACATTATTTTATTATACGCTTTGCTCAGAGGCCTGGTGCTTTAAGGGATTTCCTAGATAAGATATTAGGCCCTCATGATGATATCACTCGCTTTGAATATGTGAAAAAAACCAAGCGAGAAGGTGCGCCAGCTCTAGTAGGAATTGAAGTTCATGAAGCCAAAGACTTTATTGCTCTGCAGCAACGAATGGATGAAGCTGGAATGGATTATACTTTGATTAATGAATATCCAACTTTGTTTGAACTCTTAGTTTAAAACTAAGGGTTGGATATTAGTATCTAGTCATCTGAGCACAAGACAAATTATCTTCTGGTGTTAAACCCACTTCGCTCATATAATATTTAAAATAATTTTGGCGATCAATGGAGCTAAGATTTCCACCGATTCCACACTCTAAACCACCGTTAATCACATGAGTTGTCCAACCAAAGCGACTTGTATCGCCATTAACTCCTTTAATGTCAACTGCAGTCCCAATCATAATTTCATGCATTGAGGGCTTGGGTTGTTGTGGTCTCATCCAAAACCAAATTCCTGCCATAAAAGCAATCTGTGGCCTATCAAGGACAAAAGCAGGACGCGTTAGGCCTTCGTTATTCCCATAAATTTCATTGGAAAACTTGCCATAGTTATAAGGGTAAGAGATTTGAAAAGGTCCACGTCCATGATATGATTGACCACTTACCGCCTGAAAATTGGCATCATTAGATTCTGTATATCCTCGCCCCTCAACTTCTTCTTTAAACCAAAGTCCTCCATTCATTGAATCTTCAGGTCCACGGCCAGTGGTTTCATGTGATAGTTGTGCTAGAAAAGCCATAAGCTCTTCTTTACGTTGAGCAACTGTCCCTACACTTAAGAAATCGCCAAAATCAACCTCAATGCTCGAAATTTCTTTGGAAAGGTTCCAAGATTGATTAAAATCAACATGAGCATAGAGAACTACCCATTTTGAACCATCCCACTTTGAAACTTGAGGCGCTTCATAATTCAACTCTGTTCGGCGTTCTAATTTAATTCTAACTCCATCCATTGCTGCGACTGCATCAACAAAGCCCTGATAGGTGTAGAATTCATTTTTATTGGGGAAAAAGGAATTAAACTGAGCCTCTGATAATAAGGACTCAAAGTTAGCTATTGCCTCAGCAGGACCTGCGTCACTTGAGCTTGAAATTGTGTTAGCAGAAGAGACACCAGCTTCAGAGGATAATTCAATTTGAAATTGGACGCCGGAACTTAAGCTCGCGTCATTGGAAAGAGTCAGATCTGAAGAAAGGTCAGTACAATTTTCTACACAAGCAGTGATAGAAACGGGGTCTTCCACCTCAGAACAAGCAGTAAAAACTCCGCTTGATATGAAACAGGCGAACCCCAATAGTTTCAATTTTGATTTATTCTTCAATTTAGCCATCCCAAAAGTTCTACTTAGCTTAAAGTAAATCATTTTTAAAAATAAATAGCTTGGATTGTAAAAATGATGCACTCTAGATGTTCTCTTTGTATCAAAGAGCTATATTTCCAATCAAACTGAACTATACAAAGGAAATATGATGTCAGAACAAGCACAAAAATTCATTTACTATATGAATAGAATGACCAAAGTCCTTCCAGGTGGCAAAGAGCTCCTCAGGAACATCTCCCTTTCGTTCTTTTATGGTGCCAAAATTGGTATTATCGGGTCAAATGGTTCTGGTAAATCTACACTTCTTAAGATAATGGCCGGGCTCGATGATGAGTTTCAAGGTGAAGCTTGGCTTGAACAGGGCCGTTCGGTGGGATATTTAGCACAAGAGCCACAGCTAAATGAAGAACTAAATGTTCGTGATAATATTATGGAAGCTGTAGCTGATACCAGAGATTTACTTCAAAAATTTAACGAAATTTCTATGCGTTTTGGTGATGAAATGTCTGATGATGCCATGGATAAATTAATGGCTGAGCAAGCTGCTTTACAAGATGAAATAGAAGCTCGTGATGCTTGGGACCTAGATCGACACATTGATATCGCAATGGATGCACTTCGTTGCCCTCCCGGTGAATCATCAGTGGAAAACCTATCCGGAGGTGAACGTCGCCGTGTTGCACTTTGTAAATTGCTTTTAAAACAACCCGATCTTCTACTTCTGGATGAACCAACGAATCACCTGGATGCCGAATCAGTTGCTTGGCTTGAGCGTCATTTACGTGATTACAAAGGTTCAGTTATCCTTATCACGCATGATAGATATTTCCTAGATAATGTTACCGGATGGATACTTGAAATCAGTAATGGCAAAGGAATCCCATGGGAAGGTAACTATGGTCAATGGCTAGATCAAAAGTTAGAACGCCTACGTGGTGAAGAAAAAGGTGAATCCGATCGCCAAAAACGTCTTTCCAAAGAACAAGAATGGGCGCGCCAGGCACCAAAAGCTAGACAAGCAAAAAACAAAGCTCGTCTAAGTGCTTATGAAGACTTACTGAGTGCAGACAGCGTATCGGTTTCTAAAGGCGCCCAGATTACTGTACCCAATGGCAAACGCTTAGGTAATGTCGTTGTAGACGTTAAAGGACTTCAAAAAGCCTATGGTGATAAATTACTCTATTCTGATTTGACTTTCCAACTTCCGCGCTCAGGTATCGTCGGAGTCATCGGGCCAAATGGTGCGGGTAAATCAACTCTATTCAAAATCTTACTTGGTATGGAAAAACAAGATGCCGGTGAATGCACTATTGGTGATACTGTAGAATTCATTTCTATGGAACAAGATCGTGAATCTTTAGATCCAGACAAAACAGTTTGGCAAGAAGTTTCTGATGGTCAGGATGAACTGCAAATTGGTAAAGCCAAAATGAACTCACGCGCATGGTGTGGATTATTTAATCTTGCTGGCTCAGTACAACAAAAACAAATTGGTGTGCTTTCTGGTGGTGAAAGAAATCGTGTACTCATGGCAAAGCAACTTCAAAAAGAAGGCAACCTACTTCTTCTTGACGAACCGACCAATGACTTGGATATCGAAACCCTTCAGTCTCTTGAACAAGCTATCTTAGAATTTGCTGGTTGTGCTGTAATTACTTCACATGACCGTTGGTTCTTAGACCGTATTTGTACCCATATCTTGGCGTTTGAAGGTGATTCAGAAGTCAAATGGTTTGAAGGTACTTGGTCTGAATATGAAGCAGATCGCAGAATACGCTTAGGTGAAGACGCTAACACTCCAAAACCAATTAAATACAAACCACTCGTTCGTAATTAAGAAGTTTTAAAAGTGGGTATTGAAGCAATTATTGTCACATTCTTAATACTGGGAGTCCTAGTATTATCAGTGTCGGAGGTTTGGTCAGTTGACCTTATCTCTATTGGTGCTATAGTCGTTTTAGTATCCACTCAAATTCTTTCTCCTAGTGAAGCGCTTGCTGGATTTAGTAATAATGCGGTCATCACCATTGCTGCGATGTTCCCCTTAAGTTATGCTATTCTCAGATCTGGGTTACTTAACAAAGTTTCTCATTTTATCAGTAAAATGATTCAAAAAAGTGAACTATTGGGACTCGGTATATTAATGGTTTGTGGAGCTGGCTTATCTGCATTTTTAAACAATACTCCTGTGGTTGCTATCATGATCCCAGTCGTATTACAAGCAAGTAAAATCGCCAAAATTTCTTCATCAAAATTTCTTATTCCGTTATCTTATGCGACAATCCTGGGTGGAACAACAACACTCATAGGCTCTAGTACTAATTTAGTAGTGGCTGATATTGCTGCCATGAATCAAATCAAAATCGACCTTTTTGACCTGACTCCAATTGGTTTAATATTTCTCGTTGTTGGGATACTGTATATGACATTTATTGGTAAAAAGTTTTTACCAGAGGATTCAGATACATCTAGCTTGGATGACAAATATAAATCAGGAAATTTTCAAACCATCATCACCCTTCTTGACTCAGCAGAATCCATCGGTCAACCTATATACAAATCACCATTGATTACACAATATGATATGGATATTATTGAAGTGATGCGTGACGAAGGCAATTTCATCATGCCACCCAAGGATATGATCCTGAAAGAAAATGACCGTGTCCGAGTTCGTTTTGAACTAGATAAATTTAAAGAGTTCCATGAAAGAATAAAAAATTATTATACCGATCGAGTTTTAATTGAGGGTGAAAAATTTCAAGAATCTGACTCTACACTACTTGAAATTATGGTTCAGCCTGGTAGTGAACTCATTGGTGAAGACTTACAGAAATTTCAATTTCGTCGAAAGTTCCGAGGAGCCCCACTTGCGATTCGCCATCGTGAAGAAATTATCCATACCGATCTTTTAGAATCCAAACTTCAAGCCGGTGATATCATTCTCATTGAAATGAAAACAGTACTACTTGATGAATTAAAAGTCTCCAAACAACACAGTGATCTTCCATTTGTCATTCTCACAGAAAACATCATTCAACACAATCCTTCCATTAGGCCTTGGATTGTGTCTAGTATCATGTTGAGTTTTATCCTACTGGCAAGCTTTAAAATACTCCCAATAGTTTCAGCCGCTCTAGTCTGTACATTTGCTTTGGTCGCCACCAAAACTATCACTACAACTGAACTCTATAAGTCTATTAACTGGAATATAATCTTTATGTTGGCGGGACTTTTGAGTCTTGCGACAGCCATGCAAAAAACATCGCTTGATGTCTTCATTGCAGACTCAATGATTCAAGGATTGGGAGGCTACTCACCCGTTATCCTGATCTCAGTTCTGTATATTATTACTTCACTCTTAACTGAACTATTATCAAACAATGCCACCGCAGCGCTCCTGGCCCCTATCGCAATTCAAATTGCTCATAGTACTGATTCAAACCCTACTGCTTTCATTATGGCCGTGCTACTTGCAGCATCTTGTAGCTTCCTCACACCCATGGGTTATCAAACCAATACAATGGTTTATGCTGCTGGTAACTATAAATACACCGATTTCTTTAAAGCTGGGATTGGTCTTAACATAATACTTTGGTTAATAGCGAGTGCACTCTTGCCAATCCTATTCCCTTTATAAAAGGGTTTTCTATATTAGCTGTTACAAATGAGTCAATACAAATAAAGGGGACATCATGTCGGAATTTAAAAACGTCACTATCATCAAAAAAGCCAACTCATATTTTGATGGAAAAGTCTCTTCAAGAACAGTAGTTTTTGAAGATGGTTCTACAAAAACACTTGGGTTTATGCTTCCAGGTGAGTACGAGTTTGACACATCCAAAGCAGAAAACATGGAGTTTCTTGCTGGTAAACTTGACGTCAAATTACCAGGATCTGATGAGTGGATGCCCATCGAAGGTGGTCAAGATTTTGATGTACCTGCCAATACTATCTTTCATCTTAAAGTTTATGAAGCGGCTGATTACTGCTGTAGTTACTTGTAATCTTTTTATTGTAAAATCCGTTATTCGCTTAAACGCTCATCCTTTTGGGGTGAGCGTTTTTTATTTCGTTCTTGGAATCAGAAAAGGCAACCCACAATAGGTTGCCTCAAAATATATTCACTCTTAGGTGATCATCAATTTAATCTTCGAAGGTCGCTCCAAAATTGAGCTCAGGATAATTTTTCTCAGCCAAATTCAAACGATATTCATTGGGGAAAAGACAGACAAAATTTTGTTTTTTGTCATATGCCAAATCACCACGATATTCGTCTGAGAATTTCTTTAAATCTTCTTCTGTACCTAAAATCCATCTCGCTGTATAAACCTGGATACGATCTAGTTGAACCTCAGCACCATACTCTTCAGTAATACGCTGGGTCAAAACATCAAACTGAAGTTCACCTACCACCCCAATAATTGGAATTGCTCCCATCACAGGATGGAAGAGCTGAGTTGCACCTTCTTCTGACAGTTGATCTAAACCCTTTTTCATTTGTTTTGATTTCATCGGATTGAGAAGCTGTACCTTAGCAAAGTATTCAGGTGCAAAGTCAGGGATTCCGTGAAATTTAAATTTCTCTTTAGAGGTCAGTGTATCACCGATATTAAAGATACCCGGATCATTTATACCCACAATATCACCCGAGTAACTCATATCTACTACAGCTTTGTTTTGAGCCATAAATGAGGTGGGAGCAGCCAGTTTGATATTTTTACCAGTACGACAATGATGTACCTTGGAGCCACGTTCATAGACGCCTGAACAGATACGTAAAAATGCCGTTCTATCTCGGTGATTGGGATCCATATTGGCTTGAATTTTAAAGACAAAAGCAGAGAATTCTTCTTCTAGAGGATCAATATCTCTCACATCACTTTCACGAACCATCGGTGGTGGAGCTAGTTTTGAGAAGGTTTCAAGAAGTTGTTTGACGCCAAAATTAGCAATAGCAGAACCAAAGAAAACTGGACACATTTCACCACGTAAAAAAGCTTCGCGATCAAAAGGGTCCATCGCGCCTGTCACAAGTTCATGGCGTTCACGAAGTTCGGCTAGTTCAGGAGGGTCAAATCTTTCATCAAGAATTGGGTCATTAATGCCTGTCAATTGGATAATTTCACCACCGACTCCATCTTTAGAGTAAGTATGAAGTGAATCATCGGGAATCGAGTAGACTCCTCCAAATTTCTTACCCCAACCAATTGGAAGTGAGAATGGGGCAACTTTAATTTTTAAAACTTCTTCTATTTCATCCAAAAGTTCTATTGCATCACGACCATCAAGGTCCATTTTGTTGATAAAGGTAATGATAGGGGTCTTGCGCATGCGACAAACATCCATCAACTTCAACGTTTGTTTCTCTACACCATTGACTGAGTCAATCAATACAAGTGCACTATCAACCGCCGTTAGAGCGCGATAAGTATCTTCAGAGAAATCTTGGTGACCCGGAGTATCCACCAGATTAAAATAACAACCATCAAAAGGAAAATTAAGCACAGAACTTGATACAGAAATACCACGCTGCTGCTCGATTTTCATCCAGTCAGATGTCGTGTGTTTGCGGTTAGCCTTAGCCTTGACATGACCTGCTTCACGAATTACCTTACCATACCATAAGAATTTCTCTGTCATGGTGGTTTTACCAGCATCCGGGTGAGATACAATGGCAAATGTACGACGCTTAAGGATTTCTTTTTTCATGATTCCGCCTTCTTTGCCCTAAATTTAGTAATGCTTTGCCTTGTCTCAATGGAAGAAATTTAAGATAATACAAGCAAAGCCATTTAATTTGTCTTTTCCTCCAAAGGAACCATCATGTCAAAAGATATTCTAGGCCATTTGCCACGTCCCTGCTCTGAATTCCCCCGTCAATTTGCCGATGCAGATTTAGATCTTAATTCTTGGGCCGACTTAGAGCCTCTATTTAAAGATTTAAGTGATCGAAATATTGATTCTTCCCAGAATCTTAAAATATGGATTGAAAATTGGTCCGAAATGGAATCGATCCTTAAAGAACAAGAGTCAAGACTCTACATCAACATGACTTGTGATACTCAAGACGAGAAGCATGAAAAAGCATTTGCACATTATGTAGCTGAAATTGAACCCAAATTAGCACCCATTATTGACGGCCTCAATAAAAAGCTCATTTCCAGTCCAGCAATAGGTGAACTAGATTCTTATTACGATCATTGGATTCAGGACATTCGAGCCCAGTTAGAGCTTTATCGTGAAGAAAATATCGAAATTGAAACCAAGATAGCTTTGACTTCCCAAGAATACCAAAAAGTTACTGGAAGTATGACAGTCGAGTGGCAGGGTGAAACAACTACCCTTCAAGTAGTCAATGCTGAACTTGAAAATCCTGATCGAACACTCAGAGAAAAAGCTTGGAAAACAGTTTGGACTCGTCGTTTTGAGGATAAAGATATACTCAATACCCATTTTAAAACACTCTTTGACTTTAGGCAAAACGTTTCTAAAAATTGTGGCTTTGATAGTTACCTACCCTATATCTTTAAGGCTAAAGGACGATATGATTACACTCCTAAACACTGTGAAGATTTTCATGATGCCATCGAGAAATGTGTAGTCCCTCTCAATAGAAAACTTTTGAAAGCTCGCGCTAAAACAATGGGATTAGAAAAACTACGTCCGTGGGATCTCGCTGTTGATCCACTAGGCCGACCAGCACTTAAACCTTTTGAAAATATTGAAAAGCTATGTGAAGGCACTTCCAAGATATTCCATGGAATATCTTCTGACTTCGGAGACAAATTTGATACCATGCAAAAAATGGGACTTCTTGACCTAGACAGTCGCCTTGGCAAAGCGCCAGGTGGTTATCAGTGTGGTCTTGAAGAATATCGTTTACCCTTTATATTCATGAATGCTGTAGGGACAAATTCTGATTTATTTACACTTTTACATGAAGGTGGGCACAGTCTACATCAATTTTTCATGAAAGGTATTCATCACACAAGCTATAGAGAAATCATGGCTGAAATTGCTGAGGTGGCTTCGATGAGTATGGAGCTTGTCGGGCTTGATTATATCGAAAATATCTACCCAAACCCTGATGATGCCCTTCGTGCCAAAGCGGATCAATTTGAAGATGTGATACACATTTTACCATGGGTTGCCATCGTTGATGCATTTCAACACTGGATGTATAAACACCCGGATCATTCTGAGGCAGAGCGTAATGAAAAGTGGCTAGAACTCGATCGCCGATTTGGTGCAGGTGATATTGTTGATTGGTCTGGATTTGAAGAATACCAAGCTCATCAATGGCAAAGACAATTACATCTTTTTGAAGTTCCTTTTTATTACATAGAATACGGAATTGCTCAGCTTGGTGCCATAGGAGTATTTAAAAATATTCGCGAAAACAAAGAGCAAGGTATCAAAATGTACACTGAAGGGCTTTCTCTAGGCGGCTCACAAGGACTTCCCTCTCTATTTGAAAAAACAGGGATTCCCTTTGATTTTTCTATTAAAACCGTTGAGCCTTTAATCAAGTTTGTACAGGATGAAATTGAGAAGTTGGAAACGAAATAATTAAGTAACTAAGTAATTAAGTAGAATAATGTTCTTTATCAATCCCACACCCAAGGTATGACCATGTCTTCAAAGTCTAAGCAATCAATTCAAGACGAATTAAAACAATGGGCTCTGGACCATTTTGATGACCACCTTGATTTATTAAAAGAACTAGTAAAAATACCGAGTGTGAGTTTTGAGGGGTATGACCCCGCTCATCTACTCAAGTCTGCTCAACTTGTTAAAAACATGATGGAAGATATTGGACTCAACAACACCCAGTTAATTCAAATTGATGATGCTCATCCTTATGTTTATGGTGATAAAATTAAAGACCCGAAGCTCCCAACTATTTTACTCTATGCCCATCATGATGTACAACCTCCTATGCGTGAAAACCTATGGGATTCACCTCCTTTTGAACCTACCATTAGAGATGGTCGAATTTTTGGACGAGGCACAGCAGATGACAAAGCTGGTATTGTTATCCATCTGGCTTCTATCCACGCTTACCTGGATCTCTATCAAGAACTCCCTATTAATGTAAAAGTCATTATTGAAGGAGAGGAAGAGATTGGAAGCGAACACCTTCCAAAATTTCTCAATCAATATGCTCAACTTCTGAGCGCCGATGCCATGGTTCTTGCTGACTTAGCAAATTATGATACAGGAATCCCCAGCATTACAACCTCACTTCGAGGCGTACTTGTTTGTGAAGTAGAGCTTCGTTCCATGAAACACGCGCTTCACTCGGGTCTTTGGTCGGGACCACTTCCTGACCCTGCCATGGGTCTTTGTAAATTATTGAGTTCAATCACAGATGAGACCGGCGCTCTTGCAATTGATGAAATGAATAAAATGGTCATCCCCCCATCTCCCAGTGAAAAATTATCCTATACACAATTAAAAATGACTGAAGAAGTTTTACGCCATCAAACTCAACTTGTCAAGGGTGCTAATATTGACCCCGAAGGTGAAGTTATTTTGGAAAAGCTATGGCGTCAACCATCAGTGGTGGTTAACTCTATTGAAGTAGCTCAAAAGAAAACTGCCGGAAATGTCATCATGGATGTTGCTTGGGCTCGTGTTGGAATTAGACTGGCACCAGGGATGAATGCCAAGAAATGCCAAAGTATATTTGAAGATCACCTCAATGCTCACACTCCGTGGGGACTTGAATTAAAAATCAAAAGTGAACCTCCGGTGAACCCTTGGTATTGTAGTCCTGAAGACCCTATTTTTGATGCTGCCGCCAATGCGATGAAGTTGGGCTATGAGCAAGAAACTGTATTTATTGGGTGTGGGGCAAGTATTCCTTTTGTTGAGCCAATGTCTGAGGCACTTGGGAATATTCCTGCAATATTAATCGGAGTCGAGGACCCGTATTGTCGTGCGCATGGTGAAAACGAATCTTTGAACTTAGACGATTTTAGAAAAGCAATTTTGAGTCAAATTTACTTCTTTAATGAATTAAGTTAGAATCGCGCAGAAGTGATTTTGAAAATTCGCTCGCTTGTACAGGGTGACTATAAAACCTTCCTTGAAAAAGTGCTGCATTTTTAGTCATATACCATGAGGCTTGGTCTTGAGTCTCAACTGATTCAGCGAGTAAAATCCAGTTTTGGGACTTAGCTAAACTCATAATTGTTTGAATTGTATTTCTTGCTTTATCTTCGACTAATAAATCATGAGTCAGAAATCCGTCAATCTTAACACCCTCAAAAGGAAGATTAGCTAGGGCATTAAAGCTTGAATATCCAGTACCCATATCATCAATCCAAATTTTAAGTCCTAGCTTGGATAGTTTTTGAATTGCTTGGAACGAATGCATTCGTTTTTCGTAAAGCTCAATTTCTTTGATATCCAAACGAATCAAATGGGGTGGTATTTTATACCTGATCATGAGGACTTCAAGAATAGAGAATATATGTTCATCTAGAATTTGAGCTCCAGATAAATTAATATACATCGGAAGTAAAATCAAACCTTGCTGTCTCCAGCCGCTCATCTGCTTGAAAACTTCTTCAAATACCCAATACCCAATTGAAATAATTAGGTGACCATTGGCAGCCATAGGTAAAAATTTATGTGGCTCTAAAACCTCACCGTCAAGGTGCCATCTCAAAAATGCTTCAGACCCAACCACTGTCGAGTCAGCATCATGAACCCCTTGATAGACCATAGCAAACTCATTGCGACTTAAAGCCAACTTTAAGCGATGTTCAATTTGAACCTTTTTTTGTACGAGCCTGTTGATTTTAGTATCAAATGTTCTGAAACAATTTTTACCATCTTTCTTAGCATACTGAAGTGCAGTTGTGGCGGCTTCAATCAACTCTTCGGACTCTTTGGCGTCCTGTGGGAAAAACGAAACGCCTGCACTTAAAGTAATATTAATAGATTCGTTATCGACATTAAACGCACTCTGTATAACATTGATTACTCGATCAGCTGTCATAGAGGCATGCTGATAACCTTGAAATGATTTGAGTAAAATGAAAAACTCATCTCCACCCGTGCGGGCAAACTCATCCTTTTTATTCAGTGAGTTTCTCACTCTTTTGGCTAAATAACTAAGGACCTTATCACCACGGTCTTTTCCATATTTCTCATTCACTAAATCCATATCATCCACATCAAAAACAATGAGGGCAAACTTTTCTTTTGTATCATGGAGTTGGTCAATCATGAGGGAAAGATCACGTAATATCTGCAGACGATTTTTCAAACCAGTGAGTGGGTCAAAATTAGATTTACGATCTTTCTCTTCCTCTTCTGCGATAATTTGGTTGACCTTAGCAATACTTGAGCGATGGATCATAAGCATCATAGCAAAACCAAGTGCGGCCATACCAAACAAATATAGACCTGATGTTTTTAGAAATCTCACAAATACAGCATTGATCAATTCAGTATGATTTTGATATTTCCAAACCCAAGAAGTATTATTTTTGAGTTCTAATACTCCAAAAAATCTTTGGTCCTTAAGTGCAATACCCTCAATATTAAAAATGAAATTTTGGGATTGACCAACATACTCTTTTAAATATGCAGGTAAAGTTTCTTTATTAAATATTTCTTGATGAAAAGGTGAAGAATCTTTAACAACTGAACTTTGCTCTGTCTTTTGAAAGAAAGCCAAACGCTCATCGCGAGCTAATTCAAAATGAGATAAGAACAAATGGTACAAGAAAAACAATACAGCAACACTGTATAGTGCACCGAATAAAATTCCAAGTCTTTTTGATAATTGCTTGGATACCATGTTAGAATCTATACCTAAACCCGAGTAGTGCAGCTAGGTCCGGGATAATATTTAGTCGACTTGATCTTTTATTCACTCTGTTTTCCCAAGAATTATCATCATAGAATGTCACTCCCATGGCAAGATTCACATTGAAGAACATATCCCATTTTGGATCGATAAAAGTATAATTTAAACCACCACCAGGTAGGAAACTCAAGTTCAATCTGTCATCATCCAGATAGATACTAGCGCCCGGACCATATTGAATGACTAACTTGCCCGTTTTTATTGGAAAAATATCGTGTTCCATAAAGAAGTATTGACCAGCAATGTTCAGATTTCCTGTTAAAATAAACAAGTCTATATAAAGGTCGATTGCTTCATTACCAACAGGCTGTCGAAGATTCATTCCGAGTGTACCGCCATTCAACCCTAAATAAGCACCATACCCGGTCTCTTGAGGGATTGAAGCGAAGCTGATTGAACAAAATAATAACGTAAAAATTAAACTTTTCATGAACATCCCCTGAGCAATTTATCTAAACCTAACAATTGAGGTTCAATTTACAATATAAGCTAAAATCTAATAATTTTATCCTGAGTATTCTCAACTCAAAGGCAATTAAGATTTTCTAGATTATACCTTATGAAAAACCCATTACAAATCCCTATCCTTAAATGGACATTACTAGGAAGCCTTATCGGTCTTCTTTCGGGATCTGCTAGTGCAGTGTTTCTGCATTCATTAACTTGGGCGACCCAAACTCGCCAGGATTCTCCACTCCTACTCCTACTTTTACCTGTCGTGGGACTCTTTATGGGTTATTCTTACTATCGATTTGGTGCCAATGCAGGACTGGGTAACCAGCTAGTTATCGCCGAAGCCAATAAGCGTAATGAGCGGATTCCATTTAGAATGGCTCCAATGGTTCTTGTGGGTACTGTTTTGACTCATTTATTTGGCGGATCTGCCGGTAGAGAAGGCACTGCTATCCAAATGGGAGCCTCGCTCGCTGATAGTTTAAAAAGAATCTTTCAGTTAGAAGCTAGAGATCATCGTCTGATGATTATTGCAGGTATCTCTGGTGGATTTGGGTCCGTCTTTGGAGTCCCTATCGCAGGCTTTATATTCGGCCTTGAAGTCCAAAAAATTGGTCGTATTCGATATAATGCTGTGATTCCTGCCTTGATGGCCTCGGTTGTTGGAGATTGGACGACCCGCTCCCTCAATGCTCCACATACCAAATATCCTGACCTTCCTACGCTAGGTCTTGATTTGGGTCTATTTTCAAAAGTGATTCTAGCTGGAGCATTATTTGGGTTATCAGCTATTTTGTTTATTGAACTCATTTCTTTACTTAAAAAACTCTGGCTTAAAATAACTCCTCGCAAGTGGCTTCATCCTGTAATAGGTGGATTTATCATAATTGGGCTCGATTTAATTTTTGGCAGCCAATATCTCGGCTTAAGTCTTGAACTTATCGAAAATGCAACTCAAGGAGAAATGATTGAACCTTGGGTATTTGCCCTCAAAACACTCTTTACTGGTGTCACCTTAAGCTCTGGTTTTTTGGGAGGAGAGGTCACTCCCCTTTTTGTAATTGGATCTACTTTAGGCTCTGCTCTTGCACCGCTCTTACAATTAGATCCAGGCTTCCTTGCAGCCCTAGGGCTCGTTGCTGTCTTTGCGGGAGCTTCAAACACTCCACTAGCTTGCGCTTTGATGGGGGTTGAATTATTTGGTGGAGGATCAATTCTCTACGTATTTACAGCCTGTTATGTTGCCTTTATTGCTTCTGGCCATCGTGGTATCTATCAAACTCAAAAGCTATGGATAAACAAAAATGATCCGGCAGAGATACCGAGTCATCAGTCAATTAAGTGATTGGATATAGATCTTTTAATCTTTAATTTTTATCGGCTGATCTAGACTTCCATCGATATATTGTGCAAATCTTTTACGATCTTTATGGACAGGATCAGGACTGTTCCATGGCCAACCGCCAAATTGAGTCTTTTCAAAATCTTCAAATGCTTCTTGAATTTGCTCACTGGTATTCATCACAAATGGCCCGTATTGAACCACGCTTTCTTCAATCGGGCGGGATTGGAGTAAGAGCACCTTTGCAGAATGTCCTTGAGTACTTAGTTTAAAAGATTTAGAAAAATTTATTTCTATACCATAGTTTAATGGGAAATTCACTTCATTGATTTCTAAATTATGGGTTTTATTGGTTTCATTATTTTCGTTTTTTCCAACATTATTTTCTTCCAAATCTGAGTGACTCTCGTAAAAGTAGAGTGAACGATTAACTCCATTTGTTACTGCTGGAAGCTCTATAGTACTTAATGAATCCAGTTCAATGAGCTGCACACTTAGACAATTGTCACCTTGAGCTGCCCATGAACTTTGAGGAATATCTTGATTTAATTCCTTTTGAGGATCACCCATGTAATAGGTGATTTTAACGCCTTCATTTTCAATGATTTTTAAATCTTCATTCCAAATCATTTTATAAGCTGGTTCACACATTTTATTCTTCGAAGGAAGATTGACCCAAATTTGGAAAATTTCTTGAATATTGACACTCTGTTGATTGAGGAGCGGAAACATTTCGGCATGTTGAACGCCTCGGCCTGCAGTCATCCATTGAGCGTCACCATCTCCATATCGACCGAATCCCCCCAAAGAATCTGAATGATCCACCATCCCCTGTCTAACCACAGTGAATGTTTCAAAACCTCTATGAGGATGTGCGGGAAACCCAGGAACTGCCTCACCATGGTACATGCGATAACCATTTTTGGTCACAAAATCATTACCTAAATTTCGGCCTGCTAATGATTCTAACGGTCCAAACTCATTATTGGCAATTGGGTAAGTGTCTAGATGGTAAACGCAAAACAAAAACGGGTCTTGGGTTTTCCAAGGCATTCCTAATTTGAAAAAGTCTAAATTCATTTGGCGTCCCCATTTGGTTTTTAAAACTGTTTAACTAATTCTCGACAATAATCTTCTATGGATTCTCTAATAGGTCAAAGAGACTGTATATAATCTTCGTCACTTAAACCCGCTTGCGACTCATAATCTTTAAAACTATGGTGAGCTTTTTGACCGACCGGCAATGGGGATACTGGGCAGGTTTCAAATGCATGATCACATACTGTAAATACAACGTCAAATTGCATATCTAGAAACGAATCAATTTGGTCTGAGGTATGTTGAGAAATATCAATGCCAACTTCATCCATCAGACGAATTGCCTAGGGATAAATTTCACCCAAAGCCTTGACCCCTGAACTATATACATCGACATTGGCTTCACCAAAATTATTTATAAACGCTTCAGCCATGTGACTACGAAAAGAATTACCGATACACATAACCATGATTTTTTTAACTGATATGTATTTCCTTTGAAAAGAACGGACTTGATTAATTTAAGTTGGTCAAACTTAGACTCAATCTATTACAGAAATTTTATTTTTTTGAATTTATAAGATTGAATAAATATTTAACCCACGGCATTTTTATACCGAAACTTAATTTCAATGGCATCTAGTAAATCAGATCCAAAACCATCGATACGAAGATCCTCGATTGCTTCTTCGATTAATTGAAGTGGTTTTGTTGAGCCTGTCGTATTTTCAAAGAGTACTTCTGCTAGGCTTTTTTTGATGCTACCTCGAAGCATAAAATCTTCTGCTGCACACAACTCGATAGCTTGCTCTTTATATTTAATCTGTAATGCGATAGCATTCTCAAAGTTTGATTTGGCATCTAATATAATTGGATGAGGGCCGTATTTAATTTCTAAAATTTTGATGAAATTGATGAGTTTAGTTGCTTGCTGTTCTTCTTCAATGGATCCATAATCAGAATCAGATTCTAAAATATAAAGTCCTTCAATCTCTGTTCTTTCAGTGATTGTGTCTGCATAGTTAATTGAAAATTCTACCAATTCTTCCCAATCATCCTTATCAATATTTGGATACATCGTTCCTCACAATCATTGTCTATCACCATTATACCAAATTTCGTCCAACTGGTCTAGAACTCTCATGAATTTAAAGGAACTGGGTCTGTCGGGTCAAATGGTATTGCGGTAAGTCCTTGATAAACATTTCCTGCTTAAAACCTTAATTTTTGTTGTCGACGGACCAATTGAATAACTACAAGTACCCAAAGTAACTTTTACGTCGACACCATTGATCTCTGCCCTAGACTCCCCTCGCAACTAGTGAATTATAAATAATCGTGTTATTTACACTCAAGTAAAAATACGTTGGTACTGTAATTTTACTAGCCATCTAATCCTCCGTATATCTGATGTCGACTGATAGGATTACACCGGTTCCAGAAGCCGCAGTTGCCTCAAACCAAATCCATGAACCAGCTGGGATAGTTGGATCGCTTAATGATATTATATCACCAGCTGCTAAAGAGGTAGTCGCTGTTGAAGTTGTTACTAAAGTACCTGCATTACCTCTATCAGTATGGTGCCTTAATACAAACGTAGTAGTTGGTGAGCCAGTGCCAATACTTGTTGCGATAACTTCTTGAACTGTAATTGCTGCATACGTTCTAAAAATTGTGATATTATCACCTGCTATTGGTGCTTCAAGACTTAATGTTTTTGTTAAATAGGAAACTTGTGCATCTTCCCAGTTAGGTGCTGTTGCACCATCATTCATTGTTAGAACTTGGTCAGCTGTGCCTTTAGCTAATCTTGTATAGTTTGCACCGTCATAATACATGAGATCACCGGCCACGTCAGAGCCCATTGCTATTTTTGAACCAGTGACTGCATTGTTTGCTATTTTAGATGTATTAACAGCTAATGCATTAATTTTACCCGAAGTCACTGCATTTGGAGCTATATCAGCATCGGATATTGTTCCATCTAAAATTTCAGATGAGGTGACTGCGTTGTCTGCAAGTTTGCTGTTGTCAATGGCATCAGCTGCAATGAGGCCAGTTGTGATTTGAAGAGCCGCGATATCGGCGGTTAATAAAGTACCGTCGAGTACGTTTTCGGTTTGAACAGCGTTGTCGGCGAGTTTGGCATTAGTGACCGCATCGGCTGCCAGTTTAGCTGTAGTGACTGAAGCATCTTTTAAATTAATCGCATCACCTGT
>CAWVXU010000036.1:0-24327 GCA_963934255.1 uncultured Fibrobacterales bacterium
CAGCGGCAATCATCAAAGCATTACCTGATGTATCCACCCCTATCCCTTTAAACTGATATCCTTGTTCCAAATAATCTAGCAGAACACCTGTTGAGCAACCTAGGTCAATGATAGGTGAGCTTTTGGAAAATTGATGATTTACTTGTAGGATAATTGCTTCATAACAGGTGAGAATACGATCGACGTGACGGCTCAAAACAAGATGAAACTCGATTTCTTTGTAGAGAGTATCATATAAATTACGACCTTCAAGTAGTCCAGTTTGAACGGCTTTGACTTGCTCTTCAAAGCGTTTAAACCTCGAAGGGCCTAGTTCTTTTTTAATGGCATTTAACCATGTGACTTCACTTTTAAATTCCTGAAAACCTGCATCCTTCAAAAAAAGACTAAGCGGTTTCAATTTCGGACTCCGAACGTATTTTTTCTTTCAGAGCGCCTTTTCTTTTAAAGAAAATCCATCCGCCAATGAGTGAAGGAATAAAGGCACACATAAGTGCAAGAACCTGAATCAAAATCGCATCTCCCGCATTGACGGCCACAAGCATAAATAACGCCTGAGCAATATATTCTCGAGGCCCAAAGCCTGCAAACGAAATAGGTAAAGCCGAGACAATCCCAATCATAGGGATAAAGTAGAGGTAATAAATGAGGTCTATTTCAACACCTATACTTAGACCTACGAGATAATGAACATAAATACGAACAAACTGTATCCCCAAAGAGAATCCCAAAAGTTTCAGCACTAGGTGGTTTTTCCTATAATTCACAAAACGCTCAAAGACGATTCCTAACTTATCCGCCACTGGCCCTAAAAACGAGAAAAACCCGAGTAATTTTAATAGCAATCGAGAAAGTCTCTTTGAAAATAAAATCGCAAAGAAAATACTCAAACAAAGTGCAATCCAAGTACTCGGCCAAATTAAAATTTGTAGTTTATCATGGTTGAAAAAATAAACCCAGCCCACAATTAAGGCGAAACCATTAATAATAAAAAGCCCAAAAATACGGTCAAACAAAGTAGCCACAAGTGCTTCTTTCCATTGATTTTTTTGTCGATGTAAATCGACAACCTTTTGGACATCACCACCTGCATTGCCTAGTAAGAAGTGATTAAAGAAAAGACCCACGAAGTAGTTTTTGAAACTCGTCGCCCACGAAATTGAAATCCCTTGATAGACAAGAAGTTTATGCCATTGAAATGCAGAACCTACAAAACTAAAACCATTTAAAACTACGGCCATTGCGAATATAGATAGGTTAATATCAAACAAGGTAGAGCGAAGCTCAACCCCGCCTTTATCTACTTCAGCCCATGCATTTTGTAAGACCATCCAAATAAGGCCGACAGAAAAAACAAACTTGAGTAATGTCCATATGTGCTTGGTCATTCAATTATCTCGCTAATGAGTTTTTCTGTTTCAAGTGCACATCGATCCCAGGTAAAATTTTTAGCCCATAGAAAAGCTTGTTCTTCAAGTGAAGAAAGTTCTTCAGGGTTTTCAACTATGTAGGTTAGTTTTTCAGCAAGACTATCTGAGTCACCAAAATCATATAAAAAACCTGTTTTTTTGTCCTGTACACTATCAACAAGCCCCGGTGCATTATTAGCAACAACGATTGTGTTAACACTATTAGCTTCAATGACAGTAAGCCCCCAACCCTCTTTATAACTCGTTTGAATTAAGGCTTTGGCGTGTTTAATCCATTTAAATTTCGTTATCTCATCCACATATCCTAAGAAATGAATACGGTTTCGAACTTTACTCAATTTAACTTTTTCTTTGAGGCGACTAGCATCTGGCCCAGAGCCTGCGATGTATAGATCATGAATGCCATCATCTTCACAGAATTTTTCAAAACCATCAATAGCATCATCAATACCCTTATACCTTTGGAGACGTCCTAACCAAATGAAATATGGCTTAACCAAAGAAGGCATAAACTCTTGACCTAACTCATCTTGATTGTCTTTCAACCAATCCCATTGAAACCCATTATGGATAGTGGTCACCTTTTTGGGATTGATACTATATTCATGAAGTTCTTTGGTAGTCGATTCACTTACAGAACAAAAAGGGACTCGGTGGTAAAAAAACCTTAAACTTTGTTCCATCGTCCATACTAACAAAGCAACAGCAAAGTTTGATTCTTTGAAAATTGACTTTTTCCACAAATGATGGACTTGAATTAATTTGGGTTGCCCATGGAGTAGCTTACTAAAAAATGGTAATTTATTAAAATCTTCAACTACAATGTCTGGTTCGTATTCACGAATCCAAGATCTTAACTTAATGATACACTGAAGCTGAAAGAACGAATCTCCACCGTGCCTGAATACTTCTATACCCTTAAGAGTCTCAAAGTCACTCCCCCCATCAAAGCCAGAGCAATGTAATCTAACTTTATGACCTTTGGCTACAAGTCTTGAATAGACTTGAAAAAGCCTTATTTCTGCTCCACCAACTTGAGGATGGCTAAGGTCACGCCAATTCAAAATAAGAATTTTCAACTATCATCACCATATGTGATGTAGGATTTTTGTAAAATGAGGTCTCGGTTTTTAGTCAACTCATTTAACAATGGAATTTGCTTTGGAAATTTAATTGTTTTTGATTTTTGAATTTTCCAAGCTCTCATTATCCATTTTTGAGCTTCTACCCAGCGATCATCTCGAGCAAGACAAGCTGCATAGGTGTCTAACAATGCAGGGCTGGCCCAATCACTATTTTGATTTATTTTCAAAGCAATACTTGTTCCTTTAACTATATCCCAATGCTTATAATTATCAGAACCACAATAAAGCATCGCTTGTAGATTTAAAGCCTTAGGCTGATTGTCTTTCACTGAACGGATAATTCTATAGGCGACATCGTGAGATTTGTACTTAATATCGTACATCCCCATATAGATTTCAGCTAACATCACTTGACTCATGTCTTGAGGGTCGTCTTTTAGAATCTTAATCATTTCATCAAGTGGTTGAACCATAATATTACGGCTCAACTGGAGATAAACAAGAAGCCACTTGGTCAATTGATCGTCGGTACTAGAGAGTTCTTCAAAGCGTTCTTGCGCTGCAAGGTCATTTCCGGCATCAAGATCATTTTCGATTTGAACAAGCTGCCATCTTGCATCCAATGGAAAAGCGTATGCCGTACTGAGAATTAAAAGACTCATGCCCACATAAAAATGAGGTACAATATGAACTCTTTTTTCTTTTACCACATATCTCATCAATCGCCATAAAAAAGCAAACAATCCGCCAATTAAGAATTGAATATGACCAATTTGAGAGGCTAAACTATCTGGGTTTTGACCATAATAAAGCAAATAGAGTAGTAGCACGAAAAATAAATAAATAGATGCCCTAAATGAGCTAGAGCTTAATTTTGGATATTTACCTGTCATCTTAAGAATCAGTAACAAACCCAATAGCCCATTGGATCCAAAATTGGTGAATTCAAACATAAGATTGATGAGTTGCGGCACAGCAAAGAACACAACAAGAATCAGAGCAATGTATTCGTATTTGCCATAACGGCGTTCAAAAGGAACACCAAGAAGCATAATGGCTAGAACATTCATCAAAAAATGCTGCCAATCATAAAAAAGAAAGCCCTGAATAAGAACAATCCAAAAATCACCATTCCAGATTTGAGTCAAGGAATAGTCAAATTCAGTGAGAGAATAGCCAAATGATAACTGCAAACCAAAGGCTAAAAAAAGTAAATAACCAACAATGGCATTGACCGGATTTTTGGAAAAATTGAATATATTTGGAATCATAGCCCATATTTTAAAAAATTACCGCTAGAAATCACCAAGAAACTCAAACTTTTAAATGATTTTAAGAAATAGTTTGCTTTTTTCCTTCTCAAAATTGATTTTTGATGTGACATTCAGTATAATCACTGCTATATGCTTTGAAATCGCTTTTCAAAGCTAAACTAATTTAGTAGGTTGCGCAGTGCAACGAATAATAAGGAAGCTTAATGCATTTTGATTCCAATGATGATACGCTACGCCGCTATCTCGATGATATACGGAAAACAGCTCCACTAGAGCGTCGTGAAGAACAAGAACTTTTCCGTCTAGCAAAGTCGGGCAACAAGCACGCTCGCGCTAAACTCATCTCTGCTAACATGAGATTTGTTCTAAAAGTAGCGATTCAGTATCGTGGATGTCCAATTCCACTGCCTGACCTCGTTTCTGAGGGTGCAATGGGACTTGTGCGCGCTATTGAAAGTTTTGACTACTCACGTGGTCTTAAATTTATTTCGTACGCCGTTTGGTGGATTAAAGCCTATATCACACGGGCTATTAATGAAAATGGTAGCTTGATTCGATTACCTGCTAACCAGCATTTGCGCGTACGTAAAGCACTTAAAGAGCAATCTAAAGGCAAAGATATTGATGAAGACATCAGAGAGTTGATTCAACTCGGCGAACGTGGTGTTTCTTTTGATTCACCACTTAAGTCTGATACTAAAACCACTTTTTCTGAAATTTTAGCTGATAACAAGGCACTTAGCCCTGAAGCTGAATCTGAGATTGGTAATGTAGAAACATTAACTGTTGAATTACTTAACCAACTTCCAGACCGTGAATCTCGAGTAATTGCTGGAATTTTTGGAATTAACCAGGAAGCACCACAAACCCTTCGTGAAGTCGGGGAATCTATGGGGATTTCACACGAACGCGTGCGCCAATTACGTGACCAAGCGCTTCGTCGCATCCGCAAGATGAATTCTAAAGAATATCTTAAAGAAAAATATGACGGATTCTTGGACGCTGTCAAAAACTAGAGAACACGCATTATAGAAAATGAAAATGACAGTACCGAGGTACTGTCATTTTCTATTCAATGCTGAGTTCAATTAAAATATTTTCAGTTTAAGCTTAATTAGAAAGCCTGCAGAAAATCATTCACTAAATCTTGACTATCTTCAATTCCAGTGGAGACACGAATGAGTCCGTCCCTCACCCCCATTGAAGCTCTCCGCTCTGCACCCATTTCGTAAAAAATTGTGTGAGCAACAGGAATCACTAAAGTCCGGGTATCTCCTAAATTTGAACTTGAAATAGCCAATTGTAAATTATCTAAAAAATCAAAACAATCCACCGATTCAACTAATTCAAAACTCATCAAAGCACCAAAGTCACGAAATAACTCTTTGGCGAGTTGATGTTGAGGGTGAGATTCTAATCCTGGATAATAAACCTTAGCTACCTTCGGGTGAGCGTCTAAAGCTTGAGCCAATTTCATGGCATTTGAGCAAGCTCGGTCTAATCTGAGAGATAAAGTATCCGACCCCACTGAAATTTGGTGAGCTGCGTCAGGAGATAAGGATGACCCAAAATCTCTGAGTGACTTTTTGCGCAGTTGAAAAAGGCCCCATTGCTTCTCAGGAAACTTTTTGTAGTCATCGTCAATGTTAGGGTATTTGGTCCAATCAAATAAGCCAGTATCAGTTATTGCACCACCTAGCGCATTGCCATGTCCCCCTATATATTTAGTGAGACTATTGACTATCAGCCCAGCCTGAACATCAGCTGGTTGAAATAAATAAGGTGAAGTGATCGTATTATCTACGACAAATAAAATTCCTCTAGAAACACAAAGTTCACCAATAGCCTTCAGATCAGCAATCTGAGTTGCTGGGTTGGCGATAGTTTCTGCGAAGACAAATCGAGTATTCTCTTTGATTTTGCTTTCGACCTCTGCTACAAAGCAACTATCCACAAAATCAACTTGTATACCCATTTTGGTGAAGGTATTAAATTGAGAAATGGTATTACCAAACAAAAATGAACTAGAAATGAAATGATCACCTTGAACAAGTAAAGATTGTAATAAACAACCAATAGCGCTCATCCCAGTACTAAAAGCAATTGTACCAAGAGACTTCTCCATTTTAGTGATTTTGACTTCAAGCGCTTCCACAGTAGGGTTGGCTTGACGAGCATAAGCATAGCCTTTGCCCTTACCTTGAAAGACATCCGCAAGAGCTTTTGAGTCTTCAAAACCATAAGCGACACTCTTGTGAATCGACTTATGTAAAGCGCCGTGTTCAGGTTTGCCTAGACGCCCAGAATCGCCTAAACGATCACTATGAAGATTTGTCGTTGTAAAGCCTAAGTCTGACATGTAACCTCGCTTAAATTTCTATCTTATCTAAAATAGCTAATTCCCACACAAGCCGAAAAAATCATGCATTTAGAACCACAAATTATTTATCCTGGACAATTTCTACTCGCCACAGAGCTTCTAGATGGAACTGATTTTGAAAAAGCAGTGATTTTGCTTTTGGATCACGATGAAAAAGAAGGCAGTTATGGGATTGTGATTAATAATCATTCTCACATCCCCCTTAATGAAGTTTTTTCCGGTCTACCTCACAATGATTGGAAAACTGAGCCGTTTTTCTTGGGTGGCCCCGTGGATGATTCAAAAGTTCAAATTCTTCAATTATCAAAAAGCCTCACAATAGAGCCTCAAGAGCTATTGCCAGGTATTTATATGGGTGGTCGTGTTGAAAATTCTCTGACTGCTATGGAAGAGATGCTTTTCTCTGATCATTCACGATTAATCTTAGGGTATAGTGGTTGGGGTATCGGTCAGCTGAGCCAAGAACTATCAAAAGGCGCTTGGAAGGTTTATTCCACAAATCCATTAAAAGTGTTGAATTGTCAAATTGATGAACTAAAATTAAGCCCTGATGAATTTCAACATAAGTTTGAGGAATTGAGTGCATAACGCTTTACAACAAGTCAGCGTCGACATCCCAAATAATCAGATTTATGGTTTTTCTATATCTGGTCTTGCGACTTATATGCAGATGCCTGAACTTGACATTTGTTTTGATATGGGAGAATGCCCCCTTTCAGCTGTGAAACTCAATCATGTTTTTTTGAGTCACGCACATGGAGACCACAGTCGTTGTTTGATGCGCCATAATTCACTCAGACGAATGATGGGAATTGAAAAGCCCTCTATATACTACATGCCAGAATATCTTGTGGAATCCGCCAAGAATTGGATACGCGCTGAGGCTATATTTGAAGGCGTCAAAGAGGAAAGAATCAAATTACCTCAGATAGTTGGATTAAAAGAAGGTGAAGATTCAATTCATCTAAAATACCGTAAGGACTTGAAAGTCAAGGCTTTTGAAGTTAAACACAGCGTCCCAGCTCAAGGTTTCACTATATATGATTTTAAGAAGAAACTCAAAGAAGAATATCACGGTAAAAATCCTAGTGAATTAATTGAGTTAAGAGAATCAGGTGTCACACTTGAAAAAGAAGTGGAATCACCTCGTGTGACATTTATTGGCGATTGCTTGGCTGAAAGTTTGTTTGACCACCCTCATATTTGGGAATCTAAAATCCTCATATTAGAATCAACATTTGTTGAAGATGATGATCTCATTATGGCTAAAGCCAAAGGTCATACCCATTTACAGGAAATAATTGAAGCTCTAGAGCAATTTGAATCTACAATGAAAACTAAACATTTGATATTAAAGCATTTTAGTATGAAATATTCACGAGAACATGTACTTCGAATAATTAGAAACACAGTACCTGATAGATTCCAGGATATGATACACGTATTTGTATAAAGGTGAACAATCAGATGACTAAGAAAAATATTTTACTTGTAACTCCACCTTTTACTCAACTCAACACATCTTATCCGGCCACCGCATACCTCAAGGGTTTTTTAGACTCTCAAGATGTTCACTCATGGCAAGTAGACCTGAGCATTGAATTATTTAATATTGTTTTTTCACAAGATTTCATCACTCAAGTATTTCAAGATGCCGAGTCTCAAGTAGATTCATATGATGAAATTGAGTTTCAAGAAGTGTGGAACAGCAGAAATGATTATATCTCAAAAGTAGATACGGTCATCCAATATCTAAGACAACCTGAAGTCACAGCAGCTTATCAAATATTGAGCTTTGAATACTTACCTCATGGTCATCGCAAGGTAAAATCAAATGAAAGTATGACATCGGCCTTTGGTACATTAGGCATACTTGATCGAGCAAAATATCTAGCCACTCAGTTTATTGATGAATTGGGAGACTTTATTCGTGGGAATATTGACCAGTTTTTTGCATTCACAAAATATGCCGAAAAAATTGCAACGTCTGCAAGCAGCTTTGATCAAATTGACCAATTTCTACAATATGAACCAACATTAATTGAAGAGCAAATGCTCGCTCTGCTTGAAACTAAAATTGAGGCTTACAAACCTGATTTAATTTGTTTTACCATTCCTTTTCCAGGTAATCTATTTTCAGCACTCAGATGCTCACAGTTTATCAAAGGCTATTTCCCTCAGATTAAAATCGCATTTGGTGGTGGATATTGTAACACCGAGCTCTTATCATTATCAGACCCGACCGTCTTTGACTATGTTGATTATATCGCCACCGGTGATGGAGAAGGTCCACTCCTGAGGATTTTACAACACATAAAAGGTGAGATTCAAGAAAGTGGACTAGAAAGAACTTATACACGAGTCGCTGGTTTAGTCGTTTTTCAAAACAATCTTCCCAATACGGTTTATCATCATAAAGATCTGCCTGCACCAAGCTATAATGGACTCCCATTAGATGAATACCTCTCATTCTTAGATGTAATGAATCCAATGCACCGTATGTGGAGTGATGGTCGTTGGAATAAACTCACAATTGCTCATGGCTGTTATTGGAAACAATGTTCTTTTTGTGATGTGAACTTGGATTACATCAGTCAGTATCAAAACACTACTGCTGAGAATCTTGTTGATAAGATTCAAAAAATTGTTGCCGAGACAGGGTCCACAGGATTTCACTTTGTAGATGAAGCGGCTCCTCCACAGGCCCTTAAAAGGATGGCGAATTTATTGATCGAAAGAAAAGTCGATATTACTTGGTGGACGAATATTCGATTTGAGAAAACCTTTTCATCGAAGTTCTGTCGTTTACTCGCAAAATCTGGCTGTATTGCAGTGACGGGAGGATTAGAAACTGCTTCGGATCGACTCCTTGGCAAAATGAACAAGGGTGTTGATATTGCTCAAGTGGCTCAAGTCACCAAAGCCTTTGCTGAACACGGAATAATGGTGCATGCCTATTTGATGTATGGCTTTCCCACTCAGACAGCTCAAGAGACTGTGGATTCACTAGAGATTGTGAGGCAGCTATTTGAATACAATTGTATCCAGTCCGCTTTCTGGCATCAATTCACAACTACCGCTCATAGCCCAATTGGTAAAAATCCAGAAAAATTTGGTATTAAAATAACAGGTCCAGAGTTTCATGGCTTTGCTCAAAATGACTTATACCATGAAGACCCAACCGGCACATCTCATAGTGACTTTACTCAGGGGTTAAATTCGGCGCTTCAAAGCTATCTCAATGGTAAAGATTTTGACAAGCCTTTAAGAGAGTGGTTTGACTTTAAGGTAGAAGAAACGAGTCATCCTAAAGGATTTATAGCTTCGATATTTCAGTAAGGAATAAAAAAAGTCCAACTGAAATTGTCTTGTAGGGCTTTTTAACGGTTCTTAATCCTTTTCAGACCTTCTTAGCTCTCTTCAGATTTATCAGAGTCTTCTTCTAATTGACTTGATTCAGTCTCCTGAGTCTCTTCTTGTTGGCGAAGCTCACACTCTCTTTTTTTCTCTTCCGGACAACCGAAGCATTCTAGCTCCTCTCCGTCAACCACAACCGGGTCAGATCCACACCCAGCCTTCATGGCCTCATCCAGAACAAACAGTTTGATAGCCATACCACCTACAAATAGTATAATAAGGCCAAGTACAACTATAAATCCAAGCATAATATCTCCTCTATTAACACAAGGTGCTAGAATGAATAATTGACTCTAGCCCCGGTGTATAAATCGGTAAATTCTTCATTGAGGTCTTGAGGTCGCCCAAATGAATCGAAGCGAACAAACCCTTCAGTGTAGAATTTAGAATTAATATTGTATTTAATTGTCGATCCGAGATAATAGTCAAGCTCTTCCCTGACTTTTGTTCCCTTTTCTTTGCGAAGCTCATACTCAGAAGTTGTTTCAGCAGTTGAGTGAACATCTTGGGCCCATCTAGAATCGTCCTCCAGAGGGGAGTTAACTAAGGTACCGTCTAATGCATAGACCTCTTCGTAGTATCTAAGTTTCTTAGCATCGGTAATAGTCGTATCAATGAAATAAAAGAGATCGGTATCATATTCAGTTTTTTTAGAACGAACGCCGAAGTCAAGCGAAACATTAACTGATTGTGGGATAGCATCAAAACTGAGTGAATTATTTAAACTATACTCATTCAGTACTTCATTATCAATCTCATATGACTTTGTAAGGTACTTCACTGTGGTTCGATTTTTCCAAAGATCAAAATGTCCTGTCCATGTCAATGGAAGTTCAAGTTGAGTATAGTCATTTCCACTATAATAGTATCCCAGTTTAGCCCAAGTTGCATTAGTTAATTTCAAGTCATCAGGAGAGCTGTCAGATCTAAAGAAGCTATAGTCTGTCGCCATAGAGTAAGTTCCACCCAAGCGAACCGAAGACTTTCTATTGTATTTCCAACGAACATAAGTTCCGACCGAGTGATTGTGGTATTCATCAACAAAATTGGTAGCCAAGGTATCAGAAAGACCAATGAAGTCATTCCACTTTTGAGTATCAACGCCAACCTCTTCACCATAATGAGTGAGTGTTATATCAGTTCCTTTAAAGTAAGAATCCAAGAACACACCAGCATTAAGAGAAGTGTCTTTTTCAAGAACGCGATTGGTCTGTTGTCTTTCTTGATTAAACGAATAATAAAGTTCTAATTCTATATCATGAGGAAGAAAAAAGTACTCTTCAACACTCACATTTTGAGTGAATTTGGGTCGTAAACGATCTTGATCTAGATCATCAAATTGCGTTTCATCCTTAGTAAAGCCTAAGGCTGTACCTTCACCATAACCCAATAAGTTCATGTGTTGTTCTGCCCCAGAGGCATTTTCAACATACGCCCCATAATTCACAACACTTTCCCACCAATTAGTCACACCTTGAGACCAACTTAATTCGTAAACTCTAGAATTATTGTTTAGGTTAGGAGAGCCTGGTGAGTAAAATGTGGTACCCATAAACTGAGCGCGACCATAGATATTCGTTCTCCCTAAATTAATTTCCATAATGGTTTGACCACCCCAACTTTGAGAACTTTTTCTAAATCCATAAAAAGTAAGCTTATCTAATGAATCCCTGATTGAAGCCTCATTTTGATCTACTTCAGCCATCGCAGCCCAAGCATTGCCAACGTATTCATTTGGAAGGTAGTCTGATATTAATGCCACATTAGGATTAGGAACTCTTTTTAACTCTTCTTTAAGATAATCAGCTAGTTCAACAATGTTGTTTTCTTTAATAAATTGATCAATAGCGAGGTCTCTAGCAATTTCAAGAGAGTCAGATGAGCCATGTACCAATGCAACATTTAGTCTAAAAGCTTGATTGCTAGTGGTATAATCCCATTCAGTAAAGGCTGCTTGAGCTTGCACGAGTGGCTCAGCCAAAATGGATTCGGTTTTCAAGTCATTACGATAAAACAAGAGATCGTCTCTTTTTTCTTGGGTATGCACAAGTCCATAATCCATGCGAAGATTAGGACTTTTTTGATAGGCTAATTTACCCATTACCAAAATTTCTTGAGCACGTGCATTGCCAGGCCAAGCTTCGTCAAAGAAGTATTCAGGGTTATGCTCACCCTCATCAAGAGGCCTTGATGATTCACCCCATAAAACAGTTGTCCTCCATTTATCTTGTCCAGCTTGATTTTTGGATCCATTTTCAACATACTTCACACCCATCACATCTCGTGAAGATAAAATCAAATCATGTGAACTTTCATTCATGTCACCCAAAACAAGTGAGCGATCAGGAGAATCATATCTTAAAGTTGTCGGCTTGGTAAATAGACCCGTCGAGTCATCATATATTCCATCCAGACTCATTTCAATCGAGTGGCTATCCAATTCAGTTAAGGTGTACACAGACCCTAAGACTTCGAAACCCTCAATTTGTTTGTCATTGGGATATTGACTACCAGGACTAATGGTGTCTCCATTAAAATCTTGCACTCTGTCTGTTTCATTATACCCTTGATCAACATTGTGATAAGCCAGTCCGGCACTTAAATTGCCCATATGACTGAACTGAAACTCAGCGGATTCACTATCAACACTTATTAATTCACCCTTGTATGCTGCCAAACGATTTTTAGATAAAAGTAATTTTGATTTATTTTTTCCCGAAAGTTTGCCAGTAATGTGTAAAAGTTGTTCTTTTGATAGATGAACATAGTTATCAACGTTTGAGTTGACGCCTGAGTATCCCGTTGATTTAAAACTTAAAAGTCCATCTTCAGTTTTTAGTTTTTTGAAGTGAGTAGTTGATGCAAAACCTATTCTATTGTCTCGAACCGTTGTATTTACAAACTTAGCTGACACACTATCTAGTAGCACAACGCCATAGTCATTGCGATAAATATCAGATCGTTTTGATTCTACAGAGCCATATTCATTGATAGTGACCCCATATACATTTTCTGTAATTTTAGTGTTTTCAATTTTGACTTGTGAATAGGATTCAGAGTATATACCAGTCTGGTGCCCTCCTCTGATTTGTGAATTCATTAACTTCACATCTGAGTTAATTGCTCGGATGGCCTGAAAATGGTTTCGTTTAAAGGTTGCTCTATTGAATTCAGCAGATGAGTTAATGACCTCAACACCATTTTTAGAATGTTGAAATTCTACATAGTTGAAATGCGAAGTATAAGGCGATTGAACAACAATACCAGCCCAATCGCCAACCTCGGAATTAGCTTTTGAAGAAACAAACCTCACAGGGTCAGTCACACTACCTTGGACATCAATTTGACCAAATACTTGAATCTCAGTCGTTTTACCATAAATCAAGAATGTAACGCCCGCCTCTACACGGACAATTTTACCCGCGGGAACTACCATTGATTGAGAAATAACATAAGGAGATTTTGCTTTGTATAAAGTGTCTGGAAGGTCAGTACCTTTAAGATGAGTACCATTAATTGCAGCAATCTCACGTTGACGTTTCATGATTCTATCTCGCTCTTGAATTTTCTTTAACCCTTCCGGTGGAATAATTTGAGGGCTAAGAACTCTTTTGACCCACAGATGTAAATCTGTACCTAGTTGATCTAAGGCATCAACGGCTAAAGTTTTGTTTTTAGCCACCTTTTTGCGAAAAACTTTTACAATGCTTTGGTCTTGGACACGTAGAACCTGAAGTTCGACTAGATATTCTCTATCGGAACGAATAACGCGTCCCATAACAGCATGAGATACATTATTAAAACTGGAGAAAAGAGATGCACAATTGATTTCCGTACATTCTCGCTGAGTCCCAAGAACAGTGGGTAAAAGCATCGTATCTGGATGAACATATTTAATTTTCATCCCATGTGCATGCTCAATTTGAGCATCTCGCCAGGAACTCATCCCAAGGAAACTTAAATCATTTGTCTGGGGTATAAAATAAACAAGATCACCTTTGGAAGTCCTATCAGCATCTGATGAATTTAGTGCTTTTATCTGACTCAAGCTATCTAATGAATAAGCTAAATCTTGATCCATTTTTTCAATCTGCCAGCGAATCTCATCAACTACGATTGCCTCTTTTATTAATTTAACCGTAAAAGCATAACGGCCTGGAGACTTTGGAGTCGGAAGTTTGACAGTCCAATTTCCATTAGTATCTACTAAAGATTGGTGGCCTCTTACTTCAACCAAATGCATCTTCGGCGCAGTACCCGACATCACCATTGTATCTGCAAATAAAACAGAACTATTAGGTGGAGTCAAAACCACAAAACTTGCGTATGATTTTTGAAAACCTTTTGGCTTTGGCTTTACTTCAACCTTTGCAATTGGCTTTGCAACTGCTTTTGTAACTGCTTTTGTAACTGGCTTTGTAACTGGCTTTGTAACTGGCTTTGCAACTGCTTTTGTAACTGCTTTTGTAACTGGCTTTGTAACTGGCTTTGTAACTGGCTTTGTAACTGGCTTTGTAACTGTAGGTTTTGGTATAACCGCAGCTGGCTTGACACTTAGTGTCTTTTTGACCGCAGGTACCGGTGGTTGAACTTTTTCAACTAACGGTTTATCTACTGGTTTTTCTTCTGGTTTCGAGTCTTGCGACCATGTCATTGTTGCCATTGTTGCCATAAGAACAAGGCTCATTAAATATTTTGAATAGTTCAAATTCATTAAACTTCTCCCCCAAGGAGTAGAAAATTACCGTACAATTTCAATTACTTTGTTTACTTCTTTAACAGGCCCTTGCTGAGGAGTGACTCTCACAATAATTTTATTCCGGAGCCCGCGCTCAAGTGGAATATCAATATTAAAGTTAACATCATTTATTTGTGATTGACGAAGTACATGTCTAAAGTTTGCCGCAGCGTTTATTACCACAATTTCTTTAATATAAGCCGGATTGTCTTCAGGAAGATTTCTGATTCTTATATCAAATAATTCCCTTAAATTCTCAACTCGTCCTGGTGGCATAGGTGGAACTCTGATTTTACCTGATTGAGTTGGCGATATTAATGAGACAACAAACTCAACTCTTGGCCAATAGGAGATGACTGCAAATGTTTTCAGTGTCACATTTCCAGCAAGGTCAGTCGCTTCAATTTCGTATTTATTATCACCAGGCTCTAGCTTTAAGGCGCGTCCGACAACATTAACAGAGGATTCAAATTCTTCAAAAACATCACCATTGACTGAGTAACGAATCTTCACAGCATCACCTTCTATCTGAGTGACATTAGTGCGAATAATACCTTTGAGATCATCAATGCTTGCAGTAATCAGAGCAGGCTGAGTGTTAACACCCTTAGCTGTTCTGTCGGCCTCTATAGTTATGGTCTCTACAATCTCACCCTGGGGGCTTTTAAGCTTCACCCTCAGCTCTTTAATATCCCACGTTCGAGCAGCATCACTCACCATAAAGTCATAAGAGAAAGTTTTAGCTGGATTAGTTAATTCAACCGAACGCTGCCCTGCTGTTAATATAAGGCGCGTATCCTTCCCTGAATAAGCCCCTTTAACCGTAATTTTACCTGATGTAACTTTGACTGTTTTTGCTGTAAGTAATTCTAATTTTAACTCTTCTACGGGACGGATGTAATTGAATGAGACCTTACCTAAATCAATTACTTTAGAGCCTAAGACACATTTAGCTATGAAATTTCTAGGTCCTTCTTCGTGCTCTGGCCATCTCAAGATCAAAGACCATTTACCTTCTTTGGAATCAACACTTAACGCTCCAACGGTCACAACACCACCATTAGGACATGTACCTTGAAGCGTGAGTTCTGGGACATCAATTTCAGTTTTGTATGTCCCTATGGACGCAATTGAGGCGCTCACATCCAAATTAATAGAATCCTTTAAAGTTGAGTCAACTAATGCAGTAGGCAAAACTTCTGGTGGCTCTACAAATGCACTATCTAAATTCATTTGCAGTGCTTCTAAACTATCAAGAGCTTTAACTGCCTCACCTTGAAGAGAATCGGGCAAGTTATCGAACAATGAATTTAGACCCAAAATTTCTTCAGGAAGCACTTCATCTTGAGGTAATTCGGTTAGTTTTTTTTCAATTGAGGCTAATTTCTTAAGAACATGCCTAAGACCTTTGGTGTTTTTAAACTTGTGAACCTTGAAAATACCACCTGCGGCAATAGCTATTTGGTTGGGCTTAATCTTAAAAGCCTGACCTGATGATGATTTTAAATGAAGAGCACCTTTAGTAAGATAGATTACCGACCCGGATTTCATGAGTCCAAAGCCACCCGATGTTCCTCGAATAGCAGCCGTTGCGGTGACTGATTCAAATTTGAATTTGGACTTGGCAGAGGTCAACTTCTTTATGTTAAATAGAACATTACCCTTTTTAACCCCGATAGTTGAAGTTTTTGATTCACCCTTTTCTAGGAGTTCTTTCATTGAAACCACTGAGTTCTCTTCAATAGTTAAGATAGTACCTGTACTAAAAAGAATTTCAACATTGGCGTCTGCAAATGTCCGAATACGATCTCGATGCCTAATTTTAGCACCTACCTTAACAGGCTTCCAACTACCCTTGCTACCTTTTTGCATCTGCACGTCGCCAACAACATTTTTAGCCGTCGCTTTTTGTGAAGTTTGTGCCAAAGAGTATTGGCTCAATAGCAATGTCAAGATCAACACACTGAACCAGGGCATTATTTTAAGCGATTTTAATATCATAATATTTCTCCGAAAGTGATTTTCACAATCTGCTACCTACATAATAGCACTTTTTATTCTGAATTTTAAAGGGTTATCAATAGTTATGTGTTTTTGTTCACATCTTATTTGCCTTTTGTCTGAGTTTAAGTTACTTTCCAATCAAAATATGAGGTAATTATGGCAGAGCACGTGGATGATTTAACAATCCAATATGAAGATGAAGACGGTACAGTAACTTGTAAAGTCTTGGATAAAACAGTCTTATCAAAAGGCGCATGGGCAACTCTCATGTACAAATATCAGGATTTGAACCGTACTTCTGGTGAATATGGACCTGAAAAAGTTTCTATCCGTCGATACCAAAAACGCGATGGTGAATACCGTCCAAAATCAAAGTTCAATATTTCTAGCGCTAAACAAGCTAAGCAAATTATTGAAATACTTGAGGGCTGGTTTCCAGAGGAATAAATGGAAGAATACCCCTTTGATATTCATTTTCACATTGAAAACGACGTTTTGGACAGCTTCAAGCAAGAAGGCGAGCTCTTAAAGCTTTGTCAGCAGATTCTCATTGAAGAAGAACAAATCGGTGATGTAAATATAATTTTGACTAATGATGCCCATGTTCGGTTACTCAACCTTGAATTTCGTAAAAAGGATAAAACGACCGATGTTTTGAGCTTCCCTTGGAATGATGAAGATATTTTAGGTGAAGTTTATATTTCTGTCCCTCAAGTCGCGCGCCAAGCACCTCGGTTTGAAAATTCCTTTGAAAATGAATTCAAACGAATGTTCATACATGGTTTGCTGCATTTATGTGCTTATGACCATATGAAACCAGATGAAAGAAAAGAAATGCGGACTCGTGAGGAAGAAATTCTCGGATGGAAAATTTATTAAGCTGAGAATTACTAAATTAACTCTACCTTATGACAAGGAATCTCTTTTGACAAGGACACAATTTGAACCCTGACCCCCATTTTATAGCCATATTTATCTTTACGGCTATTGGATTTATTTTGACATTGGCTAAATCACAATTCAGCCTGATTGCTAAGCAACATGAAGAAAACTCTGAGCTAAGACCGATTGAAACTAAAATCATAGCAATTTGGGAGCTGGGGCACTTTTTTGATATAATCGCATTTGCTCGGCTGTCAGTTCACATTGGGGTTACTTTATCCCTCATCAAAATTTGGCCACAACTTTTTGCTGATAGTACGGGTCTGATTCACTTAGCCCTTTACTGGTCAATCCTCAGTATTGGGTTTTTCTTGGTGAGTTTCCTCACCCCTAACATCCTAGGTCACCTCAAACCAAACAGTCTTTCAGTATTTACCTATTACTCATTCTTCCCAATCTACATTGCTTTTTGGCTTCCTGGTTTTGTGACTCACAAAATTTACTGGGCCATTTTAAATTCATATAATTACAAAGAACAGTTTAGTTTCCTCAATGAGCAAGAACAAAAAGAACTTGAAGGTGATGTTAAAAGTAACGAAGAAAGTTTACTTGAAGACAATGAACGTGAAATGATTCGAAATATTTTTGAATTTGCTGATCGTCTTGTGCAAGAAGTCATGACTCCGCGAGTTGAAATAATTGCTCTGAATGTAAATGCACCCTTAGCTCAAGTCATCCGAGTCCTGAATCAAGAAAAACCTACAAGAATCCCTGTCTATGATACTTCTGTGGATAACATTATCGGCGTTCTCTACTCAAAAGATTTTTTAGAATGGATAACTCAGAACTCAAAGTCCAGCCGTTTTAACCTCAAATCATTAATCAGACCGGTCTTTTTTGTGACTAAGTCAAAAGAAATTGATGATCTGATGTCCGAGTTTCGCTTGACCAAAAACCACATGGCAATTGTTCTTGATGAGTTTGGTGGAACCGCAGGGCTTATTACTCTTGAGGATATCTTAGAAGAAATCGTCGGTGAAATATATGATGAAGAAGATGTGGATGAAAAGATCATTGAGAAAGTCAAAGAGGGCACTTACCTAGTTGACCCAATTATATCAATAAATGACCTTGAAAAAGAGCTGGATATTGAAATTCCACAAAAAGAGGCGCATGACGTTGAGACTCTGAATGGACTCTTGCAATCAACACTTCAAGAGATGCCTCGAAGAGGCCTTAGAGTTTGGATTGAGCCAATGGACATCAGAGTACTTAAGGTAAATCAACGTAAGGTTACTAAATTATTGGTGACTATCACTAGCCAGACACATGATTCTAAAATTAACGGAAAACCATAGCTTTAAACTTCACATCAATCGCCGTTTAGGTCCCACTGTTTTTTTAATTGAGACTTCTTTATAGGCATGTCCCGAGTTGATATGGGTTAGCAAAAAACTGGTTAATTTCCTTTAAGAATATCAAATCTTTTGCAAAGCACCAGGAGCTTGGATCCTCTCCTTGATTCCAACTTCCAGGACCAATCTGAATTGATTTACCCACCGCATGTGGCCAATAGTTGAGGCTATCTATAGATGTTTCATAACTCAATGAGTCTAACAAATTATCCTGACATAGCAATAAAAGATCTTGACGAGTATTAGTTAGGCTAAATGTACCTAAAGAATAATCCTTAGACAAAATTGAATCTCCACCTAAAACCAAAAAAGAACCCGGACTCAAATGGACAGAGTCTAAGTAGACAACTGAACTCAAAGCACTACTTGCCCTAGACTTAGTCAATCGACAAGAATCTAATATCAAAGTATCAAGCGTCGTATTCATTATTTCGACAAACTCAAAATCAGATCCAGTTGAAGTCGGTTGAATCATCAACTCACTCAAAATAACATCCTTCAAATTAACCCCTAATCGCTTGGCACTCATGCCGAGTGTAAGCTTTGAATTAACTTGAGTATCATCACTTAACTCAATAGATAATTTGCCTGGAATCACAAGCGAGCTCAACTCATAACTCATGAGCGCCATATCTGCAGAATCAATTCTTAAGGAATCTGTTTGATGATATAAAGTGTCGCCTGCTATATTCCACAAAATAAATTCAACTTCATATGCTGTCATAATAGGAATAGGACCCATTTCAAAATAAGGAGGGTAAGAATTAAGCTTGAGACTCTCAACCCATGTAGTAATTGAGTCATGAAGCTTCATCTCACCACCTGCTATTTGCATGGGATTTGCTAGCCCAATGGGGATTTCAATATGAATCATTTTAAATTGAGGCCTCATCACAAGTGTTTGTTGGAAAATTGAATTTTCTTCCACATCAAATAACGCCGCTCCCAAATAGCGCAGAGAATCTTGCGAATACAATTCTACTTGAACCCATTGGCTTAAGCCCGGCGATAGCAAGGGTAGTTGGATTTCACCACTGGCGTAAACCTCTCCCCACTCCACCAACTTTGGTCCATTCCAAATGACATGAATAGAGTCAACAGATACAGTCAAAAATAAATTTTCTTGAAAATCTAATGAGAGCGTTGAGGTTTTGTAGGAATAATCATGAGGCTCAGTTGTTTGGCTACAAGCGCCTATGGCAATTAGGCAGAATGTAAAAAGGGTCATTCCAATTAATTGAAGCTGAGTGGAAGATGAAAAATTTTGTTTGAATTGTAGTTGATTGGAATTTTGCATTGAATACTCGCGAATTGAATCTTTTAACTAAGACGCTTAAGCTCATACAAATGTTTTATTGATCTTTTAAAAATCATTTAAAATTGTTAAGAAACCAAAGAAAGCCACCTCAAAAGAGATGGCTTTCATTAAAATGAAACATTAATGACTAAGCAGTTTGATCAAAGAGATCTTGCGCCGCTTCGAACATAGCAGCTTTCTCAGATTCCACTCGACACTCAGTGTATATGCGGACCTTCGGCTCAGTACCCGATGGACGAACTAACATCCACGATGCATCTTCAAATATAATTTTGACGCCATCCAAAGTAAGAACTTCGCTTACCGTTTTATTAGCAACACCTACTTTAACAAGAGTACCTGGCTTGGCAATGTTCTCAAGAGCGTTGACTCTTTTTACTAATGGAGCACCTACAAGTGATTTATCTACTTCAAACCCTGAACGCTCAGGGAAATACGCACCATATTCGGCACGAAGTTCAGCCAAATATTCACCAAGACGTTTACCTGTGACCGCCATCATTTCTAATGAGAGTAATAAGCCAAAGCTTGCATCTTTCTCAATCGTGTTGTTAAAACCCGAAATTCCATCGCTTTCTTCAAATGCAATCAGAGCCATTGGGTCGGCGCCTTTGACTAAGAAAGGTCGGAAGTTTTTGAATCCAACAGCTGTTTCTTCAATCTCAACATTGAGTCCTGCTGCAATAGCATTGACGAAATTAGAGGTAGCCACTGATTTGGCTACTACACCTTTGAGCTTTTTATGAACCACCATGAAATGAAAAGACATCGCCCCAAACATGTTCATATCAATTTCTTCAACACCATCAAAGAATCTAATACGATCACCATCTGGATCAAAAATTGCACCGAGCTTCAACGGGCTCTTTGTTTTAGCAATAGCTTCTTTCACCCCAACGAAGTTTTTTGAAGACGGTTCTGGAGCAATTCCACCAAACAAAACATTGTCATCTGTTCGTAAGGTAACTAGCTCAGTTGCACCTTTTAACAAGCGGTCAGATCGACCACGCGTAGCTCCATGAACATGATCAGTCACGATAGCAACTTGACCGGACTTAACAAAATCGGAAATTTTAGCAAGATCTAAAGTTCCACGATTTTTAATAAATTTTTCGTAAGCGCCGAGAATGTCAAAACGTTCAACACCTGAGAAGCCTAATTCTTGATACTTGTATGTGGCCATTTTGTCATTGGCTAAATTGGTAATCACAGTTGTGATTTCAGAGCCAGCAGGACCGCCATCTTTAGGGTTAAACTTCAGCCCACTGTAATTAGCAGGATTATGTGATGGCGTAATATTAAGAGCAGCGGCCGCACCTAAGGCATCGATGGCTGCTGAAAACTCAGGAGTCGTCGCTTCACCAGCATAATAGACTTTGACACCGGCCTCAAGAAATACGCCTGCAATTGCATTGGCAAACTCAGGGCCCATCATACGATTATCATGACCTAAGACCAAACCATCTTTGGCAAGCTCTTCAAATCCTGAAACGCCCAGATGAACTAGAAGATCTGCATCTGCGTTTTTGTACATATCAATGATAGCCGCTGCGACTACCTGTACATTGCGAAGAGTGAACTCAGTCCCGAGCTCTCCACGCCAACCACTTGTTCCGAAAGCCACAGTTGTGCCTTCTTTTGAGTGAGTCGCAATTTGACGAATTGTTTTCAATTCCTCATCACTTGCTCCCTCTTTTAAAATTTTTTGCCAAAGTTGTTCTGAATTTACAGTCATTGGTATCTCCTTATGATCAATCAAAATTAGTACCTTTGTGGGAAAATGACCATTAAAAAGGGAATTCCATGTCAACGAGTCTATCAAATGCCTTGCACGGCGTTCATACAGCCTTATTTACACCACTTTTAAGTGATGATTCAAAGAATCTCAACAACTCGATTGACTATATCAAGTTGGAGCAAATGATTGAAGCATTGATCAAAAAAGGTGTTCACGGAATGGTTCCTGTGGGTACAACAGGTCAATCAGCAACTCTATCTCATCAACAGCACCTTGACGTAGTTAAATTCACACTTGAAAAAGTTGCCGGACGTGCGCAGATAATTGCTGGTGCTGGTTCAAATTGTACTCGTGAGTCGGTTGAAATGATTAAAAAAATTCAAGCGATTGCTGATGTGCCTGTTCTATGTGTCACGGGCTATTATAACAATCCCACTCCCAATGGCATATTCAATCATTTCAAGACTCTGGCTGATGAAACTGGAGCTAAAATAGTTCTTTATAATGTTCCTAGTAGAACGAATAATTACATGACTCCCGAGATTATTATTGAACTTGCTAAAATCCCCAATATTATTGGTTTAAAACAAGCTGTTGACTTCCAAGAAGGTGGCGAGCATCGCGCAGATACTTTGACTATTATTGCTGGAACTAGAGATGAAGACTTTGCTGTACTTTCTGGTGAAGATGACTCCCTAGCTGAGATGATTAAAATTGGTGGGTCTGGAATTATTAGCGCAACTGCTAATATCCCTGAAGCCGCCGAGATTTTCATCTCAACTTATCAATCAGCCACCTCTGGTGATTTAGTGACTGCTGCGACTCAACAAGCATCACTTGCCGACTTTGTCAGCGCAGCCTTTTCTCGCAAAAATCCTATCCCAATGGGAACTTTCTTTAATTCTCCACTCTACCAGCCACTTTGTAAAGTAGAAGATACAGAAGGTGGTGCAAAGCTTGAGGCTCATCTTCAAGAGTTAATTAAACAGTCGGCACCTAGTCTGCTTAAATATTATAAATAGAGTACTCTTGTGATTTAAGGGCAGATGCATAGAATTGAAAAGCAGCTATTGTAGCTGCTTTTTTATTTTAGGGATTTTGAGTTGCTTGTTCAATCCCAGCCACTGCCTTGAGAGTTTGATGATATTCATCAAGAATCTGCGTGGCCCGAACTAAGTCTGTGTGATTACCATGGTCAATAGCATCCCAAATAACAGCTAGTGCTTTATATATTTCAGCTGAATCAGGGCGCTTAATATTAAGTGCACGCTGTAATTGATAAATGATATTTTGAGCTTGTCTTTGCTCATCTGCATAGAAATTATTGAGGTCTTTCATCAAGATAAGGGCCTTAGCACAAAGCATGATATGAGATTGAATAGCTCCCGAAGTTAAGATACGAGTCTTTTGGTATTCAGCAGCTCCTTCTTCAGTTTGTTTTTTCCTTGGCATCCTCACAAGATAGCTCCAACATCTAAATAATTTGAATCGCTCTTATTATATCAATAATGACACCCAAAAACAAAAAAGGCTCAAAGAGCCTTCATTGCATTGTTTAATCACAAGGGTTCATTGCTTGATTTATTAACTTAACATCGCGGCTAAATTGGCTTTGTTAATTTGATTAAAGTTCCCTAAAGAAGTGATGGAGCTTTGAGAGAGGATATTCCCTCGAGCAAGATCCATAGCTCCTTGTGCATAATCAAGGTCTTCAGCCATACTTAAGGCTGAGGTCGTAGCAATGTTCTGGTTTTCGACGTTGTTTTGAGCAGAAGTGAGCGCGTTCATCTCAACTCCAATATTTACTCGAGAAGACGTCAACTCCTCGAGTTCGGATCTTGTTGAACCAATAGCGGAATTTGCTCCATCAATTGTTGAAATATCTCCAGATGTTAGACCTGAATAATCAATTTCCCCTAGAGTGCGTGAATCATCAGCCCCTGGACCATCATGTATTTGTCCAGTTCCATCAGACATCGCGCTTTTACCATTGGTCATACTTTGGCCATTAAATTGAGTGGCTTCAGAAATTCGAATGATTTCTTCATTGAGTGCTTGATACTCAGAATTAAGTGCTTCACGATCAGAGTCCCTGAGTGTCCCATTGGCAGATTGAATCGCAAGCTCACCTTGACGTTGCTTCATCGATGAAATCTCGTTACCAGCACCTTCTGCAACCCTAAGAGCACTCAGTGCATCTCCAATATTAGAGCTCGATTGTTTATAACCACGTGTTTGTGATTCAAGCTCTTTAGCCATAGCCATCATGGCAGCATCATCCGATGCGCGGTTAATTTTCTTGCCTGTAGCTAACTGCTCGTATATCTTAGAAAGGAACTTATTGTTCTTTTGCACAGATTGGGCGCTGCTTAGCATCCCAGCTTTTTGAATTTGCATATTAAACCTCCTTGGAAGTATAAACTTGATTGTGATTTTGGCGTAAATCACAGATACAACTTCCTCTATTCTATTATCGGCATATTTCAGGGAAACTTAAAGATAAAAATGAAGTTTTTCTTTAAGTATGGGGTTTTTTGGGTTTTTATAGCTTTTGGACGCCTTTTAAGCTAAAATGGGAATGTAGATTATAATCTAGAAGCGAGTTATTTGTGAGATTTGTTAAAACAAAATTTGATGATGCAGAGC
>CAWVXU010000037.1:0-24217 GCA_963934255.1 uncultured Fibrobacterales bacterium
GCCCAATCCATCGCGGGTTTCATGCCTTTATCTGGTGAAGTTCAGTATTTGTCTTACCTAGAAGAAGCAAATGCCATAGGTAAAGACGTCTACTTACCTAAAGTTGAGGGAGAAATTCTGAAATTTTATCGCGTTCAAGATTTCAAGGAACTCATTCGAGGCAAATTTGGAATATTAGAGCCTAAACCCGATATTCACAGCTTGATGCAAGCTCCAGCTGAGGTCTTTTTGATTCCAGGAGTAGCATTTGGAAATAGAGGTGAAAGAGTGGGGCGAGGCAAGGGATTTTACGATAAATCGCTAAAAGATTTAAAAGACAGCCTAAAGGTTGGGATATGCTTTGAAAAGCAAGTCCTTAGTGGCTATATTGCACAAAACGTGTGGGATATTTCTATGGACTACATAGTCACCTCACAAAGAATTATTCACTCCACCCAAGCAAACACAAACAAAGCGAAAGATTAGTATGAAAGCCATTCTTGCACTTGAAAACGGAACCACTTTTATTGGAAAAGCCTTCGGAGCAAATGTTAAAGCCCAGGGGGAGATTGTTTTTAACACCTCTATGACCGGATACCAAGAGATCCTGACTGACCCGTCTTATAATGGCCAAGTCGTCTGTATGACTTACCCAGAGATTGGGAACTATGGAATTACTGAAGAAGACATTGAAAGTTCTCAGCTTCAAGTCAGTGGTCTGATTGTTAAAAACTTATGTGAATTCCCATCAAACTATCGCGGAGAAGCCAAAAAACTTTCAACTTATTTGAGCGAAAACAACATCCCTGGTATCCAAGGTATTGATACGAGAAAACTCACTCGCATCCTTCGCGACTCTGGTGCTATGCGTGGTGTAATCCTTCACGGTGACGAGGTTACTGAAGAGCAAGCAATCCAAGCAGCTCAAGCAGTTGAATCCATAGTGGGCGCCGATCTTGCTTCCAAAGTGACTTGCCAAGTTAATTCTGAATGGACAGAGAACGCTCACCTTTTACAACCTCAAGAGAGTGTCAACCAAGAGCCATTCAAGGTTGTTGCAGTTGATTTTGGTGTTAAATTTAACACACTTCGTCGCATTAAAAATATAGGGGCTCAGGTCACTGTTGTTCCTGCTACAGCAACCGCTGAAGAGATTCTTGCTCATCAACCTGATGGCGTCTATCTTTCCAACGGCCCAGGTGACCCAGCTGCAGTCACATACGCAATTGAAACTGTTAGAAACCTTATTGGTCAAGTTCCTATCTTTGGGATCTGCCTTGGACACCAAATATTAGCACTCGCTCTTGGCGCCACAACCTTCAAATTGAAATTTGGACATCGGGGCGCCAATCACCCAATTATGAATCAGCGTACAGAAGTTGTTGAAATTACTTCACAAAATCACGGTTTTGCAGTGTCTCCCGATAATTTCCCAAGTGATATCGCTGAAATCACACACATGAATCTCAATGATAATACAGTTGCAGGGATCAGCCATAAGACTGAATCTGCATTCTCTATTCAATATCACCCAGAAGCCTCCCCAGGGCCTCACGATTCATACTATTTATTTCGCCAATTTGCCAAAAATGCTCGGAAATTTAAAAATTCAAAGACAGTAGTTTAAGACATGGATGATGTTCAACACGAAGAATTTGTATGCGGCCCTAACGCCGTAGAGAGCCTACTCAGTAATAGTCCCGAACGCGTGCACCGTTTGGTATTTCTTCAGGACTCTGGTAAGCCTCGCTTATATGAACTTCAAAAAATGGCCAAGAAGTTAAAGATTCACTATCAACAACTTCCACCAGCTAAACTTGACGCGATATCCACTCGCAATCAAGGGGTCATTGCACTTTGTCATCAACGTGAGATGGACTCTTGGGATTTAGTCAAGGACGCTTTCTTAGACTCGGATGGTCAAGAACTGATCGTCGTTGCATCTGGTCTTGAAGACCCTCGCAACTTGGGCGCATGTATTCGTTCGTGTGTAGCTCTTGGAGTGGACGCACTTCTTTTACCAGCCAAAGGCAATTGTGGTTTAACTCCAGTTGTCGCTAGAACTTCAGCTGGTGCCCTAGAACAACTCACTATTTGTCGTCCGGGTAAATTAGAGCACGAACTGGCTGAACTTAAGGCCGCCGGCTATCAGATCATTGGTCTTGATGGGCGTTCTCAAAAAGGTTCATGGGAAGTTGGCTATGGAGAAAAGATGGTGCTCATCATCGGTGGAGAAGATCGTGGAATTCCACCCTATCTCCGTAAACAGTGTGATGCATTAATACGTCTTCCCATGTCTCAAATCGCTCACAGTTATAACGCATCAGTTGCATTATCACTAGGCCTTTATGAAATTGCAAGATCTCGTGAATTTGAGGGTATGAAAACGGCTCCACCAGTTTTTGAACGAACTCCTCGTGAAGGTGACGATTTTAAAGGCAAAGATACTGAAAAGCCAAAGCCTCAACTAAAAGGGCACGCAGAAGTTCAAGATTCAGATTTAATCTAGTTTTTCAGACCTGATATTATGTGAAAGAGCTAAGTGTTATCACTTAGCTCTTTTTTTCTGTTTATATTTCATTCTACTTTAAGTTTCATTCAAGTCTCAGTATTCAAGTATCCGATAGCTTAAATGGTAAAACAATTAATCAGGTGCGTATCATGGGCAAGCTCAAAGAGTTAAAGTCTGAAATAATGGAAATCTTAGCGATAGTATCACCAAAGAATCGTCTATATATTTTACTTTTTGCCATTTTCAACACGTTGATTATGATTACTTACTTCCTTTTTATTCACTTCACAAGTGTTTTTGAGGCCGAAATCGCAGAAGACGAAGCCAAAAGATTAGGTATCAAACTCAGTGAACTTCCTACCGAACTTCAAGATTCTTCTTTTGTTGACACCTCTTTTTCAGATAATAACGAATCACTTTTTGATGATTTACTTTCGAATTTACAAGAAAATAAATCTTCAAATACCTCATTTAGCCACATTACTAGTGAAGATTTAGCCGCATACAAAGAATTAATCAGCTTATTTTCTGACCGAGAAATGTACCGTAAATCCCTGAAGCATATTGAGCGAGTCGCAAATTATTTATCAGATGATATAGTATTTCAAGCCCAAGCAGGTAAAGCCTATATTAAAGCCGGTAAACCACAACAAGCTATTCCTTATCTACAAAAAGCAATTTCTAAATTCCCAAAAGATATAGGATTACAGCTTGATTTAGCTCGAGCCACTTTTGCTTTAAATAGCCCCCTTGAAGCAATTGCATTACTTAAAAATTTACATCAAAAATTCCCTGGTGAAGTTAAAGTTAAAATTGATTTAGCATCATCTCTCGCTGAAATAGAGCCTAACTCTAAAGAAGCTGATTCGCTTTTTAAACAATTAAAAAAAGAGCACCCTAAGTCTCCTATGATTTGGTACCAAAGTGCTCGTCAAAAAATGAACCAAGGTAATTTCAATTCTAGTCGTAAAGAATTAACTAAGGCTCTTAAGTTAGACCCTTTAGATCATCGGGTTCATGCTCGAATGGGGATGGCTCAGTATTATTTACAGCAATATGATTTTGCTAAAAAACACTACCGCACAGCACTATCAATGAATCCAGAAGATTATAATACCTGGTATAATTTGGGTGAACTCAAATACACCTTAGCCAATCGCTCACAACGGGTTGATAGCCTCAAAGCATATTCTCATGAGGCTTTATCTCATTTCTTACAAGCCATATCTTTAGAAAAAGACCACCCTAAGGCACATTATCGAGTTGGACTTCTTTTAAATTCTAACAAACAATTTAAGGAAGCTATTCAACATCTCAAAAAAACACTTGAGAAAAACCCCGACCACATTAGTTCATTGGTAGCTATAGCTATTGCTCTTGAGGCAACTGGTCATAAAGAGTTAGCTTTAGAAAACTTGGAAAGAGCTTACTACCTAGACCCATTTAATAGGGTGGTAGCAAACAAACTGAAAAGATTTAAAGGCTGATTCGGAAACTATCTTATCCATCCCATAAAACAAATAAAGCTTCTTATAGATATCTATAAGAAGCTTTTAAATACTTGAATTCAATAGAACCCCAAACTGACCATCCGCATAGAGAACACGAAGTAGGTTGCTGCTTTCGCCCTGGCCTGGTCCAACACATAAACCATCGGAAGGGGCCTGAGGCTCTACTGAACTCAAGTTTGGACAATATAATAAATGTTATTTAAAAAGTCACTCGGTTTAAATCAAACTCACACCCTTGAGTGGAATACTTTGAACCTGACTCTTCTCTTCTTTTTTACGAGCTCTTAAAACTTGGAAAAATTGCTGAATAATACCCAAACATTGATCAGCTAAAACACCACCTAAAACTTCTATTTCTCGATGAATTGGATTGTTTTTCAGTATATCCATTGTACTTCCACAAGCACCCAATCGTTTATCTGGAGCTCCAAATACGACTCTTGAAAGTCTCGAGTTTAAAATTGCTCCAGCACACATAGGGCAAGGTTCAAGGGTAACATAAAGTGTTGTATCATCGAGACGCCAATTACCTTCTCCCTTAGCTGATGCGGCGCCAATAGCTAAAATTTCAGCATGAGCTGTAGGGTCTTGCAATGTTTCCATCTGATTGGAGCCTCTGGCTATAATTTTACCATCTCTAACTATAACACAACCAATGGGGACTTCCCCATTATCAAAAGCTGCTTCTGCTTCTCCTAAGGCCATTTGCATATAACGTTCATCTAGTAATCGATCCATTAATGATATCCCACCACTTGATTACGACCACCTGTTTTGGCTTTATAAAGCGCCTTATCTGCTTTATCTAAACAGGCTATAATATCCTCGGCATCACGTGGAAAAATTGCGTATCCTAGAGATATTGTGATTTTTAGTGGTTCTGATCGACCGATTTCAAAATCTTTTTCTTCAATTGCTATGCGGATTCGTTCAGCTGTATCCTTCACAACTTTTTCAGTTGCGTCAACAATCATCACCCCAAACTCTTCACCGCCATAACGCGCAACAGTATCAACACCTGCTCGAATTTCCTTAGCAATAATTTTACTGGTTTCAGCTAGAACAATATCACCGACCGGATGACCATAAGTGTCATTAACTGATTTAAATTTATCAATATCAGTCATCATAACACCCATTTGAGTACCCATACGCTTAGTACGAAGACATTCTTTGGATAAAAACTCCATATAGGTTCGATGATTATAAAGCCCAGTTAAACCGTCTCGAGAAGCTTGGTTTTCTTTTTCTTCAAAAGCTTGAGCTCGAGCAAAAGCAAAACCAGCGACATTTGCAATATTTTTCAAAAGGTCAATATGATGAACGCCGTACTTATAAACACGAGCACTCTCCACACAAATTACCATTTTCACCATATCATTTTGCACAAGTACAGGCACAGCAGCTAGGCATCTAAACTGATCATTCGTTTTTTCATCAAGGGAAATTAATGTGACAGGGCTTCTAGGGCTAATAACACGAGTTAAACTCATGCTTTTCATTAAACAAAGTGTCAAGAGGCCTTTACCATCAATAGGAACTTGTCGGTTAATAAAATAATCTTGATCCACACCCTCACACACAACAACCTGGGCCATATTTGGATCATCATCTTTTACCGTCAAAATAGTGATACGATCAAAGGGAAGTGTAGTTTTGGCATAGGAAACAATGTTTTTATAGACGTCTTTGGATGCCATATTATCAAGGAAGCGTTTTTGATATTCAAAAAGAGCCTTGAACTGTTCCTTTTGATAGAGATGCTCAAAATCCATATAGGTACGATAACATAATGAGCCAATTAAAGAAGCAAATTGATTAAGAATTATAATGACTTCATCATCGAATGCTTCATCTTCTGTACTATCTACAACGACTGCACCATTCCGTTTTTGATTAACAACAATGGGAACGCCTGCTAGGCTTCGAATCTCTGATTCATCTGAGTAATAGTGAATCCGACTTTTTGACCCCAGGTCACCTTCTAAAATACGATCAACTTCTGGCTTGAGTAAACGACCTACAAGTCCTTGATTTTCTAGGAATTCACAACTTGGAACCACAGTAGAAAGTTCTGAATCATAAACTTTTAGGCGAAGTGTTTTTGCTTTATTTCCAGGAAATAGAATGAGCACACTCTGGCATCTTAACAGTTTACGAAGCAGACTTGCGGCCTTATAAAGATTTAGTTCAACTTCATTTTCAACTTCAAGCTTATATTTCTTTTTTTGAATTTTATTGATGACTTCTTCGCGTTCTTCACCTTCCTCACCGTCTTTAAGGAAAGTAACATCGTTAGAATCTGGCATATCCGTAATCGGCGCCATTTCAATCGTACGACTATCTCGGTATTGTCTCGGACGATTCATCCAACCAAAGATCAAGCAAATAACACCTAGTGGTAAACAATAGAAGTAGAACCCACCTAAGAAGGCTAGTCCAAAAAGCAAACCTGAAATGAGAAAAAATATCTCTGTCACAATCGTACCGACCTTAATGTCATAATCATCGCCACCGCCCCAAATACCAAATTACCAAACCACGCTCCCAACCAAGGAGATAGAGCACCATTTTCGCCGAGTATTAGACCATATCTTACTATAACATAATAACTGAATGCAATCAATAAACCAATTCCGAAGTTTTTTGTGAGACTTCCACGCAAAACATGGTGGCTCAAGGATAATGCTATAAGAGAAATAATGAAATTCATAAAAGGTCCGGCAATTTTGAAATGCCATTGAGTCTCCCAAGACTTAGTGTCTTCACCAGCGCGCCTGAGATTTTCAATTCGCTCTTCTAGCATTTCCCCACTCATTTCTTCATGAGAGAATCGGCTGCTTATAAAGTCATCAGGCTTTTGTTCGGGCCAATTTTTGAGCTGACGAGTTTTAAATGATTCGGCTTCAAATCTCCCATTCTTCATTACCCTAATAACACCCTCCTTAGCCAACCAAAAGCCCTCTTTTTTCCAAATTAGAGACTCTGCATCAAGACGTTTTTCAATCTGCCCCTCGAGGATTTGAACAACCACCACACCGCGAGCCTTTTTCGTTTTAGCAGAATATTGCCTTATATACCAGGTATTGTTATGTTCTCCTACGAGTACCATTTGACGTTTTACTTTAAGGCGCTTATTAGCTTTTTTGGATTTAGTTAAAGGTTGAGCAAGCTCAAGACGTTTGTGATTAGCATCAGGTAAAACTTGATCATTAAACCAATACATAGCCAAAGCGATGATAAAACACGAGATCCATACGGGCGCCAATATTTTCAAAATAGGCCGGCCAGCAACTTTCATGGCCGCAAGCTCTAAATGTCTTGCCATCCCACCGACAACACCAGTGACTGCAAGCATAAGAATAATCGGCATTGTCAGATACATTATAGAAGGAATATAATTGAGATAATAATCCAAAATATCCTCAGTACTACGATTCATCCACATGGAAATTTGATTCACAAAATCAAGTACTATATATATGGATACTACACAAAAAGTTAAAAGCAGAAGAAGGCGCCAAAATCGGCCCGCCAAATAAAAAGGAAAGGTCATTTGTTTTCACCCTCTCCTTGAGTTTGCTCTGATTTAACTTTTTTTCGGTTGCGCCACCAGATAAGCACAGGATGCCAAAATCGATGGCCCGTATAATTATCCGATGCCATTCGCCAAGTTACAATAATTCCAGCTAAACCCACGATAATATTAGGTGACCACATCGCTAAAGCCGGCGGCACTATTAATTTATCGGCAATCTTCTCACCACCCATGAGAAACGCCCAATACACCACAAAAAAGGTAATAGAATAAATAACGCCAGTCCCAACGCCGCCCTTTCGAGCCATCACTCCGAGTGGTGCTCCGATAAGTATGAAAACAACCGCCGCGACCGGGATTGAAAATTTCTTATGGACTTCAACTAAATACTGAGCAACTCTTTTTTGCTGGTAATCAAGCTTGGATATAATACTGCGAATCTTCCGGAAAGTCCCTTGTTCTTGACGATTCAATGCTCTAAACAAATGAATAGAAGACTCTGTAACATCCCACTCTTTTTGGGCAAGCTCAATGGCTACGTCAGTTGCTAGTGTATCTGTTTTTACAAATTGTATCATCAAATCTTGATCTGTCCACAACGCTTTAGCTTGATCCCGTAAAATCTCATCAAACTTAGTTTCTGACTTTTCTACTAATTCAAGCATGCCCTCAATAGGCATCTCTCGATCAGAACGATGTTTACTTTCGGTCCGATTAAAACTATCGTCTACATTTCGAACTGAAAAAGTCTGTTTGGTAAAGCTAATCTTAAAGTATTGAGTTTGATCCTTGGCATCACGAATATGATTAGCGCCATGCTCTAAATGAAGAAGAAGCGTTGCTCCCATATCCTGATATTCCATCCATCCATATTGAGCCAATATGATTTTTGGAGTTTCCCTACCGTTAATTTCAAAGATTTGGATACCGGACAGACGACCATTCAATTCATCAATATCATCCACCCAAATTTGCACACCAGGGAAATCCTTAATCAACTGTCCAGATTTGATAAAAGCTTGAGGCTTTTTTCTTGATATAGATCTTAAAAGTGAAGCAGCGCGGTGATTAGCCTCTGGAAGTACCCAATTATTGAACAAAACCAGCATTGTCATGATCAATGCCCCAACAATTAGAACGGGTCGCATTAAAGTGATGGGTGAAATTCCAGCACTCTTCACCGCAGTTATCTCGGAGTCAGCACTAAGTCGTCCAAATGCCATAAGCGATGCGACTAAACACCCCATGGGTATAGCCAAAGCTAACATCCAAGCAAGGGATAAAACTAAAATTTCTAATAAAATAACTGCAGGCAAACCTTTAGATAATACAGAATCCAAGATGTTCACTAGGTATTGAACCGCAAAAAGAAAAGTAATCACCGAGAATGCCGCCAAAAATGGAGCAAGGTGTTCTTTTAATATGTATTTCGCTAGTATCAACTTACGATTCCCACTAGTTTGGATGGTTTATTAGGTTTGTTTAAATACTTCAGTTTTTTGAAGTTTCATCCGATACAATATAACAGATGCGAAACCTTGGAGCTTGCATGATGAACTTCTTGTTAATAAAAAATAGCAAAGCTACACTCAGTCTGTGCGGAATCCTTTTGGTATTTCTCACATCGTGTGCAGCACCTATCACCAGAGAAGGCTCAGAAGCCCTTCTTCCCGAGATAGATGTCCTTCAAATGAAGGAAAACACTGATGCTGCCCTGAAAATATCCAGACAGACTAAAATGGATGTAGATGCCATGCAAACTCGTCTCATTGAAATGGAACGTCGTCAAATGGATCTTGAAAACACCATTCAGACTCTACCAGTTGCACGAATGGAAGAACTTGAGTCTAAAATTATCCTTTTATCTGAAGAAATCAGATTACTTCAAAGCGAATTTGAAGGTAAGTTATCTTTAAAAACTTTCCAACCGAGTGGGAATAAGCGCACTACAAGAAGCTTATCACAACAGCCGGCTATGTATCAAAAGGCTTTAGGACTCTTTAATCATAAAGATTTTATGGGTTCGATTGCCAAATTTCAGAGATTTATCGCTGAAATTCCATCGAGTGAATATGCCGATGATGCTGTTTTTTGGATAGGCGAATCACACTTTAATTTAGGCGACTACGCTAGAGCCATTGAAGCTTTTCAAAAAGTTTTCAGCTATATTCGAACAGATAAAGGCGATGATGCTCAATTCAGAATCGGTCTTTGTTACCTTCGTTTAGGCGATAGTTTTCAAGCTGTAGCTGAGTTTAAAAAATTAAGTGTCATTTACCCTGATTCTGAGTATATTGTCAGAGCTAACACAGAGCTCAGAAAGCTCGGAATTCAGTAAGTACATATAATGTTTAAAAAATTATTTCAAAAATCTTTCTCGCAAGGTACCCTTTCATCAGCGGCCTTGTTTTCATTTTTACTTCTTGGATGTGCCGGGGATGACAAATTACAGTCGCGTACTGAACAATGTCAAGCCGACTTCAAAGAATCAAAAAAACTCATGCTAGGTGAGGATTACTTTGACGCCAGAGAAGCGCTTCATGGTTTACTTGCTAACTGTACCGGCACTGGTTTTATGGAAGAGGGACAGTTCCTCCTTGCTGAGTCCTACTTTTTAGGTGAAGAATGGATTGAAGCATACTCTGAGTATAATATTTTCATCAATCACTACCCTTCAAGTCCACAAGCTCCTTTTGCTACATACAAAAAAGGCCTTTCAGCTTGGTCACATGACTATGTACCTGGGCGCGATGAGACTTATACTAATGACGCTGTAAAAGCGTTTGACGAATTTGTTAAAGTCTTCCCTGAGCATATTAAAAAAGATAGCGCAGTCTTTTACTTAAACCAATTAAGTGAGCGCCTTGCTGATAGAGAGATGGCCACCGCGATACTTTATCTTAAGATGAGAGAGCCACAAGCAACCGCTATTTATTTACAACAGTTTATCAAGAACTTCCCTGACTCTGAAAGATATGGCGAAGCACTTGCTCTTTTAGTAGAATCTTATACTCGACTTGATCAATTTGAGCAAGCAGATACGTATTTGAGTGAAATGGATTCCAAACTCAAAGGTCAACCTCTTGCCAATAGGATCAATGGCTTGCGCGAAGAACTGAAAGAAAAACGTGAAAATCACATGGTACTTATAGAAGAAGAACGCGCTGACAAATTGAAAAAAATGGAAGAACGTCGTTAATGTCTGACCCCCAAGGGCTCCCTAAACGTCCCTGGAAAGGTGTTATATTTCATTGTTGTAGTGCCTATGGGCGAGTTTATCTCAATCCCAAAACTCACAAATGGGTAGGTAATTGCCCCAAATGCTGTCGGTCTCAAGCAGTCATTCTTAGAAATTAGCTTTTATGAAATTATTGAAAAAAAAACTACAAAACATCTCAACGACAGTCTTAAGTATTGTCGTTTTTCTTTTATCACTCTCAACATCGCTAAGTGCACAATCACTACCCTTGGATGGTCTGCCGCTAGATAGGCTTCCGCTAGACAGCTCAATTGCTTTGGACACCTCGCTAGTCGTCGAGTCTCAACTCCCCAATTTGATACCAGATTCAACCACTTTGGACTCGATCGCCAAATTACCCGTGAGCTCCTCTAATCAATCAACACCCCCAATTACTGATACAGATAGCCTAGAACGAATTTACCAATACGCTTTTTATTTAAAGAGCCAAATTCGATTCATCAACTTGTCTCAAAGAACACTTTTCCAATCTGAATTAAGCGAAGCTGAAACAATCGCCCTTGAGCAGCAAACCAACGACGAAAGTCGAGCAAAAATCAACGCACAGGATTATCAACAGGTGAATTTGGCATTTCCAATTTTAATGGGCTTTAAATATAGACCTACCAAAGTATGGGCCTTAGGAATGGGAATGGGTTACCTTTATCATCAACAAGAGACACTCATGCAGCTAGGCTCCCAAAACCAAGAATGGTCTTATGCCGTTGAATCCTTCCCTATTTTTCTTGAGGTATCACACTTAATTTCCTCAAATATCATTCAGGTAACTGATGTCAATCAATTTCATATCGGCGCGAGAATTTTTGCTCATTATGGTAACAATAGCCTACTATCTCGGGGGAAAGTCGCTATAAGTGAAAAAGAATTTGGATATGATGGATGGGGCGCATTTCTTGGTTATGAATATTTTTCATGGAAATATGTGTCAATAAATACTGAGGTTGAATACTCCCAAATGACTATTCAGTCAAAGCTCCCATGGGCTGAATTACTTCCCAAATCCCAGCTTGAAAATGAAGCGCTCACACAATGGGATATGGGTGGAATTGCAATAAGTTTCACTTTAGAATGGAATTTTGGCAAACTGCATTAAACCTGCCATTTTTTTTCTAAATTTGAGTTCAAATCCAACCCTTTTTAAATCCAAATTGGAATGAAAATGACCTTAAAAATTAAAGCCCAAGTTGAAATGCCTGATGTCAAACTATTTGCACAAGGCAAAGTCCGTGAAATGTATGACCTTGGCGATACTTTCCTTATGGTCGCTTCTGACCGCATCTCTGCATTTGACGTTATTTTACCATCGACACTGCCTGGTAAAGGTAAAGTTCTTAACCAACTTTCTGTCTTTTGGTTCAAAGAACTAGGCATGCATTCGCACTTCATTACCGATCAAGTCGATGAAATGCCTGAAGTACTTCACAAATATAAAGAAGGTCTTCAAGGTCGTTCGATGTTGGTCAAAAAAGCTGACCGCTATGACATCGAGTGCGTAGCTCGTGGATACCTTGTCGGCTCAGGCTGGAAAGATTACAAAGAGACTGGTGCTGTGTGTGGTCACACACTGCCTGAAGGCTTTAAACTTTGTGGTAAAATTGAACCGGCAATCTTCACTCCAGCAGCTAAATTTGATGAAGGTCATGATGAAAATATCGACTTTGACAAAATGGTAACTATTGTTGGTCAAGAAGTCTCTGAAGAATTACGTACTCTTACTCTTGATATTTTTGAACGCGCTCGTGAATTTGCAGCCACCAAAGGAATCATCCTTGCTGACACCAAATTTGAATACGGTAAAATTGATGGTAAAATCGCTATTATTGATGAAGTGTTGACTCCAGATTCAAGCCGCTATTGGCCTGGTGACAAATACGAAGAAGGCAAAAATCAGGAGTCTTTTGATAAACAGATTATCCGTGACTACCTAGAAACATTGGATTGGGACAAAACCTACCCAGGTCCTGTGCTTCCTGATGATGTGATCGCTAAGTCACTCGCCAAATACATTGAAATATACGAACTACTTACTGGTGAAAAGCCAGTACTTTAAACTTAAGAGTTGAAGGATAATTTATGTCTATTTTATGGTTAAATCCAGTTGACACATCAGGGGTTGAAGATTTCGCTCAAGCGGTTAAAGCTTGTGGTTGGTCAATCCAAGGGAGTCCAGCTGCTAAAAGTGCAATGTCTTCACTTGATATTGAAGTGACAAGTGGTACAGAGGCTGATATTAAGATTGTGAACCTATTTGGCCACAAAGCCAAGCTTGAAATCTCATCACTTGAGTCTCTTGATAACGAACGCGCTGTTGATATTCGCTTAAATGCAGCCAAAACATTAGTGTCTTCAATTTATTACAAAGTAGCCCTAGAAGAAATACAAAAAGACGGCAAGCTGTCTTCTGAGTATTCGAACAAAACCGCGCTTCGCGCAATTCGTCATTTGGCATACTTTGATACCAAATTAGATGAGGCGCTTTCACCTGAAATTTTAAATGAAGAGGTTCTTTACCTAAATTTTGGCAAAGGCACTAGCCTTCGTTATGGTGAAAACTCCCATCAAGATGCGACCTTCTTCTCAGAACATTGTGCTAGTGAAAGTTCTCTGGCCAACGCCAAACAACTTTGGGGCAAAGAGCTTTCTTTCAACAACATTGTTGATGCAGATGCGGCTCTTGAAATGACACGTGAATTCGCCGGAAGCCACGCAGTCTCAATTATTAAGCATTTAAACCCCTGTGGACTTGCAACAGGTGCAACTCTTGACGAAGCTTTTGAAGCGGCATGGGATGGTGACCCTGTCTCAGCATTTGGATCAGTCATCGCCTGTTCATCTAAAGTTGACTTAGCCACAGCTGAGCGCCTCAAAGGTCGTTTTGTTGAGATTTTACTTGCTCCAGGTTTTGACCCTGAAGCCCTTGAACTACTTAGCTCACGCTCCAAAAACATTCGTATTCTAGAAATTAAGTCTGTTGAAAAGGCCAAAGCTCGTAAGGTATACAAACATGTGATTGGTGGACTACTTGTTCAAGACCGTGATGTTGAAAGTATCGAAAAATGGGAATGCGTGACTAAGACTCCATTTCCTGAGAACAAAGCCAAACTAGCCAACTTCACTTGGCTCGTTACCAAACACACCAAATCAAATGCGATCGTGATGTGCCAAGAATACAATCCTGGCTATTATAAAATATTAGGTCTAGGGCCGGGACAACCCAACCGTATAGATTCCAATCTTCGTTTATGCCAACCTCGTGTTCGAGATAACATGGCGCGGATGGATCGCCCTGAAGGTGTCAAAGCTGAAGTCTTTGAAAAACAAGTTTTTGGTGAGCTCGTCATGGGTTCTGATGCATTCTTCCCATTTGCAGACAATATTGAATCCGCTCACGCAGCTGGTCTCAAATATATCGTTCAGCCAGGAGGCTCAATGCGAGATGATGAAGTCATAGCCAAATGTGATGAACTTGGTGTATCGATGATTTGCACTGGTATGAGACATTTCCGCCACTAATGGTTAATTCAATAATATTATCACAATCCCAAAGGAGGAAGTGGTTTCGCATTTCCTCCAATTGGTTCAGCGAGTTCATGGAACTCAAGCCCTCGCAACGAATCAAAATACTCAAGCCATCTCTTGAGAAGTTGATAAGCCAACTAGAAGTCCAAGGATTTGATTCTAAAGTTTGTTCTGGGTTAAGCTTATGGGTGATAGAAAATCTTGAAAATAGCAGCAAATTTTCTTGGCAAACCAAGGCCGTTAGAATACTGCACCCAATGGAGCGTGAGTTCATCACACCTGAAGCTTATGGTCTATTTCTTCAAGTTTTAAGATCAGGAATTGTGGAAGCTAAAGACTCAGAAAATCTTCTAGAAGACATTGCGGCCAAATATCCTCTCCCCATCGAGATAGATATACTTGAAATACAACTCTCTGAGTTCTGGCTCAAAAAAATCGGAAAATACACTCCTCAATAAGGTATTAAATGGAAAAAGTTCACGTCATTGGTGGTGGCCTGTCAGGGTCTGAAGCTGCATTACAATTAGCAGATAAAGGCTATGAAGTTCATCTTTATGAAATGAGAGATAAAGTTCAAACTCCTGCCCACAAGACAAATGGCCTAGCTGAACTAGTATGTTCAAATAGTTTCAAAGGACTAGGATATACATCGGCTCATGGACTTTTTAAAAGAGAGTTAAGACTTTTAGGTTCTCACCTGATGAATGCCGCACTAGTAGCGAGGGTGGATGCGGGTGAAAGTCTCACTGTGGATCGCGACCTTTTTTCAAATGAAGTGAATAGACTCATTGCCGAGCGTGACAACATCACACTTCACAATGAAGAAATCACTACAATCCCCGAAGATGAATGGACTTTAGTGGCAGCAGGACCTCTTTGTTCTCAAGCTCTCACTGAACACTTATTTACCAAAATCGGATCTGATAAACTCAGCTTTTTTGATGCTATTGCACCCGTTGTAGAAGCAGATTCTATTGATTTTGAACACGCATATTACAAAAACCGTTGGGACAAAGGTGAAACCAAAGATTTCATTAATTGCCCTCTAGATAAAGAAACTTATGCCAAATTCGTTTCACTTTTAGTCGAAGCTGATCAAGTGGAGCCTAAACCTTTTGAAAAAAAAGAACTTTTTGAAGGCTGTCTTCCTGTAGAGGAAATGGCTAGTCGAGGACCTGAAACACTAAGATTTGGTCCCATGCGGCCAATCGGACTCATGCACCCAGAAACCGGATTAATCCCCTATGGTGTCATCCAACTTCGCGCAGAAAACCACGACAAAACACTCTATAACTTAGTTGGGTTTCAGACTCGGTTGAAATGGGGTACTCAAAAAGAAGCTTTCAAGTTAATTCCAGCACTACAAAATGCATCATTTGTCCGCATGGGCTGTATGCACCGCAATACATTCATTGATACTCCTAAAATCCTCAATCAATATCTTCAAATCCCTAACACTAAAATCTTTTTTGCTGGTCAAATTTTAGGTGCGGAGGGATATACTGAAGCTGTAGGAACAGGTCTTTATTCTGCCAGCCAGATTCACTCACTTATACAAACAGGTGAAACGATTGATTATCCTCGTGAAAGTTGCTTAGGAGCACTTTGTGATTTCTTAACTCAAGCCAATGAAGACTTCCAACCCATGAATTTTAACTTCGGTCTACTTCCAAGACCTGAAGGTATTCGCAAAAAAATGAAAAAAGAATTTTTGTCTAATCAGGCGCTTAGTGCTATATTACAATGGAATCATGATTTAATCACTCTACATGCTGACCCTTTAGCCGTCCCAGAAAAAGCAGAGGAAACCAATGAAACTCTTTAAATTCTTTAAATTTTTTAACCTTTTAAAGGTATTAGCCATATTTATACTGAGCATCAACTTTTCCTACGGAGCTATTGACTTAGTTGAAGAGGATGAAGATGAGCCTGTTAAACCAAAAGTAGAGATCAACGCTCCAGTTAAAAATGTTGTGCCAAAAAAAGATGTCCCACAAGTAAAAACATTGAGCGTCAAACCAACTATACCCGCTGTTGATAAATTGCCGGATAAAGTGGTTAATAAAGCTACCGAAGTGCCAACAGCGACAAAAGTTTCTGACACATCAAAAGTAGCTGATGATTCACTCGCCGTTTTAGCTACAAATACTACTATAAATACACCTCCTGCTCAGATGTCAGACTCATTAATTGTGAGTCAACCGAGCACAAATGTAAATGACTCTCTCATTTCTGATTCTACTGACTCTTCTGATTCTACTGCGCAATCAAATTCAATTCAAAGTGATTCACTCAGACAACCTCAAACTACAAAAGCAACTATAAGTGAACTTGATATGTTAAAGTCTCAACTTGAAAAGCAACAAAAAGAAATTCTTGCCCTTCAAAGGCATAAAGAAGAGGAAGAAGATAATGTCAGTTGGAAAAAACGGTTTCTTTGGCAAACACCTCTTGTCGTAGGACTTTTCGTCTTAGGCTTTTTAATGGGTGGCGGTCACTTTTAACATCATTTGATAATATTATTCCAAATTTAAGGTGTATTCTAATCAGGAATACACCTTTTCTTTTCCCACTTCAAAATATCTAACTCGTGGTACTTACAACTCACTCTCTTAGTACTAATTTGATTGTCAACCCAGGGGTATATATAACAGAGCAGAACATAGAATCACCAAGCAATCATTGGGATGAATTTTATCAAAGTCGCCAAGAAAATGAATTGGGTTAGTTTGAAAAAAATGCCGTATAAATATCTCAACCCACGCGGAGAAAAACGCCTCTATTCATAGGAACTTTTCAAACGAGTTAAATAAATTAGATTGTTTTATAGACTTCCAATAGCTGTTTATAATCACCTATTGGTATCCAGGCAAATTCAGGGCGATATGAATTCTCATAGTTTACTTCATAATGACAACGACGAAACATCAGTTGAAAAATAATTTTTAACTCTGCTCGCGTGGGATCTCGATCCAAAACCATCTTAAAACATCTTATACACCATTCAGTGACAGGTGGCTCACTGAGTATTTCTAAACGACCTTCTGAAAGTTTATCAGCATTTTTAACTGCTAAAGAATTTTGAACTATTCGCCACGAATAAGATAAACTTCGAATTAGACAAGCATAATCCATCCAACGATTCATTAGTGAAAAGGAGCCTTTCACTGGGAGCCCTTCAAAATCAAAAATAATTGGCCGTCTTGTGCTCACGAAACCAAATTGGCCTAGATGAAAATCTTCATAAATAAAGCTAGAGTTGATGCCCATGAGGTGAGCACGGCCTAACACACCACAGCCGACATCTAAAATTTCTGTGTAGAGATTAGAATCAAAAATATTCAATTGTTTGTCTAGTAAATCATCCCAAGCTGAAATAAATTCTATTTCATATTTAAACAATATTGTTTTTAATTGCGGATAATCTGAATTAGAAATACGTTCATCAAAGAGATAAAATTCAAAAAAACAATCTTGGCCTGTCTTGACACTTTGATAAAAAGCAATTTCATTACCCAAAGTTCCATCAATGTTTTCGTCAATTTTCAAAAGATAACCATCGCTTGACTTGAAAAACAAATGCGTGGAACCTGAATCAAATTCGGTCCAAGTAGCGTCCTCCGATACCGGATTATTCACACATTGGAATTTCAATTCATCATTCCACCACTTCGTGATAAACTCAGATGTGAAGTTAATCTTTTTCTCCATTTAAAGTATGGTTCTCATTTTCCATAAAATTGAAGGACTCGAGGTCAATGTGGCCCATAAAATCCTAGGCAGAGTTAATTTATCTTCAGGTAATTTTGATAGTTTAAGTGCTGCTTTATTAAATGTCTTATCTGGTATTTCAGCAAAAGGCCATTTGGCTTTAGCTAATTTTTCATGAGACTTGCCTTTATAGCTCATCCATTTATTCAGCACATCAGCATAAATCTGAGCCTCTTCAGCCTTAGCGGGGTTTTCTAATAATTGTAAAATTGCTTCTGCAGCATTGCGCCCGCCATTCATTGCTTCTAAAATTCCAGCACGAGATATGGGGTTGACACCATTAGTGCAGTCACCTGCCTTAAATAGTTGGTTTACACCATGAGGCTCTCTTGTTTGACCACAAGCAATTGGCCCGCCATGAAGATTAGGCTTTGGAGCACCTGGATTAAACTTATCGCAGAAGATATCAAACATCCTGCGAGGTGCATGAGTCTTGACATACGGACGTCCAACACAGATTCCCACGTTGGCAACGTCTTCATCACGCGGAAAAACCCAACCATAGCCCCCAGGTGCAAAGTTCTGCCCAAAATACAGTTCTATATAGCGAGGATCATAATCCCAGCCTTCCATTAATCCAAAAACTGCAGGCTCAATATCAAATTTACCATCAACTACACCTGAATCGGGTACTAGTCGTGAGCCTGCCCCACTAGAATCAATCACAAATTTGGCTTGAATATTGAGCATTTCCTCCCCCTGCTTCACAGAAAGATTCCTTTTTCCGTTAGTAAATTCAGAAATGCTCTTTACGAGAGAGCGAAAATGAACATGAACGCCAGCCTCAGCACACCGCTCAGCTAGAGAGCGGTGCATTTTAGCTCGATCAATGATCAAACCCGAATTTTTCTGTGTATACTTGACTTTTGTCCCATCCGGACTAACAAAAACGACACCATCAACTTCGGTTCTAATCCATGATTCATCCACATCAAGGAGCGAATATAACCCTCCTTTATGCACAGCCTCAGCGCATGCAACAGGTTCTCGCCAAGGGTCACGCTTGTCAAGTAAGGCAATTTTTAGGTTCTTATTAGCAGAAGCGAGATGAAGGCCCGCAATTAAACCTGCAGGACCTGACCCACAGATAACAACGTCGTAATTTTCTTCTATTCTATGATTCATGAACCCTACTTGGAGGAAATAATGGGACAAAAACTTGAATTTGAAGGTTAATTCCCTCAATTACAAGAAAAAATTAAAAAATTTCTAGTTTAATAGACCGAAACTCGGACTTTAGACTTATTTTAAAGTTCAAATGAACACAAAGGATTTGGGATGAATTTGGTTATGAAAAATAAAATGACCGTTTCCAAAAGCGCGCTTATCGCCGCTCTTGCAGTAACACTATTAGGTACCGACGTATTTGCAGCTGATTTCGCTGGGCAAAAGCTCAACAAACGCTCTTTTCAAAGAAAAGCTGTAGATGATTTTAACTTTGAAAACGCAAATGCTGACTCCTCAAGTTTTCAAAATGCATATGGAACTTCTTTGAATTTCCAAAATGCATCACTTGTTGGCACTCGCTTTAACAATGCTCAATTGACAGATGCTGATTTTAGAGGTGCAAACCTGACTACTGCAGAATTCAAAAGTGCATTTTTATCAAATATCGACTTTAGAGAGGCAAACCTTAGTGGAGCAAACCTGAAGAATGCAACATTTACAAATGGTGAGTTCTCTGATGGCAATTACAAGAAAGCCATATTAAGTGGATCTAAATTTACTGAAGGTGCAGATTTCTCAGGTTCAGATTTCACTGAAGCCAAACTTGAAGGCCTTGACCTTACAGCCGCAAACTTCAAGAACACTAATTTAACAAAAGCAGACCTTAAAGGCTTAAGCCTCCCTGGTGGTAACTTTAGTGGCTCTATTTTTGAAAGTACTCGTCTAGATTACTCAAATCTTATTGGTGCAGACCTTTCAGATCTTAACTTCAAAAATGTTTCATTCAAAAAAGCCGGACTAAACAGAGTCGACTTAAGTGGGTCAACATTCACTGATGTGAACCTAACTTCAGCTGACATGTCACTTACTGATCTTGATGGAATTGATTTTTCAAAATCAAATATCACCAAAGCAAAGTTCTCTGGCTCAAATATTGAAGATATGAGTTTTGTTGGGTTAACGATTACCGGAACAAACTGGGACAAAGCCAAAATATCTGATGTTCTTTTTGAAGGGGCTAAAGGTGAGAAAGCTTCATTCTATGATTCTGAAATCTCTTCGTCTAACTTTTCAAAAGGTGAATTCAGAAAAGCAATCTTTGATGGTTCATTTATTGAAAAATCTCAGTTTGTGGGAACTGACTTAACCAAAGCTAACTTTTCAAACGCTAGTGTTGACAAAGTTATTTTTGACAAAGCCAAACTTGATGGTGTTAAATTTTACGGGGCTAAATTTGTTAAAGTTGGGTTCAATGGAGCGTCTCTTAAAGGTGTTAAGATGAATGCAGATACACGCATGTGGCAAGTTGACTTCAGTGGAGCTGATCTGACGGGCGCTAAGCTTAAAAAAGTTCAATTTCAAAACTGTATTTATGACCGAAAAACAAAATTCCCTTCTGGATTTAATCCCGCTAAAGCTGGATTTGTTAGAAGATAAATTTGGTTTAAATCTGATTCGACCTCATGGCCATTTACTTTTGTAAGTGGCCATTTTTTTATCAAAATGACGACGTTATCATACTGAACGAACCAATGACAGCTTACTTTAGGTGTACTCAGTCCATTTTTTAGACAATATGTAGGTTTTTATAAACAAATCGTGGTGTAAGTTTTTTATAAGCACATCTATTGTTTTCTATGAAATACATTTTGTAAAAATTTAAACCAAGTGTTAAAATTATGGCTTCAAAACATCCCAACATTACTCGACTAGATAACGGCCGCGAAAAAGGCTGGATAGTCAAAGTCAATTTTCAAACCAAGTCGCTTCGTAAACTGTTAACAGATAAAAAAAATGGTGGTAAACGTGCCGCTTTCAAAGCAGCACAAGAGCTTCGCCTGGAATATTTAATTGAACTTGGCAAACCAGATACCCCTCGTAGAGTTTTGGGAAGCAACCCTCATAACACTTCTGGCATCCGCGGGGTTCGTAAGATTTGGAAAGGCACTGTTGAAGTTTATGAAGTCAACTGGCAATCAGCTCCTGGTAAAACTGCAAGAACTACTTTCTCTGTCAAAAAGTTTGGTGACAAAGAAGCAAAAAAGCTTGCTATTGGATTACGTAAATCGAAAGAAATTGAAATTTATGGCGCTGCTCTAGATTAAAACCATTTCTTTTATAAATTCTTCTATAAAAATAGAGGAAGGCCACCTAGTGTCTAGGTGGCCTTTTTATATTTAGGGCATATGAAAAAAGCAAAAACACAATTTGAATGTACCAATTGTCAATACGCCACTTCAAAGTGGATTGGGAAATGTCCACAATGCAACGAATGGTCGACTCTAGAAGAGAAGGCTATTCAAAAAACAAGTGGAGCTCGAGGCCTGGCGCAAGTCACAGGTGCTATCAAGCTTTCTGATGTCAAACCAGAATCAACTCAACGAATTTTCAGTGGAAATAGTGAGTTTGATCGGGCTTTGGGCGGTGGCTTCGCACAAGGATCTTTAACTCTCATTGGTGGTGACCCTGGCATAGGTAAATCAACCTTGCTGCTCCAAACCGCAGCCAACATGGCAGCCGCTGGTCTTAAAACGTTATATGTGAGTGGTGAAGAGTCAACTGAGCAAATTAAAATGCGAGCTGAGAGGCTTCAAGTTGCCAATTCAGACCTTTTACTTTTTAGTGAAACCGATTTGAACAAAGTTCTTAAGGAAGGTCACACCCTTAAACCTCAAGCCATGGTGATTGACTCAATCCAAACCGTCTATAAAGATGACCTCCCTGGTACACCTGGGTCAGTCTCTCAGATTCGAGAATGCACATTAGATTTGATGGTCTTTGCCAAAACAACTAATTGCATTACGGTACTTGTCGGTCATGTCACTAAAGACGGGCAAATTGCTGGACCAAGAGTCCTGGAGCACATGGTTGACACAGTGGTTTATTTTGAAGGAGATAGAAATCATCAATTTCGCTTACTCAGAACAATCAAAAATAGATTTGGAAGTACCAATGAAATTGGTGTCTTTGAGATGACTGGGGCGGGTCTAATTCCTGTAGCCAATCCTTCCATGGCATTTTTACAAGACAATCAAGATATGAAGCCAGGTTCCACAGTCTCTTGCACACTAGAAGGTACAAGAAGTTTGCTTTTTGAAATCCAAGCGCTTGTGTGCCCTTCGACATATAGTGTTGCTCAAAGAGTACCACTTGGTATTGACCCCAAACGAATTACAATCATCCTAGCTTTACTTGATAAATTTGGTGATTTAGAAATTGGTCAATCAGATATTTTTGTTTCCCTTGTGGGTGGTTTAAAAATTGAAGACCCCGCCATTGATCTTGCGATTGCCCTAGCAGTTGCAAGTAATCATTTGAATCGTTCTATTGATAATCAAACCTTAATAGTAGGTGAACTTGGACTCAGCGGTGAAGTAAGGCAAGCTCCGCAGCTTGAAGCAAGACTAGCCGAAGCAGCAAGACTTGGTTTCAAAAAAGCGATTGTCCCTCGGACTAAAAAAGAGATCAAAATTAAAGGTCTCGAAATTATACCTGTATCTAGATTAACAGATGCGATAGAGATTGTAGAAAACTTATGATTGCAAAAGATTTTAAATTTGAATTACTCAAAGAGTCTGAAGGCACATTTGGTAGACGCGGCCAAATTGAAACCGCCCATGGAACTATTCAAACTCCAACATTCATGCCCGTTGGCACTGCAGGCTCAGTTAAAGCCGTCAACCCGGATCAATTAGAGGATCTCGGTGCTCAAATCATTTTAGGTAACACCTATCATTTATACCTACGCCCCGGGACTGAGCTCATTTCAAGAGCAGGTGGTTTACATAAATTTGCGAACTGGAAAAGGCCCATGCTAACTGATTCTGGTGGATTTCAAGTATGGTCTCTTAAAGGTATGCGCAAAATCACCGAAGAAGGTGTCACCTTTCAATCTCATATTGATGGCTCTAGACATCTTTTTACACCCGAAAGTGTCATGAAAGCTCAACGCAAAATTGGCGCTGATATTATCATGGCTTTTGACGAATGTACTCCCTACCCCGCCACTGAAAAAGAAGTTATCAAGTCACTTGCTTATACCCAGCAATGGACTCAGCGTGCTGTTGAGTGGTTAGACCAAAATCCAGCCCTTCACGGTTATGACCAAGCCTTTTTTGGAATAGTACAAGGTGGTATGTACGAAGAATTTCGCCATCAAGCCATTGAACAAATGATTGACCTTGATCTGCCCGGTATTGCCTTAGGAGGCCTATCCGTCGGAGAGCCAGCCAAGACGATGTACGCAGTTGCTGAAATGTGTCATCCCAAACTCCCTAAGGACAAACCACGTTATGTCATGGGAGTCGGCACACCAGTTAATTTACTAGAGCTAATCGATCGAGGGATGGACATGTTTGATTGTGTGATGCCAACAAGAAATGCTCGCAATGGAATGGTCTTTACCTCACAAGGTCTTCTCAGTTATAAAGCTTCGAAATTTTCAGAAATAATTGATGAGCCACTAGACCCGGAGTGCTCATGCTATACTTGTCAAAATTTTTCTAAAGCCTATATGCGTCATCTCATCAAAGCTCAAGAGCCTCTGGCGGCAAGTCTAGCTTCAATTCACAATCTACATTTTTATAATCATCTAATGACCCAGGCCCGTGAACATCTTGATGCCGGTACTTTCAAAGAATGGAAAGAAGCTCAGGTCAAAATATTAGGTGAACGTGCAGGTTAAATCATCGCACTTCTATGGCGGCTGGTGCCAAGAATGTGAAACCTATCATCATCTTCCAGACACACTTGCTAAGCCATATGCATTGGAGCTCATCAACCACTTAAAAGTGGATGGTTGTCTTGACTATGAATCTGACCTAGTTGATCGAGAAATCGACTTTGAGACTGCCGGTTTATTTGATGATTATGGAAAAATGTTTGGCGTTTTAGTCTGTGAAAACCAAGACCAAGAGATAATCGTCCTCAAAGCCTTTTCATATGGTTATGGCAAAAGATGG
>CAWVXU010000038.1:0-23349 GCA_963934255.1 uncultured Fibrobacterales bacterium
TACAAATAAGGCTTTTATTTTTAACAGCGTCCCAACTTCTGATCTTGATGAATCAAACATCCAACATTGGATACCGCTTGGGCTAACACCGTTTATCTATTCACAGAATTCTATTGAAAAAAGTGGCCAATCAGTTGCTTTTATATGTCCGAGTCGTCTCTCAAATGAGGGCGACAATTTCATTTTTCATACGAGTGATAATGGCATTAATAATGAGAATACGCAATCTTGGTACCAAGAGTCTGATCAGGAATTAAGAAATCTAAAGATGACTCAATTGATTGAGATTGACTTGAGTCTAATCACAGATCAAATGGTTTCCAACTTTGATCTGAGATCTCCTAGCTACCAATCTGAACATCAACAAAAACAAATTTCTAAAACCATCACGAAGTGGCTGGGTGTTATCATTATGTTTGTGTTTTTGATTTGTAGTTATTTGGTTTATACTAGTTCTTTACCAACGAATAAATCTTCTTCAGATCAGATATTCACAATGCAATCTCAAGTGGATGAATTTGTAAATATTGTCGACCGATGGAATCAGGTCAAAAGCTATCAACCATTTCCATGGTATCAAAATTTAATTCATATTCGAAGTCAACTTGAAGATGCAGAAATTCAACGAATTGTCATTCAATCCAAATCACGATCGGCCAGGTGGTTCTTGAAATTTAAAGACTGGGAATCATACGAAAAACTGACCAATAATTTAGACCTGAACTGGGGCGTTCCAAAGAAAACTAAATCAGGTATTCTTGTTCAAGTAGTAGTGGTGTTCCCGTGAATAGTATTGCAAAAATTTGGATAAAACCATTTGCTTTGATGATGTTCATCATCGTACTTGTCCATGTCACCCTAGGTCAAGTTCAAAAATCCAATCAAATAAAGATGAATCGAGCTCATGAACAGTCTCAATTAAATGAATTGAAATCCTGGCTCGGAGATGACTCTCTGAGGTTGATTGCACAAAACCAAATCAATCAATCCTACCAAGACTTGATGCAAAATTCTGAAATCACCCAACAACCCAACATGGCATGGTTAAGGTTAATGGTTGAAAATCATGGCCTACAGTTTGTTGATTTCAAAAGAATCCAATCCAATCAAGTGAGTCTGGATATTGGCGGTAGTGAAAATGAATTTTGGAATTTCATTAACCATATAAAAATTGAGAATCCCTGGATTCGGCTGAAACACCTTCAGTTATCGCTGGGTTCTAAGAAATTCAATCATACAAAGTATTCAAAAAATTCAAAGAATAGTCCTCGTCATAGAATATCAAAACATCAAAGATCATCGGAATTAGATTTTAAAATAAATCAGCTGATATTAGATTGGCCAATGATTCAATCAATAACCAAACCAATGAATAAAAATAAAGCCTCCACCAAAGTAAATGAAATGTTGGTTTCAAAATGGGATGAATTCGTTAACGACTCATCTTTTCAAACACTATTCAAAGTGAAATCCTCTCAACGACAAGAGCCAATATATTCTGAAAACACTGACTCTCTTCTGTCCGTCTTCACCTACCAACAGATCTCATCACCTCAAGTCAAGCTTAAAAATCCAAACACTATTCTTAAAACTTCATTGTGGCCGAGTACTTGGGAAGTCGTTGGAAATATGCCCAGTCGTGGAGTGCAAATCAAAATATCATCGACAAAAAATCAAACACATTTTTGGAAGATTGGGACGAGTTTTGAAAAGTGGACTTTGAAAGAGGTATACTCTACTCGAGGAGTCTTTCATGACCCTCAAGGCATTAAATTAGAACTGAATTGGTAGGGGTATGAAAAAGCAAAGTGGTGGGGCCATATTAGTTGCTTTGATAGTGATCCTGACCGGGGCTATTTTATTGAGTATGTGGATGAAAACAAGGCCATCATACACCGAAGCTTATCACTATTTCAAATTCTATCAAGGTCGAATCATAGCAGAAGCATTCTTAACACAAGGATCTTCATCAGATGTATCACATCAAAATGTAGTGCCTGAATTTTTAGATTCTATGGAGTATCAAGTAAAATCAAACTATAGTGCTTTTATTTATGATGAAGTCAATATTAGTGTCTACTTGAAAGGTCGTCGACTAGGTGAATTGAGTTCATCAAGTTTGGAGCCCTTGTCAAGTTCTTATAAAGATGTCAGACTGAGGCTTTGGACATCTGAAGAATTACAAGGTGATCACCGACAGATCCAAGGAGAGGTTCAAACTCATTCACAGGAAGATATCGAAGCGGGCCTGAGCTCTTCAACCGTTAGTATAAATGAACTTAAATTGATCGAATCTAGACTAGAAACACAATGGAAAACACTCACTTCTGGTACCTTACTGACTAGGACTTCTGAGGTTGAGTTAATTGAAGGTCCACGTCTTATTCAAGACACGTTAATAATAACTTCAAGTAAAATTATTCTGGATGATTCGGTACAAATGAAAAATGTTGATTTGATCACTTTAGGCGGCTTGGAATTAAGAAACTCAAGTTCATTTCAGGGGCGAGTATTGAGTCGTGATAGGGTAGAGCTTAGTTTAGGTAGTCACTTTGAAGGTTGGTTGGGGGTCTTACAAAATCAGGATTCGACTGCTCTACCTCAATTGAAACTTTGGGATGCAAGCTTTAAAGGTTGGGTGTTTAGTTTTGGTGGTGGCATCGCCGAAGATGATTTAGCGAGTGTGGAAATGGACGAGTCATCTGAGATGAAAGGGGTGATAATCACTCCTCATAAAGTGTTTTTACAAAACGACATGATCGGACACCTGAGTGCTTATTCACTGGAGTGCTCCAATGGTCCTAACTGTGTGGGCCCCTTGGGAGTGAGTGAGTTACTTAGCAAAAAATGGACACAGCCGACATGGCTAGGAACTCATGGTGATACTCAGATATGGAATCAACAGAGGTGGACCAGATGAATATGGTTTCACTTCTAATAGCTGTAGTGATTGGAAGTATTTCCTATGTCACTTTTTATCAAATAATGGGAGGCTTTCAAGCCAGTCAAAATCGTCCCGTTGAAATAGTTGATATGGAGTGGGGTTTAAGAAATACTCATGAACAATTTCTTTGGGAAATTCATCAGGCAGAAATAGATGGTTCTTTAAATTCGCCTATCATGAGTTCTCAAGATTTAATCAATTCAATTGAATATTTTAAAATTAACATTTCAGTTCCTAATTCTGATGGTAGTTTACATTTGTGGGCTACAGACTTTTATGAATATTCTCTCAAAGAACTTTCTCTAGGTTGGTTTGAGCTCAAAGTGAGTAATCCCAGAGGCATTTCAAAAGTGTTGATATGGAAAGCTCAGATATGATGTGGGTGAGAAAAAAGCAGGGTTTTACTCTCATAGAATTATTGATGACAATTGCATTATCTTCGATTGTGATCGGAATTATATTCGGACTTATCGGGCCGTTACATCAAGGGATTGTTAATGATCAATCTCAACAAAAAGCTAACCTAGAGCTTGAGCATCAAACCCAGGTCTTGTCACATTCTCTCCTCAATGCTCAATCCATTTCAGCTTACCAAAGTGTGGATGAAAATGGTGGGGTTGGTAGTCTGATTTGGCTCAATGAGCGTGGCAATCAAAAAGAAATAATTTGGAATAAGAAAGAATTGACAGGTGATTTTAATTTAAATCATCTTGAAAGTTTTGAACTGATTTGTGACTCTTGTTTCGAGTTGATTGATGGATTAAGTTCTCGAGTTCACTTGACTATGGATATGAAAACAAAGAAAAAATACCGCTTGGTCAAGTTGACATGGAGGCCCTAATGATTCAACCAACAAATGAGCTATCTAATAAAACGATGTTGAAATTAAAATTAGTTGCCTGTCCGCAAAATGATGAGCCGGTCATAAGTTATGGATGCCTTGACCCGACAGATCCGATACTTAGATCGGCGCTTCGCTTATCTGGGACTAAGCATCCACTTATACAAATGGATTCTAATGAATTTGAAATAATTTATCGTCAATTAGAACAAGATTTACACCAAAATGAATGGATGACTCAACTTGAATCGGCCAAATCTGACCTAGAAAGTCAAGTTGGAGATGCTTCTGATGCTTTGCCTGTGGTAGAGCTGGTCAATCGTCTATTAGAAGAAGCTTTAAACGAAAAAGTCACTGATATACATTTTGAGCCGCAAAATAGTTCGATGCTAGTACGCTACCGAGTTGATGGTATCTTGGAAGTAGCGCACACATTACCAGCATGGGTGGTGAGTGCGGTGACGAGTCGTGTCAAAATCATGGCTGACATTGATATTAGTGAAAAACGCCGAGCACAAGATGGACAAATAAGATGGCGTGAGATTGACTTTCGAGTCTCTAGTATGCCGACTCAATTTGGTGAAAAATTAGTCGTTCGAATATTAGGTCAACATGGTGCTACTTTGAATCTAGATAAGCTTGACATGCCTGATTGGATTCTCCGGGCTGTCAAAGAGAGTTTTGCTCAGGCCCAAGGACTTTTCCTCATCACTGGACCTACTGGCTCAGGTAAAAGCTCCACTATGCACGCGGGTCTTCGGGAGCTTGTCGGCCGACCCATAAATATTTCCACCATTGAAGACCCAATTGAATATCAGCTTGAGGGAGCTAACCAAATACAATTAAACTCCAAAGCGGGTTTTGATTTCGCTGATGCCTTGAGATCACTTTTAAGGCAAGACCCTGATGTTATTTTTGTCGGGGAGATACGAGATGCAGAGACTGCAAGGATTGCTATACAGGCAGCTCAAACAGGTCATTTAGTTTTATCGACTTTGCATACGTTGGACGCTCCTAGTGCAGTACAAAGGTTGATGGACTTAGATGTAGATCAAAAGGCGCTCAATGATGTTTTGATCGGAGTACTAGCTCAACGTCTCGTGAGAAAGTTGAAAAAGTCAGTTACTCCAAAAGCTGATAACAAAACTTTGTATCAGGGGCGTGTGGGGATATTTGAATATCTAGAATTACAGGGCACAAAAAAATACAGCACCCTCAATGAAGATGCTGAAAGGAAGCTGAAGCTCGGAATGATTGATCAAAATGAAATGAAGCGAGTTTTAGGGTAAGAGAAAAGAGACAACCCTTAAAAAGTCGTCCTTAAGCCAAAGCTACTGGTGAATACCTGAGGATACCCTGGTATAAGTGAATAAACAACGGCCATATCTTGGTTGATTTTATAATCAACTTCAAAATTACCACCATACCAAATAAAGGCGGTTTGAAATTTTCTGTTATGTTTTTCGCGGCCATAAAAACCGTCACCATTGTACCAATCATTGACAAGTGGTTCTTTATACCAATTTTCCCGCCAAATAAGTGTAGGCCCTACCCCAAACCGAAAAGACAAACCATTGTCCATGCTATAATTACCACGAAAACCTAGATGAAAATGTCCCGACCAAAGCATGGCACAATCTTTAAAGGCTGCTGCTGTAGTCCTGATTAAGAAATGCTCATTTAAATAATAATCAAGATCGGTCTCGGCGCCAATTTGAAGGACAAAGTAACCTTCTTTGTCAATTTGAAGCGGGTATGCGGATGAACCTGAACTACCACCGCCTGGGTGGTAGGTGAGACCGAAGTATTTTAGATTCACGGCCCATGAGTCAAACTCTTCAGACTTGGCGCTATTTGCTGAGGTGCTTAAACTGATGATGATTAGACTAAGGAGATATAGGTGTTTCATAAAAAGTCCTAATGTAATCCTAATTGAAGGGGGTTATATACACAGATAGTTATCAAATATTATGCCAAAGTCTGTGCACAGTCCTTATTCTTCAATGTATTGCATCGTATCAAATGATGTATCAACCCAATTTTCAAATTCCGTGAGCTCGACTTGTCCAGGGAATCCAAGACAACCATGGAAATGATCAATTACTTGAATCTTACCGGCACGAATAAATGTAATACGCGAGTTGGTGGAAAAGAACTCAACGCTCTCGCAACTCTCTGATGACTTGTTGTAAACTTCTTCATATTCAAATTGTTCGAGTGCGGCTAACTTGGTGATTAAAGTATCTAACAATACAGTAGACATTTGATTGATTCTGAAATCCTTGATAAGGACATTTGTTTTACCGTTATAAATGACTTCGCCTTTGTGATCAACTCGAATTGAGTATTCAGGGCAGTAAGTAGTGCATTCCAACCGCTCTAATAGGACCGAGAAATGTTCGGAAGAGTCTACTGTATCAATTATTTCAATGTATGCTGTGGAATCCGAGGAATCTTGAGGAGATGCCTCTCCAACTTTGTCATCCTCTGAAGACATAAAGCAAGCGTTGAATATTATGCTGGTAAGTAATGTTATAGTGAGCAATGTCAATGGTTTTAAAAGTATTTTCATGTCTATCTCCCGGATATATTAAGCATAAAATACTCTTATATTCCAGAGATAGTAGGTGAAAGTTCATCTGTCTGGAATTTTCCAAAGCCACTGTAGGCTCTCTGATTAATCTTAATAGCTAAAAACTATTGAATTGATAAAAACAAACGACTTTACTTATTGATTGTCTGGTTGTAAATTTATCCCATAAACAAAGTATCAATCCAAAACAAGTAAACCAAGGAAATAAGATGACACTAATCAATACAACCATCCCGGATTTCAACCTTCAAGCATTTCACAATGAAGAATTCAAAACAATCACTCAAGAAAACCTTCAAGGCAAATGGTCAATTTTGTTTTTCTATCCAGCTGACTTCACTTTTGTGTGTCCAACTGAGCTAGAAGATTTGAACGATTTTTATCCTCAGCTTCAGGAGCTCCGTGTAGAAGTCTACTCAGTATCTACTGATACTCATTTTGTACACAAAGCTTGGCATGATCATTCCCCTGCGATTTCTAAAATTAATTATCCCATGCTAGCCGACCCAACAGGTCACCTGACACGTGCACTCGGTGTTCATATCGAAGAAGCGGGGATGGCATATAGAGGGACTTTTTTAATTAATCCTGAAGGTCAGATCAAAATTGCCGAAGTACAAGATAATGGCATCGGCAGAAATGCAAGCGAGCTCGTTCGCAAGGTTCAAGCGGCTCAATTTGTTGCCAGTAGTTATGGTGAAGTTTGTCCAGCCAAATGGACTCCAGGGGAAAACACATTGACTCCAGGTGTTGACCTGGTTGGTAAGATTTAAAGGCAAAACTTTAAGATTAAAAAGGTCTTTAAACGTTGCAAATAAAAAAGGCGAGTTCACATTGAACTCGCCTTCTAATTTAATGTTTAATATTTTAAAATATTCTGTCTTTAAAATTCAAAAGAATCAAAACTTAAATAATTAACCCTCCTTGTAGTCGCTTACAGGGGCACAGCTACACATCAAGTTTCTATCACCATAAGCACTATCAATACGAGAAACTGATGGCCAGAATTTACGTTCTTTCACCCATGATAATGGATAAGCCGCCACTTCGCGAGTATAGGTGTGCCCCCAGTTTTCACTTGTGACATTAGCAGCCGTATGAGGTGAATTAATTACTGGGTTATCTTCCAGACTATAAGTACCCTCATCCACAAGCTGAATCTCTTGGCGGATTTGGATCAATGCACTAACAAACCGATCAAGCTCTGATTTGGATTCAGACTCAGTCGGCTCAATCATTAATGTTCCTACCACTGGAAAAGATACCGTAGGTGAGTGATAACCAAAGTCCATCAGACGTTTGGCGATGTCTTCGACGACAATTCCGGTGCTTGCTTTGAAGTCACGACAATCCAATATAAATTCATGTCCACATCGCCCTTGAGAGCCAGTATAAAGAATGGGGTAGTGCTTGCTTAATTTTGACATGACATAGTTTGCGTTTAATATAGCTGTTCGAGTTGAATTTCTTATTCCTTCAGTCCCAAGCATCGCAATGTATGCATAAGAGATAGGGAGTATAGAGGCAGAACCAAAAGGCGCTGCAGAGACTGAGAGAAGTTCGCCTTTATGGCTTTTGTCAAGACTGACATGACGCGGTAAAAATGGTGTCAAGTGAGCGCTTACGCCGATGGGTCCCATACCTGGTCCACCACCGCCATGAGGGATGGCAAATGTTTTGTGTAGGTTGAGGTGACAGACGTCTGCTCCAATAAAGCCGGGAGATGTGAATCCAACCTGTGCATTTAAGTTAGCTCCATCCATATAAACTTGTCCACCATGAGAATGAATCAATTGACAGACTTCAACGATTGTTTCTTCAAATACACCGTGAGTTGATGGGTAAGTTACCATCAAACAAGATAAATTGTCTGCGTGCTTTGCGGCTTTGGCTTTAAGGTCGGCCATGTCAATGTTACCATGGTCATCACATGAACAAACTACGACTTTCATCCCAACCAGAGCTGCAGATGCTGGGTTTGTTCCATGAGCAGATGCAGGGATCAAAGCGACATTCCTATGTCCTTGACCTTGAGCTTTATGATAGGCATCAATCACAAGCAGTCCAGCGTATTCACCTTGAGCACCAGAGTTAGGTTGTAAGGAAATAGCATCAAATCCAGTCAGTGTGGCTAACCAATCCGAAAGATGTTCTAAAAGATCTCTATAGCCTTCCCATTGATCACTAGGAGCAAAGGGGTGAATCGTGCTGAATTCTGGCCATGTAACCGGTATCATTTCACTTGTTGCATTGAGCTTCATCGTACATGAACCTAAAGCAATCATCGAGTGCGCCAGAGATAAATCTTTGTTTTCAAGGCGCTTAAGGTAACGTAGCATCTCATGCTCTGTATGATAAATGCTAAAGCTTGGATGCTGCAAGAAATCCACTTCACGAGCAAGGGATGAATCTAGTTCGGATTCAATTTCTGGAAGTTCAAATACACCCTGTGCTTCAAGACCAAAAATATCACAGAGATCAGCGAAGTCTTTCGGTGTGACGCACTCATCAAAAGAAATACCAATGGCATCTGAATCAACCGTCCGAATATTCACTTGATGTGAATTAGCAATGTGTAAGAAGTGACTTCGCTGAGTGTTATCTTTAAATTGAATAGTTAAGGTGTCAAAAAACGAGGTATGTCTGAGGGTGTAACCTTTGTCCTTTAAAAGTTTTGCAAATAAAGTGGCTTTGGCATGAATGCCTTCTGCGATTCCACGAATCCCTTGAGGACCGTGGTAGACTGCGTATGCACCAGCGATGACAGCAAGTAATACCTGAGCCGTACAAATATTTGAAGTGGCTTTTTCACGACGGATATGTTGTTCACGAGTCTGTAGTGCCATGCGATAAGCGAGGTTGCCATCACGGTCAAGTGAACGTCCGATGATGCGACCAGGTACTTGTCTTTTGAAAGACTCATGACAGGAGAAAAATCCTGCGTGTGGTCCACCAAATCCCATAGGAACACCAAAACGTTGTGAGTTACCCACACAGACATCAGCACCTTGAATGCCCGCTGATTTAGAGAGCGCTAGTGCCATCAAATCAGAAGCCATGACTACGAATATCCCCGCTTCCTTTGCTTTAGTAATTTCTTGAGACCAATCGCGAATCTGTCCATCATCACCTGGATTTTGGATTAGTAGGCCAAAGACTTCTTCAGTTTGGTCACCTTGATCAAATTTATATGTTTGAAGGTTGACAACTTTGACTTCAATATTAAGGGGGTTGGCACGAGTTTTGATAACTTCTAAAGTTTGAGGATAAGTATTTTCATCGACTAAGAAAGTCATGGCAGTTTTTTTCTTGGCTCCTTTGCGAGAGTTATAAAACAAATTCATTGCTTCGGCTGCTGCTGTCGCTTCGTCCAAGAGAGAGGCATTGGCAACCGCTAAACCAGTCAGATCAATAACAGCCGTTTGGAAGTTAATTAACATTTCCAAACGCCCTTGAGCGATCTCTGCCTGGTAGGGGGTGTATGCTGTATACCAACCCGGATTTTCTAAAATGTTTCTTAAAATAACGCCAGGAGTTTGAGTTCTGTAATAGCCCTGCCCTAAGTATGATCTATAGACTTTATTTTGAGCGGCAATTGATTTTAAATGATCTAAAAGAGCAGCTTCAGTGAGTGCATCTGGAAGGTCGCGAAGTTCTGGTGATTTCTGTAAGCGGATATTGGGAGGAATTGTTTGATCCATGAGTTCATCTAGTGAGTGAACTCCGATGGCTTCTAACATGTCATGAACATCTTGTCCTTTTGAGCCAATGTGGCGGTTTTCAAAACGTTCTTGTACAAATGGCTGACACTTCATGGGAGCTCCTAGGAGGGGACCATCTATTGATTGATCCAGTAGAAATTGGTCTAACTTTTAGTCCACAAATATAGGAATTAGAGTATAAAATGAGAGGGGATTGGGTGTGGATTCAATACAAACCTTGTAAGTTGTTTAAAATAACAGCTTTAGGGTCGTTGTAGGATTTGGCTTGTGACCTGTGTTGAAATCGGCGTGAATTCTCTTTGAAATTCGTTTATAAAAGGGGCTTTTTTGCTAATTTTGACGAAAACAATTTGATTTCACCCTAATAATAGAGGTTTCATGTCTTCTTTGCTTCAACTGCGCGGAACACCGGCTTTAAGCGCTAGTCGCACCGACATTCTTTTAAAGCAGCTTCAAACCGTCCATACTGGGATTACTCATGTTTATGCTGAGTTTTTACACCTTGCTAAAGTGGGTGATAATTGGACAAATGCTAACGATAATGTGATTGCTCAACTATTGACATACGGTCCAGATACTCAAGTAGAAGAACCTAAAGGTTGGATGTTTCTTGTCGTTCCAAGACCAGGGACGATTTCACCGTGGTCGTCTAAAGCCACTGACATTGCTCATATCTGTCAATTGACATCATTGTTGAGGCTTGAGCGCGGTATAGCATTTTATGTTCAAGGCAAAAACATTGATACCCATCGTGAAGCAATTTCTGCTGTGATCCATGACCGCATGATGGAAGTTGTTTATGCTAGTGTAGATGAGGCTGAAGCCTTATTTGAAGAACACGAACCTCGTGAAGTGTCAAGTGTCCCTGTCTTAGAAGAAGGCCGTGATGCTCTTGTCAAAGCCAATAGTGAGTTAGGTCTTGCCCTAGCTGAAGATGAAATTGATTACTTGGTGACCAACTTCAACAAACTCGGTCGCAATCCTAATGATATTGAGTTGATGATGTTCGCCCAAGCCAATTCAGAACATTGTCGTCATAAGATTTTCAATGCTGATTGGACCATTGACGGCGTTGATCAAACCAAGTCACTTTTTGCCATGATCAAAAACACCAAGGAAGTAAGTGGTGTGGGCGTTTTGAGTGCCTATAAAGACAATGCAGCTGTGATGGAAGGTAACAAAGCTGGACGCTTTTACCGTGACCCGACCACTGGCGAATATTTACCACACCAAGAGGATGTTGCCATTCTCATGAAAGTGGAAACTCATAATCACCCTACAGCAATTTCTCCTTTCCCTGGTGCCGCTACTGGTTCGGGTGGTGAAATTCGCGACGAAGGTGCAACAGGCCGTGGCTCCAAACCTAAAGCGGGGCTGACTGGATTTAGTGTTTCTAATCTACGTATCCCTGATTTAATGCAACCATGGGAAGAAGATTTTGGCAAACCAAATCGTATCGTCAGCGCACTCGATATCATGACTGAAGCCCCACTAGGTGGCGCGGCATTCAATAATGAATTTGGACGTCCTAACTTGCTTGGATATTTCAGAACTTATGAAGAAAAAGTTCCTGGTCCTAATGGTGAAGAGATTCGCGGATACCACAAGCCTATTATGCTAGCAGGTGGATTGGGAAATATCAAAAATAACCATGTTCAAAAAGCTGAAATTATCGTCGGTGCACACCTGATTGTACTTGGTGGTCCGGCAATGCTCATTGGTCTTGGTGGAGGTGCTGCCTCTTCTATGGATTCTGGTGCCTCAGCTGAGTCGCTTGATTTCGCCTCAGTTCAACGTGAAAACCCTGAGATGGAGCGCCGTTGTCAAGAAGTGATTGATGGTTGTTGGGCTCTTGATGAAGCCAATCCAATTTCATTTATTCATGATGTGGGTGCAGGTGGTCTTTCTAATGCACTTCCGGAGCTTGTGAATGATGGCGGCCGGGGTGGTAATTTTGAGCTTCGTAATGTTCCTAATGATGAGCCGGGCATGTCTCCGCTAGAAATTTGGTGTAATGAATCTCAAGAGCGCTATGTCATGGCTGTGTCACCTGAGAATCTGGCAGCTTTTGAAGAAATTTGTCAGCGTGAGCGTTGTCCTTATGCGGTAGTTGGTGCAGCCACCAAAGAACAAGTTTTACGTCTAACTGACAAACATTTTGAGAATACTCCGATTGATTTACCACTCGATGTACTTCTTGGTAAAGCTCCTAAAATGCATAGAGATGTCAAATCTTTAAAACCTCAAGGGGGTGAAATTCCTCTCTCTGAGATTACTTTGGAAGAAGCGGCTATTCGTGTTCTATCAAACCCAACTGTGGCTGATAAAACATTTCTCATCTCTATTGGTGATAGAACGATTACAGGACAAGTTGCACGAGATCAGATGGTGGGTCCATGGCAAGTACCTGTGGCTGATGCGGCTGTTACCACGACTAGTTTTGATGTTTATACGGGGGAGGCGATGTCACTCGGTGAACGAACTCCGATTGCATTGCTGAGTTACGCGGCTTCGGCTCGCATGGCTGTGGGTGAAGCCCTCACTAATTTGGCCTCTGTTCAATGTGGACCTCTCAATCGTGTCACTTTAAGTGCAAACTGGATGGCAGCTGCGGGTCACCCTGGTGAAGATGCGGGTCTCTATGAGGCTGTTCATGCCATCGGTGAAGAACTTTGTCCTCAGCTCGGGATAACAATCCCAGTGGGTAAAGATTCTATGTCGATGAAAACGACTTGGACTCAAGATGGTGAAACCAAAAATGTTATTTCTCCATTATCACTTGTCATAACGGCATTTTCTCCAGTAGAAGATGTTCGCAAACACACGACGCCGCAACTCCGTGATGGTGAGTCAACTTTACTTCTGATTGATCTAGGTGAAGGTAAAAATGCACTTGGTGCGTCCATACTTGCTACTGTTTATCGTTCACTAGGAACTGAAGCTCCTGATGTGCGCGACGCGGCGAAATTGAAATCATTCTGGGAAGTGATGCAGTCACTTCTTAAAGACCAGAAGATTATGGCTTATCATGACAAGTCTGATGGTGGGCTTTTTGCAACATTGGTTGAAATGGCATTTGCTGGTAAAATGGGTCTGGCGATTGATATCGAAGACCTCCAAGGAAGTGACATTGAAGTTCTATTTAACGAAGAGCTTGGTGCTGTGATTCAGGTAGCAGAGTCAGAGCTTGACAATGTTGTTGAAGCATTTGAATCTGCTGGACTGGGTGAAAATATATTTGAAATTGGTGAGCCGACTTCTGGTAAAACAATTGAAATTCGCCGCGGTGAAGAACTTGTTTATAGCAAGCAACGCAAAAAACTACGCGCAGCTTGGTCAGCCACGACTCGCGAAATGCAAAAACGTCGTGATAACCCGAAGTGTGCGATGGATGAATTTCAAAATAAGCTCGTGGATAAAGATCCAGGTATGAATGTCAACTTGACGTTTGACCCTCAAGATAAATTACAATCTGCAGAGACGGGTAAAGCCTCCATTGCCATCTTGCGTGAGCAAGGTGTAAACGGACAACTTGAGATGGCCGCGGCTTTCCATCGAGCAGGATTCCAAGCGATTGATGTGCACATGTCTGAGATCCTTGATGGTTCCAAATCACTTAAAGATTTTGATGGACTTGTGGCTTGTGGTGGTTTCTCATATGGTGACGTTCTTGGAGCCGGCGAAGGTTGGGCAAAGTCTATTCTCTTTAACCCACTAGCTCGCAAAGAGTTCAAGAACTTCTTTGAACGACCTAATACATTCTCACTCGGTGTTTGTAATGGTTGTCAAATGCTTTCAAACTTAAAAGAACTTATTCCGGGCACTTCTCATTGGCCACATTTTGTTCAAAATGAATCTGAACGATTTGAAGCGAGGTTTGCGCTTGTGGAAGTTCAAAAAACGGTCTCTATCCTACTTCAAGGGATGGAAGGTTCTCGTATGCCGATTGCTGTAGCTCATGGTGAAGGTCGCGCAGAATTCCAACTGAATCAAACAGAAAAAGCACAGGATAAAGTGGTACTACGTTATGTCAATAACGCAGGTGAAATTACCATGCGCTATCCAATGAACCCCAATGGTTCACCGGATGGTGTTGCAGGCCTTTGTTCTGACGATGGTCGTGTGACAATTATGATGCCTCATCCTGAGCGTGTGTTTCGTACGGTTCAACATTCTTGGCATCCTGAAAACTGGGGCGAAGACGGGCCATGGATGCGTATGTTTAGAAATGCCTATGCTTGGTCCAATGATCAGACATAATAAACGAGAGTAATTCTACCTAAAATAAGAGAAGTTTATCTGTACCTTAGTTAAAAATTTGTCAAATAGGTAAAGCTTAAATTTGATACCATGTGAAATTTAAAACTGGATAATATATGAAAAAAATAATTTTGCCATTAATAGGACTCAGTTTACTCATGTCCTGTGCCGCTCCTGAAGTGATTACAAAAGCTCCTGGTATGTTAACGAATACGATAGGAGTTGTTAGTGATGATTACGACAGTACTACTGTCAAAAAATGTTATCAAAATGACGAGACGCCTTACTTCTTGACTGCCACTAATAAGACAGTCGATATTGATGTAACTCTTCGTGACTTTAATTCAGCTCACCCAGATTTTGAGAATTTTAACTCCAAAAAGAAGGCACCGGATGCCAATGATTGTGGATCTTTAGATCAAGCAGAATTACAAGATTATGATTTGAAAAAGAAATACTATGATGATTTGCGGGAGCGTTTCCCATTACATTATCATTGGGCAAGTCTGAATGCTCGTGAGATTTACCCGACTTTCGGTATGGTTAAAAACGTTCTCAACGCCAAAGGCAAGCCTGAGAAAGCTCGTGAAGCTTGTGATAACGCAAACTTTCATGAATGGTATAATGATGTCGATGGTGTGAATCATCAAGTTCAAGATAAAATTCAACTCAGTGAAATTGCTAGTGATACCTATCAAGTAGAGTTCTACCATCACAAAGGGAATTCATATTTACCGCTGGATAGATTTGCGCAATCTCCTGATGTCAAAACTTGGGGTAAACAAAACAATAACGATTGGTGTAAAGACGATCAAATGACTTGCCGCAAAGTTTCAGATGATAATGGTCAAAAACGTAACTCTGTACCTGAAGGATCAAATTTTGGTTTTACCATGGTCACTGGTTGGGACTTTATATACACTTCACTCGGCGGTGAATCTTTAACAATTGATGGTGATGATGACCATTGGCTATTTGTTGATGGTAGACTTGTGGTCGATGCTGGTGGTGCTCATGTATCCACACTAAGCTCTATTCAATTTGATGAGCTTGCAGATAAATATCACTGGATTGAGGGCAGTCGTCACAGTTTGAAATTATTTTTTGCTGAACGTCAGACGGATGCTTCTAATTTGACACTTACATTGAAGTCAAAACTAGCCCAAAAATTATCTGACTTACCACCTTATATTATGGAGGCAATTATCCTTGACCCAGAAGCGAGCAAACTTGAGTATATACTTTACTTAAATAGTGAACTGGATTCCAAAACTTTAGTCGCCCTCTTGTCAACGCCCAATGCATTTTCAGTGGTGAATTCGTCGTTCGATGAGGTGGGTGCTTCCATACAGATGGAAAAAATTGAAGTGATTGATACTCAAGAGTTACCCAAGGGCGTAATTCAGGGGCTGAGATTAGTGCTTAAGAATGGATCTACTGCATTGACATTAGATCACAAAATTGCGTTTAATACCAAATTGGGCTTTGAAGTTAAATCTAAAACGGCTAAGGTTTTGAAAATCAATTCTCATGCACAATTTCAATCTTTAAATGTTTATACTCAAAATCGTACTTTGATACCGAATGTCGCAAGTTGTAAATAGTATATAATAGAGGGTGAATTTGAATCTAAATTCAATAATGAATTAAATCCTTAAACCTGTTCTTTTTTAAGAGCAGGTTTTTTGTCATTTTATTATTAGAATAACTTATTTCAAAATTGAAGAGTTGACCTTGTTTTACTTGTTGCATCCAAATTAAGGGCACAAGTCGGTTCATCCAAATCATAATAATGAAACATTACATTGATTCTAGCTGGTATGGAAGAGTCTTAAATAGAGAATAGTCAAATTCGATCCAGTTAGTCTTCTCGAGTAGCTTCGCCCTCAGGACCATGACCTTGAGCTGGAGTTAAAGCAACTTTGCGTCGTTCGATACGGGTAAAGTTTTTAGCATAAAGAAAATTTTGGGCTTCATCAACAGTTTTGAAATATTTTATACCAAACCAAAGTCTCATGCCCATCAATCTAAATTTTCGTTGAACAATGACATTGTTGTGACCGTTAGCGAATGCGTTGGACCTTGTGATCGAAACGTCTTGAAGTTCTAAAATACGATATTTACAAACTACGTCTGCAGAGGTTTGATCTAAAACATAAAACATATTTTGACTCATAATAAATCCTGAGTTAATGAAGGTTCGCCAGAAATTAGAAATTATAATCTCATCATCAGAACATAAAAATAAAAATTAAGTCGATTTATAACGAGATTCTTCTTGAAATTTGAGTTTAAAATGTTAAAAACTAAAATAAGTAAAAATTTGAGCTAAATCAATATTGAACAGTATGCTTTTGGATGAGATCTTCAAGCTCCTTGGCACAATCCATTAAGTTGTCATTAATTAATTTGTATTCGTATTTCCCATTAGATTCAGCAAACTCAATCTCAGCTCTAGCGTTTTCCAAACGTACTTTAATCACTTCTTCCGCATCGGTGTTTCGGGACCTTAAGCGTCGTTCCATCTCATCCATACTCGGTGGCAGAATTAAGATACCAACTGCTTCTGGGTATCTCTTGTCAAAATTAATTTTACCATAAACATCAAGATCAAGGATGATATCAATCCCTTGATTGATTTTTTCTTCAATAAATACTCGAGGTGTGCCATAGAAGTTTTTATGTACTTCCATGTGTTCAATAAGCTCATCAGCTTGAATCATTGATAGAAACTCGTTGTGAGATTTGAAAAAGTAATGAGTTCCATCAACTTCTCCATCCCGAGGGTGGCGCGTAGTTGCAGAAATACTGTATTGAATTTTGGGGAAGTCTTTGAGAACAAGATCTTTCAGAGTTGTTTTTCCAACCCCTGAGGGAGCTGACATGACAAACAAAGTGCCTTTTTTCATTACAACTCCTCTTCTGAGAATGGAATATTTAAAAGAGCATCTTGACGGCGTTTTTTTTCGACACCAGCAATGAGTCGTTGTTTTTCTTGTTTCATATCTAATAAGTGTTTATTGAAATTCAGTATAACTTCTTTAGAAACAATATGCTCAATGCGATCAATGGCGTGATTAATATTACCAACTGAACGCATGACAGTCATAAGAGCAATGAAACAAACAAATATGAAGCCTATGGCTATGAGCAGGGTGATTTTGAGTTCTAATGGCATGAGCTGTCCTTTGGATTAATCTTTTTATGAACAATATAAAGGGGACGGCCCTTTACTTCTTCGTAAATCCGCCCTATATATTCACCGACAATTCCAATTGTAATTAATTGTATGCCTCCCATAAATACTATGACAATTAAAAGCGAACTCCAGCCTTGAATAGTGGTTTCAGGGAAGTATAATTTCTCAATAATTGCCCAAATTCCAAGAAGTCCACCGACTATGGAAACAAAAACTCCAAGATAAGTGGCAATTGTCAGCGGTAAAGTTGAAAATGAAGTAATCCCATCGCGAGCCAGTCCGAGCATTTTCTTGAAAGGGTACTTGGTTTCTCCAAGCTCCCGCTCCAATCTATCGTATTTGACGCCAATATGCTTAAAACCAACCCAACACACCAAGCCTCTTAAAAACCTCGATCGTTCAGGTAGTGTTTTTAAATGTCTCACTACGACTTCATCCATTAATCGGAAATCACCAGTGTCAGGTGGTATTTGTACTGAAGTAAGAGAGTTGAGTAGTTTGTAAAAGATCTTGGCGCTGAAAATTTTAAAAAATGTCTCACCTTGTCTTTTGCGTCTTTGAGCATAGACGACTTGATAGCCTTCACGCCATTTTTCTAGCATCTCGATTATAAGCTCAGGAGGGTCTTGAAGGTCTCCGTCGATAATCACTGTGCATTTGCCTTGAGCTGCATCAAGCCCGGCGCTAAAAGCGGCTTGGTGGCCAAAATTTCTTGAGAAAGAAACAACTCTATTTTGACCTCCATCCGCTAGAATCATTGGGCCAGGATTTTTTTGAATACAATCTTTTAGAATTTCTAAGGTGTCATCAGTTGAGCCATCATCAATAAATATGAGCTCATGGGATATATCTTTTAGTACATCACTTAGCCTCTCATAAGTTTTACGTGCAATCTCTTTTTCATTCAGCATGGGGATGATAACGCTTAATTCTACCATGGTTATTTCCTTAACATAGGCCAAGCCCAATTTGTGTGATCACAGTCTTTATTGGAGCCAGAATGAGTCTTTAAAGTAAGCTCTTTGACTCCTAATATAGCTCTTTTGACAAGTAATGCTTTCCCATTTGAAATCTGTGGACTCTTATAGATCGATTGTCCATCAGCTATAATTTCAAACATGGCGCCGTCGCCACAATTTGATTCGTCATCAAGTCCTACTAGAGTAGAAAATTCTTGATAAGGTTGTTTGAGTGAATAGCGAATTTCACTCGAGGCGTGTGTTCCAAGTCCACTAGGGTATACCGTATTTTGAATTGAAAGAGGATTTAGTTCAACGCTCTTGTTAATAGCAAGGCTTCCCCAATTTTGTTTACTTGATATTGGCGCTAGCGTGCTCAGAAGAGTGATAGATTGATCTTGAATCATGATAAATTTTTTAATCACGAGTGTTTTTGTTTGTTGCTTGAGTTGATAAACCTTGGCTTCATAAATACCTGGGGTTAATGTAGGAATTAGAATTTGAAACTTGATTTGTTGCATGTTCACAAGAAATTGTGTTTTATCAGCGTGGAGTGTGTTCTTTGTGAATTCATCTGAAGAATTTCTGAAAATTTCTTTCTCTCCTAATTCGACACTGTAAACTTCTTGAATGGGGGCCATAAGTGTCACAGACATTGTGCCGTAAGATTGTAATGTAACCATAGATTGATTGGCGCCGTTGGTCATAGGATTATTTTGTGAAAGACTTGATCTTTTAGGATAGTTGAAGACCTGATGGATGTTTAAGGAGTATGAGTTTAAAACTTTTGTAGAATAAAGCTTCTTAAGATGGGTGTTTTTTTCAAAACGATCACAAACTTGAGGGATGCGATTCTCTTGGGCTTTACGATGATAGGTCTTCTTACTCCAACAAGAAAGCCCACGGATATAATAAACTCGGCCGTCAAATTTCTTGAAGATGAAATCTTTTTTTGCTTGAGGCAAGCGACTAAATCTTCCTGGGTCAGTTGCACTTTGTCCAATAGCTATAAAATGCCAGGGTCGGTTGTATATGTAAAATGCATCTTTTTTAGGCATCCATTCATGAATTATACTTTGCTCTTCTGGGAGGTGGATGTTTTTATACATAATGTTTTCACGAAGTGAATTGCGATGCATAAATGTCAAGCTAAAAGCCATGGTAATGACTATGATACTCAGCACCCATGTCTGGACATTATTATTTTGTTTACCTGTGAAGAAGTCATGGTGTTTTTGATGGATTGACTGGCTATTATCAAAAAGTTTTCGAGCCGCTACGACTAAAACTTCGTACCACAAAATCGCGATGAAAAAGGCAAATATTGGCAATATTACCAAAGTGTAACGTTGATTAATCGTGATGGTCATGTCGCCAGAGACGTTTTCCAAAATGATAAGTGCTTGGACTCCAAATAAGGCAACGAAAAGAATTGCTTTTCTATAAAAAGGTACAAAGTAGGCACGAGCCAATAGAATAAACAATCCTGCTGCAGCCATATAGGTCGTAGATTTTAAGAATGGATTAATCAAACGTTCGTCTTTAGCACTCAGAGTCATCTGCTCCCAGGCAATTTGTATATGTTCGATCAGGTTGGACAATGAGTGTGCCTGGCCTCCTCCACCTTGAAAATTAAAGCCTCGGTATGAAAGTATGGTCATTACAATTGGGATAATTCCTAAAGTAAACACAATGCTAAAAAGTAAGAAGATCTTTGGCTTCTTCATTAAAAAAGGAAGCGCTGGGATTGCAAATGCAAGGACCGCAATGCCAGACTCTTGACGAGTTTGAGAGAAAAGAGCTAAGGTGAGAGCTAAAAATATCCATTTTAACGCTTCTTTATATTTGAACTCCTTTGATTTATTTGCTTGAGTTGTTGTTGCGGGATAGCTTAAAGGGGTCAAACAAAAATGTAAGACATTAAGAGCAAGGAGAGATAGAAATACATGTAAAGGCTCCACGCTGAGTGACCTGAATTGAAACATGATCATCGGGGTAAAAGCCATGAAGGAGGAGCTGACTAGGCTAATAAATGAATTTTTAGACCATAACCAAACGCCTGTATACATTAGGATGATACTTAAGAAATAAAGGCAGAGGTGAAGCCCAAAGCCAAAATTTGTCGGATCTGGATTCCACGACAAAGATAATCGATAGATTGAAGCTTGTAATTTCCCTTTAAAACTTTTGGCAGAGCTTTCACAGGTGAGTCTTTTAGGTTCCATAAAAATCCCATGATCACAACTCCCGCCGACTCCTTGTGCTTTCATGTTTTGAGCCATAGACATAGGGATTGCTTCATCGGATTGAACTCGGTGTTTTGCCTCGACTTGTTTTTGTGTGACTAGGGTCGCAAACACACTTAAAAACAGGATGGTCAAGATGGAAAGAGTAGGCGGCTTATTTTGTAGGAGGTGTTTGACAAAGTGACGGCTAAGCAAAAGCCCGAGTCCGATAAATAAAAAAAGTGTGTAATAGACAATATTTGAACTCAGGTGCGATAAGTCAAAAACCTCAGCAGTTTTATTTGAAATAGAGAAGTGGAGTCCACCCAAAACCATAAATGGAAAGAGTATTGCCAAAATGTTGAATGGGTTTTTCAAATTCCTCAAAATACAGCCTACAGGTAAATTAAAAATGTTGCCTATTAAGATAATTTTTTAGTTCAACTTTGAGGACTATTGATCATTTTTAACTACTTTTGGGCCTTATTAGGGTCCTTTTAGATGGATTCTAAGTCAAAAGAATACAATTTTACAATTCAAGCTTTCGAGGATAAAATGGACAACAATACTATACAGGAAAAGTTGGTGGCTCCGCTACAACTGGAGTCGCTATTGGCACTGACACCTAATACACAACCTGTGTTTCCATTTTTTACTCAGGACCTTGAGGGGAACGACGTTGTCCTTGGAGATCCCAAAGCCACACGTGCCATAATAGCTGTAATGAATGCTCATGCTGTTATTGGTGGAGCGGCTTGTCATTGGGGTGGCCCTGCTGCACTTGCTGAAATCATGGCCGCGACTCACTCAGTGATGTTTGCTTCAGGTTCTCGTTGGTTTGATAATTACAACTTTGTCAATGATGCTGGTCATACTGAAAATGGCGTTTATGCACTTAGAGCAAATCTTGGCTTTGACAAGATGACCCTTGATACTATCAAAGGGTTTCGTTCAATAGATTCGAAACTAACTGGACACGGTGAGCAGCACATCAACCCTGAAGGCGTACTTTTAAGTAATGGCCCCCTTGGTTCTTCTATTGCTCAGTCTCAAGGTCTAGCTATGGCTGATAAGTTATCAGGTAAATTTCGCACGACAATTCAAATCGTATCAGATGGTGCGGCTATGGAAGGTGAAGCCAAAGAAGCATTCGCCTCTATCCCTGGTCTTGCTGCCAAATCCCTACTCAATCCCTATTTGATGATTTTAAGTGATAATAATACCAAGCTTTCTGGGCGTATTGATGAAGATTCCTTCTCAATGGAAGGTACTTTTACTGGATTTGAAGCACTCGGTTGGAATGTCATCAAAGTATCTGAAGGTAATGATATTGATGCAGTTTACCCTGCTGTTCAAAAAGCAATTCTTGAAGCTCAAGCTAATCCATTAAAACCAGTTTGCCTATGGGTAAAAACGGTCAAAGGTATTGGAAACAAAGCAACTGAGCAAGACGCTTCGGGCGGTCATGGCTTCCCTGGAAGCGCTCCTGCTAAGCTTCAACAATTTATTCAAGAAATTTATGCTAATGAAAAGGCACCAGCTGAGCTTCTTGCTCTAGGTGCTGAAGTTGAATCAATTGTTGCTGCTGCATCTGAAGCTAAATCAAAAGCCGCTTCATCATCTGACTCAACTATTAAAAAAGTTGCTCGTGGTAAAGTTCAAGCTGGATTTGCAACAGGAGCTATTGCTGCTCGTAAAGCGGGATATCCAGTTGTATCACTTTCAGCTGATCTGGCTGGTTCAACTGGAATGAAACCTTTTGTTCAAGCTTATCCTGAACTTAATTTTGATCTCGGTGTTGCCGAATCAAATATTTTCTCTACCTCTGCCGGGATGGCTAAGGCGGGGTTCATTCCTATTGCTGATACTTTTGCTCAATTTGGTGCCACCAAAGGTGCATTACCTTTGATCATGGCATCTCTTTCTAGAAGCCCTGTTATCGGTGTTTTATCACATGCAGGGTTTCAAGATGCAGCAGATGGTGCCTCTCATCAAGCGACGACTTATTTTAGTACATTGGCTGGTATTCCTAATCTTTCGATTATCAATCCATCTTCATCTGATGAAGCTGAAGCTCTGATGATTGCTGCAATCGAAAATATTGCGAGAGATCGTCAAGCCGGCAAAGACGGAGAGTCTGTTGTATTCTACACGGGTCGTGAGTCTTTCCCTGTTTCTTATGATGCAAAGCCTGTTTCATGGAATAGCTACCAAGTTTTTGGAGCTGAGAACGCTCAAGTGGTGATTTGTTCAACGGGTTATCTTTTAGAAAAATCATTAATTGCACAAGCTGAGCTCAAAGAATCCGGTATCAATGCTGCTGTCATTCATATGCCGTTTGTGAACAAAACAGAAATTGATTCATCTTTTGTGTCGATTATTCAACAAGCTCAAGGGCGCGTGATCACCTTTGAAGATCATCAAGTTTGTGCTGGATTTGGTTCGATGCTAACACATGATTTAGCTCAAATTGAAGATCTCGGTGTTTCTCTTTCTGTAAGGTCACTAGGTGTTCAAGGTGGCTTCGGTCAATCGGCATACTTAGCAGATGAATTGTACGCTTCCAATGGTATGGACGTCAAAGGCCTTAAGGCTGCTGCTCAAAA
>CAWVXU010000039.1:0-22871 GCA_963934255.1 uncultured Fibrobacterales bacterium
AAAAGAGCAGATAGTGAGTCAGTCATTATTAAAGGTGATAGAGGGATTTCCCATAGATTTGGATAGGATTTAAGTTCTTCCAAATCATTTGTAGGAAGAGCGTCAAGTAAACTCATAGCAATTTTATGATCCCAACCTTCACCACCACCATCTTTAAGTTTAAATGGCCAGGAAAAGTTGGTTCCATCAATACTATCCTGATAACCATCTTCTAATGAAGTGTCATACAAGTAGCCTAGTTCACTTAAAACTTGAAAAAGACTATCATTGATTTCAAGTCGAGGAGCTCTAAAGCCATTAAAGTCTTCTTCAGGGATACCCATTCCTTCGAATGGATAAGGTGCGGTATGCATTTTATGTGCCCTTGTAATAGTCGACCTCCATTGTTGGGTTGAAAACATAAACCCATTTAAACCGGCATTGTGATTCTCTGTGTGGTTGGCTATTTCATGGCCGATTTCTTTAGCTGCTCTCATGATATCCCAGTTGTATTTACTAGCGAAACTATTTGAAATATTATACCAAACTGCAGGAATCATCTGACCATCATGGGTTTCGTTCTGTGAGTTTCCATTTGGGTTTGAATAAGAGCTCAAAGAGTCAATCAGGAATTGAATATTGGTGGAAATATTATTGTCATCAAATGAAATCACTACAAACTGTGGCGAATTGGATATATCTAAATCACCCGGAGGCATTTGTTTGGCTGAGTATTGCGCCCAGGTTATGGCGACAGAAATGGCTAAAATAATGCTCATCGATCTTAGTCTATTTTTTAACAACACGAAAACCTCTCAATTCTAGGTATAAACTATATCCGTATAGTCATTTCAACAAATATCTTGGCGCCAAAAGGTCAAATTTTGTACTCAAAGTGTGGCCGAATGTAAAGGATATGTCATACTCGGGTAATGTTTTACCCAATGACCGATAAATCCCCCCTTTGTGAAGCCCCACAAGCTGGAACCTTTTATGTTGGAGGTAAAGAAATCTTTACAAAAAGAGGCAATAAGATGAAAATATTAACAAGTATTCTTACAGCAATGAGTTTTGTTCAAATTTGGGCAAAAGAAGTGAGTGTCGAATTCAAGCCAATTTCAAATAACAATACTCAAGTCTGTTTAGATATGAAGGAAATGAGTTTTTCAAGTAGTGATTCAATATCTCAAGATAAGGAGGTTTTAAGGGTGTTTCGGCGTTACTTAGAATATTCGATTTCTCATGAGAAAGGATTTGAGCATAGCCAGACTCAGTGCACTCAAAAAGTGGTCGTCGAGTTATACCACACATCAGGGGCTTGGAGTGCTTTTGCGAGGTATAGTGGGACTAGCAGAGAGGAAATGGTAGATAGGCTTTATCCGACTGAAATCAAATCTTTTTCTGAAAGAATCATCCCCGCACTTTTTCACAATAAGTCGCTCAAGTCTACTCTGAACCGCAATAACGTCATTGTTGCAGACTCATATAAGAAGAACAAAAAGGTCAAGGGAGAGAGCAACATGAGTGTTGCTATCGGCGCAAGCCCTCGGGTGGGTCGTTTTCGAACAAAATCGGGTAATAGCCTGAAGTCCGAGCCGATCTTCTATACTGCTAATGTCATTGAGCTTGGTTCAAAGTATCGATATGAAAATTGGACCGTGGCAGCAGTCATAGGTGGATCATTTAATCCGAACCTCAATAGTTTACTTTCAGAAGATAAAACAGGTGAGGTGAGGTTTTCACATGAACTCGGACTTGGACTACACTTTATGTATTCACCCAATATTACTGGCCTTAAAGGAATTTACACTGGGGGTGGGGGGACATTTAATATGCAGACCTTTAAAGCTTTTGGTAAATATTCAGATCAGAACCTCTACGCTGGTGGAATGAATTTAGACATCTTATTGGGTTATGAAATGTTTAGAGTTTCAAAGCTTGGTGTATTTATCCAATCTGAAATGAATCTGCCTACTTACATTGCTCAAGGTCGTAAAACGAGTGGCTATGTAAATACTTGGACTCCTGGAGCAACCCTACTTGCGGGTGTCAATTTCTAATGAACAATCAAAAAGATACCTTTAGTTCAAAGTGGCTTTTTGTGGTGTGGGTCATTTTATTTAATATGATTCTAGGAAATAGCTATGCTCTAGGCCCAAGGTCTTCTCTGAGTATGTTAAATTGCGTGACATTGCAGGCTCCCGAGACCATGACTGAACCTTTTCAGGAGAGGTTTGATTGGGCGGTTAAAGTCTTTGATTTGGTTGATTGGGAAGGGCCAGCTTGTGAACACAGTTTAATAGTTGAGCTGAAACCTATGATGAATCGATGGTATTTACGATATCAACTCAATACTGAAAATGTTTTAACTCAAGACTATGCAACTTTAGATGAATGGATAAAACATTTATCGAGAGATTTGTATAAGCTGATGCCTAGTTTAAAGTCTAAAGCTTATCATAGTCGGTCTCATGTTGATATTCATCCTTGGCAGTTGATTCAAACTGATGCGGTCAGATATTATGAAGTGAGTTTATTCACTAAGCAATTTCGCATGCCTAGTTCCTTTCAAGAAATTCATGGATTAGAAATTGGATTTGCCAAGACACTTGGAGCTTGGCAATCTTCGGCGCTCCTTGGATTTGGAGTTGCTCCTCAAGGTTTGAGTAATCAATTAGCAGTGGCTACTGAGGTGCGAGTCCAAGGGGGAGTTCATCTTGAGTTAAATATTGAAAAGTCCTTGCATCCTGAGGGGTTAAATAGTGCATTTATTGGGACGGGTGTCGCCCTAGATGGAGTGATGATTGATGTTCCAAATAAGTGGCGCGGAGGTGGACTCAGTGTTATCCCGGAACTGTTACTGACAAGTGGGTGGCGATTCTTCAGAGCAAGTGATGTTGATTATGGTTTCAGTGGAGGAATTTATTTGCCATTGACTCTATTAGAATTTTTAGATGTGGATCAAAAAAGACTGATAAGTATCTATCCGGTGAGTATGAAATTAAAATTAGAGGTAGGCTTTTAGTCAAGGCTGGTGTATTATTCTAGGGTGCTGTAGGCCTTTTTTTAAATGTATCCATGATGATAATTAATGCCATAAATAAATATGATAAATACATGACTACACCAGAGACAATCATAAGAAAAGAAAAATGAGGGTGAATGTATCGAATTGCCATCAGAGAGCTAAAGGTCAATATGGTGGGGATAAAAGATTCAAGGACTATTGCCATTTTAAGGCGATTATATATCCTAGAATTAAACAAGAATACTCCGCCAATACAAACAAAAATAATGGCGAAAATAGTAACAGGCGAGTGGTTTTTGTTTATAGAGTATATGCATAACATTTTCACTCCAAATCAAGACAGAGCCTTAGTTAAGATAAAAGCACAATTTATTTAATAGTATTGATCTACGCACTTCAAAGTGAAATCTTTATTTTAAGGATAATTGTGTGAGTATGAGACGAAAAAAGGTAGACCTGAATTAGATCTACCTTAATGTATGCATTATGAATGAATTATTTCGCTCTTAAACCATTAAGCCATTAAGCCATTAAGTTATTCCGCAGGTAGAGAGACTAAACCTTTAATAGGGACGTCATGCTCAATGTCGGCATCATAATCGACACTTTCAAACCCAAATCCAAATAGGGCTAAAAATTCCATATGATAACCATCAAAGTCAGCGTTTTGTTTGAAATTTTCCGTTTCAATTAAAGGCCATATGGATTTAACTTCATCTTGAATATCATCGCGAAGCTCCCAGTCGTCGACACGAATACGCCCAACTTTATCTACTGGAACAACCCCATCTGTCGTGTATAAGCGTTCACGGTAGAGGCGGTCGATTTGCTCGATACAACCTTCGTGTACATTTTTTTGTTTCATTACTTTATAGAGTATCGAGATATAAAGCGGGATGACTGGTATTGCAGATGATGATTGAGTCACAAGTGCTTTATTGACTGAAACAAAGGCACGGCCTTTAAAGTTGGTAGCCATCCATTTGTCTAATTCAAGGCCAGTGTCTTCAAGGTGACGTTTGGCTGCACCAATTGTGCCATTGGCATAAATTGGTTGAGTCACTTCAGGGCCAATGTATGAGTATGCTACTGTACTTGCACCTTGAGCTAAAACACCGGCTTCAGAAAGTGCATCCATCCACATTTTCCAATCCTCACCACCCATGACAGTGACTGTGTTGTCAATCTCGTCTTGCGAAGCTGGTAGAAGTTCAATTTGTGAAATTTCACCTGTGTTGGAATTGACTGTCTTGTTGCGGTAAGCTTCAAGTCGTGGTTTAAGAGTTGAGGAATGAGCAATGCCCGTTTTGGGGTGCGTGCGACGAGGAGATGCAAGTGAGTAAACAACTAAATCAACTTGGCCCATATCTTCTTTGATTGTCTTAATTGCGAGTTGTTTAATGCCATCTGAAAATGCATCACCGTTAATGCTTTTAGCATATCTTCCTTCAGCGGCGGCTGCGTCTTCGAATGCACAAGTTTGATACCAGCCAGCACTTGCAGGTTTGTTACCCTTAGGTGGCTTTTCGAAAAAGACACCTAAAGTGTCAGCACCACAAGTGAAGGTTGAGCTAATGCGTGAAGCAAATCCGAAGCCTTGTGAGGCACCAATTACGAGCACCTTTTTCGCACCCCCAGAAATTTGACCATTATTCTTGACATAATCAATTTGGCGTTGAACGTTCGCAGCACATCCTACAGGGTGTGCAGTTGTGCAAATAAATCCACGAATTTTCGGGTGTATAACCATTATTGTCCTCAACCTTAGCAGAATAAAATCCTATAACTTATAAAATAAAAAATTCCCCCTATCAAAGAGGGAGAACTTTTATCTAAATGCTTATTTAAGGCATTTCTGTTCTCAATACCGCAAATAAGGAGCGTTAATGGCGAACTTGAGCTTGAGCTTTGAGTGCTGCACGGGCCGTAGCTCGTTCAAGTGCTTGAGACTCCTTGGCTTTTACTTGTTGCTTACAATCCACACAACGGGTTGCTGTTGGTACATGCTCAAGACGTAGCTTGGGGATCAATACTTGACATGACTTACAAATGCCATAAGTTCCCTTGTCTATGCGATCTAGCGCTTCTTCAAGATAGACGAGGTATTTGCCTTCGCGTTCGGCGAGTTCAAAGTTGGTCTCTAGGGTATTGATGTCCGAAGCATTGTCAGCCATGTGATTTGAAAGCCCAGAAGTATCAGCAGCTTCTTTGGTTCCACCACTAAACAAACTAGTGGCCTCAGAGTTACTCAACTCTTCGATTAGCTTTGTTTTTTTGGTTGTAATCATTGCTTTGAATGCTTCTAATTCTTTTTTACTGTATTTCTTTTTTGTAGGCATAAATCCTCCTCTGTAACAGGATTAGTAAAACCGTTTATTTCACTAATCTATACTCATTTTTGTGGATGCAAAGAAAAATTTTACATCGAATCTATTTTTTGCTTAAACCTTGGTAATATTGAAGGAAATAGCTTCATCATTGAGGCTAGTTTCAACAATTGCTCCTAATTTATGCTCTGGTTGGCCATATTGGAAATCAAACGTTTGTGTCTCTCGGGTCACGTATTCTAGGTGAGTTTCTAAAGATGTCTGTACTTTGGTACTACCTGTCTTTAAAACGACCTTAATTTTATCTGACACTTCAAATTTCTGAGATTTGCGTGTTGTTTGGATGCGATTGACAAGCTCTCGTGCTAGGCATTCCAATTCCAATACTTCAGATATCTTAGTATCAAGAGCGATTGTGAATTGGTCACTAGCTTCGACTACCATGCCTGGTTTAACGGCACGTTGAAGAATAATCTCAGCAAATTCAACTTCACCGACAGAAGTCATGATTGTCTCACCCTTTTGTAAAGCTTTGACTTGGTCGCCAGAAAATTTGGCGATTTCACCTGCGGCAACTTTCATCTCTTTACCAAATTTCTTACCCAAAAGTTTAAAGTTGGCTTTAGCTGATAGCTCTACCAAATCTGACTCTTCGGCTGCAAATAATAGTTCTTTGATATTGAGCTCATCCAGGACAAGAGCTTTCATACGCTCGATGAGTTCTTTGTCGTCATTTGATCTGACTACCACAGTAATACTTTGAAGCGGTTGACGAGTTTTTAATTCATTTTTGGCACGAAGTGAGCGGCCCATGTTGATTAATTCACGAACCAGTGACATCTGATGTACAAGCTCTGAATCTTGAAGTCTCGGGTCAGGCTTAGGAAAGTCCACTAGATGAACGGAACATTCTACCTGGTCTTTATCAGTGACTTCACGCACCAAAATTTGATACATCTCTTCAGCGAAAAATGGTAGGAATGGAGCAAGTACTTTTGATAGAGTTGCCATGACTTCATATAATGTTGCGTAGGCTTGATTCTTATCATCGTCATCAGTTGATTTCCAAAAACGCTCTTTAGAACGACGGATATACCAATTGGTTAGACTGTCTACAAACTCAAGTATGGCGGGCACCACGTTATATAAACGGAATGCTTCCATCTCAGCTTCAATGTTTTTCAGTAAATCTTGTTGAACAGCAATGATCCATCGGTCAAGCTCGACATCACTTTTAATTAGCTGCCCTGGTCTCCAAGAAAGTTGATCTTTAGAGGCGTCTAGGTTTGCGTAGTCAACAAGCAGACTCAGTGAGTTCCATAAAGGAAGCAATACTGATTTGACAATTTCTCGAACACCATCTTCTGAAAATTTTAATTCAGATGCCCGAACTGCTGGCGAGTTAATCATAAACAAACGAATCGCATCAGCACCGGTGCGGTCAATCAGGATGTTAGGGTCAGGATAGTTGCGAAGAGATTTAGACATTTTGTTGCCATCTTCAGCTAATATAATCCCATTGACAATCACGTTTTTGAAGGCAGGTTTTTGAAAAATTGCAGCAGAAAGTATGGTCAAAGTATAGAACCAACCTCGGGTCTGATCTAGACCTTCAGCAATAAAATCGGCCGGGAAGTTTTTTTCAACATATTCTTTGTTTTCAAACGGATAATGATTTTGAGCATAGGGCATGGCGCCGGATTCAAACCAACAGTCAAATACTTCCGGTGTGCGCTTAAATTCTTTGCCGTTGGGGTCAAAAGTTTTGCCATCTGAAGTGCGAACAGAAAGTTCATCTACCACATGCATATGCAGATCAGGAATTTCACTGCCTGTTAAAGCTTCGAGTTCAGCTTGTGATCCCACACAGATCACTTCACCGTCTTCTGCCATCCATATGGGTAATGGTGTTCCCCAGAAACGATTTCGTGATAAATTCCAATCGCGAGCGTTGTCTAGCCACTTGCCAAATCGTCCATCTTTAATGTGAGAAGGTACCCAGTTGATTTCCTGATTATTATCAATCATCCATTGTTTCAGTGTTTTGGTGACACCTTGATCGTTAGTGATTTCCTTTTCTAGAGTCAAAAACCAAGTCTTGACTGCGCGGTAAATGAGAGGTACGCCGGTTCTGTAACAGTGTGGGTATGAGTGAACGAAGGTTTCGTGACGGTAGACTTTAGCCTCTGACTTGAGTAGAGTCATAATGTCCTTGTCGGCCTCTTTGGCGCCCATTCCTTTCCAATTTGGAACCTGATCAGTAAAACGACCATCTTCGTCTAAAGGGTCATAAAGCCCGAGATTGTATTCTTCACCAAGGATAAAGTCATCTTCCCCAAAAGATGGAGCAATATGGACAATACCAGTACCATTTTCAGTGCTGACAAATTGAGCTGCATAAACTTGAAAACGATTGGCGTGCTCTGCTAGGTCACCTTGTTCTTCAGTCATGAAGTTCATTAGTGGGGTGTATTTGAGACCCACAAGGTCTTTGCCTAGTGCTCTTTTGAGGATCTCTGGAATTTCCTTGAAATAGGAGGACAGGCGACTTTCGGCAATCCAAACTTTACCCATGTTATCTACATCACTCTGAACGAGAACGTAGTCAATCTTGGGCCCTACAGCCACAGCCATGTTGGATGGAAGTGTCCAAGGAGTCGTGGTCCAGACGATGAAACTCTCATCAGTACCCTCAATTGCAAAGCGAACAGTCAGTGAAGGGTCTTGACGATCTTTATAACCTTGATTGGTTTCAAAATTTGAAAGAGGAGTTGCAAGAGCTGGTGAGTAAGGTTGAATTCTATAGCCTTGATAGATCAGATTTTTTTTAAAACACTGCTGAAACACCCACCAAACAGATTCCATGTAAGACTTGTCCATAGTCTTATATCCGTTATCAAAATCAACCCAGCGGCCCATTTTTTTCACGGTTTCTTCCCATTCAGATGTATAGCGAAGTACAGATGAGCGACAGGCTTCGTTAAAATTATCAATACCATGATCAATGATTTCAGATACGCCTGAAAGTCCAAGTTCATTTTGAATCAATGATTCGATAGGGAGGCCATGACAATCCCAACCAAAACGACGCGGAACATGCTTGCCTTTCATGGACCAATATCTTGGAATAATATCTTTAATTGTCCCGGCAAGCAAATGACCATAATGAGGCAGACCAGTTGCAAAAGGAGGCCCATCGTAGAATACGAATGAGTCGTCTTCGTTTTTACTTGAAATCGACTTTTCAAATGGCTTGTCTTGATCCCAAAGATCAAGGACTTCTTTCTCTAGTTCTGGGAAAGTTTTGCTTTTATCAAATGAACGAAACAATGAGCTCATGGAGGCTCCTAAATTAAAAAATGAGGACGCGCTAAAATTAACAAAACCTAAGGCAGATATTTGTATTAAATTCGATTGATTCTTTGGTATTAAATACGGGAGAGCACACCTTGAATCAATTGACAAAGCTTGGGCTCGGCGGACATCGCGGTGGCAATAATCTCAGGTACATTAATGGGCTTTAGGCGATCAGGAATACATTCATCAGTAATCACTGAAAGACCTAAGACGTTCATACCTGCATGGGTGGCAACTATGACCTCAGGGACTGTGGACATACCAATGACGTCTGCTCCCAATACCCCAAGCATACGGTATTCGGCTCGTGTTTCAAGACAAGGTCCTGTCATTACAGCATATACGCCTTCTTGTAGTTTTATTTTTTCTTCTAGAGCAATTTTTTTAGTCAAGTCAATAAATTTTTGAGAGTAAGGCTCAATCATATCAGTAAAGCGAGGACCAAGCTCAGCGAAATTTTTACCAATCAAAGGGTTAGTCCCGAGTAGATTGATGTGGTCAGTGATGACCATTATGTCGCCGGCTTGAAATTTATTGTTGATGCCGCCGCAAGCATTGGACACGATAAGATTGGAACATCCTAGTGCTTTGAGTACTCGAACAGGGAATGTAATTTCTTCCATGCTATAGCCCTCATAGAAATGAAACCTCCCTTGGAGACACAGCACGTTCTTACCGCTTAATTTTCCGTAAATAAGCTTACCTTCGTGTTCCATGACGGTGGGATTAACAAACCCTGGAATGTCTTTATAATCTATTGTGACTTCGATTTCAATATTTTGAATTAAGCCACCAAGCCCTGTGCCTAGGATAATGCCTGTTTGAGCTTGTGGGTCTATCTTTTCGGCAATTTTTTGACGAGCAAGTTCAATTTTATCAAGAAGTGACATGAGGAAAGCCTTTGGGTTTATAAAAAAATTGTAAAATTACTTCGTAAAACAAAAAGAAAAATCACCGAGCGTGAAACATCAGAACTTTTTCACTGGCAGCGATGGAGAGTTTTCTTAGACCGGCAGGGACAAAAATGCAATGAGACTTTTGATAATCTTCTTTGATGGTGTTGGAGTCAAGTTGATACTCAACTTCGGCTGTTCCCTTGACGAAATAAATGAGGTGTGCTTTTCCTGGGTTTTGTAGATGCCAAGTCTGTCCTGGTAAAATATTGATTTGCGTAAGTTGAAAATCATCACAAAACTTTGGGTATTCTATTTGGGAGGCACTTGGTAATCCTCGGTATACCATTGGCTCTTGCATTTTACAGTCTAAAATTTGAACTAGAGTGGCTACATCACGATGTTTTTGAGTAAATCCAGCCCGTACAACATTATCACTCGAAGCCATACACTCAACAATGTTTCCATGAAGATAGGCATGTAAGGTTCCTGGTGGAATTGAAATGGCTTCACCACTATCAAGCTCAATATAGTTCATCAAGAAAAGCAGGAAAAGCCCAATGTCTTCACCAGAGTAACGCATCTTGAGATATAAGAAAAGTTGTTCTTTCTCGGTCAATTTACGAGTTAAGGATTCTGATTCAAGCCTGAGTTGAAGAGTCCCTGTTGCTCTTGCTAATACAAAAGAATCATCTAGTGCTTTAGAGCATAAGTGTTCAATTAGATGGCGAAGTGCTGACTCTTCTTGGACAGAATCTCGCTCTTCACCTTCATTGATTACACGGTCACATTCCACAATTCCTTCATAAGCTTCTTCTTCTAACAGGTCTAATATTTCAGGATATTGATCAAGGATGGTCAATATACCCGTGAAAGGCATAAAACCGACTAAGGCTCTGAAGTCATCAAGACAAACTGCCATTTCTGGCTTGTGGTTACTGTCTGGGTAAAAACGCGGGTCCTCATCATGAAGCTTTTGGGCTTGTTCTTTGTTGGGGTGAGCCTGAATGGAAAGTACATCACCGATTGACAAAAGTTTAAAAAGAAAAGGTAGTTGACCATATTTGTGAGCGGCTTCAATTCCTAAAATACGTTCAGGATCCTGTTGAATAAATTGATCAAGAGTCATGGCATTAGGTAATTTAATCCCTCGTTTACCATGAGGTACAATTGTAGATGGAGCTTTAGGATGGGCGCCGACCCAAAGCTCAGCATAGGGAGTGCCTGGGTGAATAGGCATTCCTAAAAGTTTGGGGATAAAAGCTTGTTGGTTGCGATTACCCCAATCGTACTTTTGAATCTTACTGAATAATCTGAAACTTCGGCGACTGTTTTCTGCATGGAAAGCCATAAATACTCCGAGATCTTAAAGTGCAGTTGAGATCAAATAACTTGTTGATCCAGATATGTGAAAGAATATAACAAAAAGCGAGACTCACAAAAAATGTGAAGCTTAAAAATCATCATTATATGAGTTATAAAATATTCTATAAAAGAAGACTTAGGTTATCGGAGGAATAGTCGCAGATCCGTAGTTGGATTTGAGTTGGGAGTAATATTTGAAAATAGATAAAGAAAAAAGACAAACCGTTTGGTTTGTCTTTTAAATAAATCCCTTAGTGTGCTTTTAACAAAAAAAAGGAAAAAGCAAAACTGAAGTTAAGCAGTAACAGGCACTTCAAGCTCAAGTGCTGCGCAAACTCGTGCATAGACTTCATCGATGGATCCAACAGCATCAACTTTACGTAGAAGACCTTTAGATTCGTACCAATTCAAGGTTGGTTCAGTTTCAGCATAATACTCTTCAAGACGCTTGCGAATTGAAGCTTCATTATCATCTTTACGACCGCGAGACATCATACGTGAGATAACTACTTCTTTGTCTGGAATATCTAAGTGCAGAACAGCATCAAATGGATAGCCTTTTTCTTCAAACAACCACTCGAGTTGAGCGACATTACGTGGGAATCCATCAAGAATAAGCGGATGATCCCAATCATGTAAATCAAGGCGTTTAGATATGAGGTCAAGAACTAGAGAGTCATCAATCAGACGACCTGCATCAATAGCGTCTTTCATCTTACGGCCATATGTTGTGTTGTTCTTTATCATCCATCGGAAAATATCACCTGCACCAATAAATGTGAATCCAAAATCAGCTACTAGCTTCTCAGCTTGTGTGCCTTTACCGGATCCTTGGATGCCCATCAATACGATTTTCTTGCTCATAGGAGGTCCTTTTAAATTTCTTTAGAATTGACGCAAATATAATAAAAATGCCCCTATTTCTGTCAAAAAGGGAGTAAAAAACGGTGAGAATTAGCGTATGACGGCAAATCTAAACTTCTTAATTTGAGTCTTTTTAGAATCAAATTTCACGAATATTTTCGCTGAATAAACTCCGCTAGCTAGGTGATTGATATTGAGTTTCCTTAATCGATGAAGTCCAGTGGCGTGGGCCCCAAAATTTTCATCATATACTTGAAGGCCTGTGATATCAAATACCTGGATATTTACTTTGGATGCACCATCCAAGATACTAAAAAGTGCGTTTGCCCCCGCTTGTCGGACAGGGTTAGGATAGATGAGAAATTTTTCAATTTTGGCTATACCTGTTAATGGAGTTGTAGTTAGTTTAGATGCATCAAAGTAAAAGTGTCGACTTGAGTTGGATCCATCAGTTATCCATTGGTTTGAGCTTTCAACGATATCTTTAAAGAACCAAGAGTTTACTTCACTAGCTCCTGCGGCATAGAGTTGATAACCAATTTCCTGCTTGGCTAGACTAATTGGCAGAGGGCTAGGGCCGTAGATTTGAACACTCGGTCCTATGATCAGAGGCCATGATTTACCACAGTTTTTCAACAAACCAGTCCCTTGCAGCTTGTTGTTTACGCATAGTAATGTGTTTTCTTGAGAAGGTAGTTCATTGAGGGACTGGCCGCGACTATTAACGGCGTATAAAAGCCCCCAGGAACTTGGAGCTAAGATGTGTGGTTTTTTTTGATTTGCGAAATTTATAACCATCGGAGGACTTGTCATTTCAGCTTCCTCTATCCCCTGTGTATATTCAAAAGGAAACCCAATGAGATGAGCATTGAGATGGTTCAGCACAAAAAGTTTGTCTTGAGTATTAAACAATACATTGGGATAAGAATCTGAATTAATGTCAGACACCGTAATTGATGAGCTGGAGTTTTTCAATGGATAATACTGAGGTGAATGACTCAACTCTTGCTTCGAATTTAAGTCAAAGAAACTAGCATAACCTTTGGAGCTAAGTAAAAATATATCTAAGGAACCATCCTGGTTGAAATCTGAAATGACTGCCTGAAAGTCTTGCTCTTTAAAGTTGTTGAAAGGAGCTTGAATCGGTATACTATGTGAGAGGTTTAAATTTTCAAAACCAATAGGAGTTTGTGAATCCCATCTCAATAATTCACCGGATTTGGATAAAATATAAATTGAATAATCTGGGCTGGTTTGTGCAGGTGCATATAAAAGTTGAGTTGCTCTAAACCCTGTTGGTAACTTCATCTTGGTTGGAATATTTGTCCAAGTACTATCACTATAATGTAATTCCTCTTGATCCACCCAAAAAACATTTCCGTGAGCTACAAGTGGGCCAGCTCTATAATGAGGTGATTTTAAGACCGTTTGTCCTGTCACTTTCCATTTGAAATCCGTAGCAACACTCTTTTGCCATCGAGTTCTCAATAGTTTTGAATCAGATAAGTTGATCCAGTCAAATTCATGAGAATTAATTTGATGAAGAGCGCTGCCCTTAAATCGGCGAAATTGGCTACCTAGTTTGGCTACAGATTTACCTTGATAATCTTTGACTGCTAATTGGAATGAATCAGCTGTCATAAGAAGTAAGCTGTCAAAACTCAAAATTGATTGTGGATGGGTAGAAGCTTTAATAGTTTGTGGAAATATTGACCCAGGAGTTTTATATTCTGACCAATCAATTGAAAGTTTAATCGAATCACTGCGTACATTTATCAAGCTATCACCTGTAAAGGCATGCCAATTCTTTTCTAAGATAGGGTTTTCGGGCCAATCAACTTTAAATTTTAAATGGGTAAAAGCACCTTGAGCAGATCCAGTATTTCCATAGCCCCATGGGTGTATTGTATTGATGGTATCTGTTTTACGCTTGCCATTTACATCATAGATGTGGATGTGAGGGAGGAGTTCTCTTCCTGATCCAAAATCAAAGCTAGGTTGCCCTAAAGCATTTTTGAATTCTTTCCCCATAGTCAAAACACCATCAGCTTCGATTAACGAGATTCCCTTGAAGTGATCCCCTGATTGTTCAAGACGCTTGTTAATAAATCCAGTTTCAATCAGTTCGTCAATGAGCCATTCGTTGATATGCCAAACCAGAATACCAGAGCCGGGTAATGATAGATCAAAATTTTCGGCACTCTTGAAAATACCTTCAGCTTGAGATGAATTCGGTTGACATTGCTTACCTTTATCGTTACACAGTGTATCTAAAAAAAGTTGTTCGATAGAATCCGCATGAACACTAAATTCCCGGTCTTTAGAGTTAATTACTTTGATGTCATCTTTACTTGCCCGATGACGATACTCAATCAAGAAGTATTCTTTTTGTGAAATGGGAACTTTTATAATTCGAGGATGTGACGTTGAAGCGTCAAGCGCAGGGCCTATGATATATGATTTTTGTGTGGAGTTTAAGCCCATCTGTGCAAGAGTTGCTATGTCCCAACCAAGATATTGTCTGTGCCATGCAGAGGGGGCGGTTGGAAAAAAACCATTACCACTAGAATAACCAGCAAAATCCATAAGATCATATTTGCCTAGTTGAGTTCGTCCAAGTGTGGGGTCGTAGGTCGCTGGTAGCCCCAGAGCTTCACCTATTTGAGAAATAATGACCCCATTGATTCCCCAATTGACACCATCTTGTGACGAAGTTTCACTGACGACCATGAGTTGATTTAAGGTGTCCACGCCAGGTCTATTGAGTATGATGCCAAGACTGTCAGACTCATATTCTTTAATAGTTTGATAAAATGTAAAATCACGAGGCCCAAGATAGGCGTCAAAAAAATCAGAAGGAGTATCAGCACCTTGAATCCCCAGACTACCGCCATCAACTAGCCGATTGGCTCCAGCGTGAGCAATCATATAGATTCTTTTTCGACCTGGTGTTAAGGGGATGTCAAAAGGAGAAGTTTCGTCTTGAGCCACTTTTTTGACAGCGTCTTGTAAGAATCGCAGATATCCATCTACACGAACAGAATCAAGTTCGCTGTTTTTTTCGCCACTGAGTTTTGTACTACGATTATATTCGACAATTTCTTTTTCTAAGACCCAGGTTTTGTTTCCCTCAGGAAATACTTTTGCTTGAATATGAAGTTTATCGAAACTGACTTGTTTGTAATAATTTTGGGCAAAAGTTAAATGCTCTAACCAGTAATCATTTCTGTGTCGAGCACCACTTGGGTCTAAAGGGAAATCATCTTGTGCAGAATTAAATGTACCGTCACCTGTAGTTATACTTTTGTCAGGAGATTCTTTTTTAAACTCAACTTTGAGAATAAAAATTTCAAGTGTGTCTTGAGGGTCAGAGACCTGACGATCAAACAATCTAGCTGCAAAGAGATAATTTGAAAAAACAAATAAGGCGAGGACTAAGTAGTTCATTGTGCTATGTCTCTTATTTTAGTCGAAGGTGGAAAGCGTAGTTTCCACAATCTTGAATTCCAACTCGGCTGAAGATCTATTTCTTCGACATCAATTTGTAATTGTTGATTCAGGTCAATTACTTCGATGTGAGTAGGATATTTAAAGTTTTGTTGCTTGGTCCAATTTTGATATTTCCAAAGTGTAGAATCAATTTGTAATGAATTAACTCGGCCACTTTGTTTGTCTATAGTAGATATACAATCCTTTGAGTCACAAGACCATTTCAAAAAGGTGGTTTCCCCTGATTGTGTATGACTTGCTTTCTGCCAACCAATTGGAAACACCTCACCCCAAAGTGAGCTGACGAGTTGATGGATGCTTAAATCTTTGAATCCAGGTATGGGAAGTTGAATCGCCTGTCCTTGGCCTTGAAAAACAATTTTTTCCGAAGGAATATAAACTTGCCAGTTAGTTTCCAGCCACAAAATTGAAGCGACCTGCACACCTAAGGGGCCTTTGAGTTCAATCCTGTATTTCTTATTGGGTATGGCATAGATGAAAGCATCAACACTCCCTTTTTCTTTCATATTTCCTTGAGTTGTTTGAAACTTTATATTGGTTTTGACTTTTACAGAGTCAGGTGCAGGGGGTAAAACCCCTTGACTTGTCCAGTTGAGGTTGGTTTCAGGTCCACGAGTACATGACACAAAAAGTCCCAAAATAACAAGTGAAAGAAGTAATCTACTCACTGAATCCTCTAAGCCACAAATGACTAGGTGCAATTAAATAGAGTTTTTGTTTAAATTCGAGAGTTTTAATTTGATCGCCCCTAGCCTCATAGCACTTTCCAAGATGCTCTAGCATTGTAGGATCTTGTGGACTGCTAGGTAAAATTGCTTCTAATATTTGTATAGCTTCCGCGTATTTTTTTTGTTTAAACAAAACCCATGCTTTTGAATCGAGGTAGGCAGTTTCTTTAGGTTTGAGGTTCAAGGCTCTTTCTATTAACACGGCACCTTTTTGAATATCAATGTCTCGATCAACTAGCGAGTACCCGTAGTAGTTGAGAATACTTGAATTCTTTGGATCATCAATCAAAAGTGCTTCAAATAGTTCAAAGGCAAGTTTAATAGAGTCAAGTCGCTCTAATACAATTGCTTTGCGGAATTTGATTAAAAAATCACTAGGAAAACCATCGATGTTCTTATTTGGATAGGCTTGAAGTGAGTCAGCAATTTTGACTGAAGATAACCGAATTTCCCTTAAAAGTTTGACTTGTGTTGTATCACCAGGATAATTATTTTCAATATGATAACCTTGTTCTAAATCAAGTTCAAATCTGGCATTCAGTAGAAGTGGGTCTTTGTTTAAAACACGGACTGAATCAAGCCAGTCACGTGAAAATTGGTATTTTTTTTGTTTGGTGAGTAGCTCAATATAAATACTTGCATAGCGAAATTCTTCTTTAGATAAATTCCAAGCTTTCAATGCATATTGTGAAGCTTTAACTGTGTCTTTGGTAAAAAGTTCAGCTCCACTTGCTAAAGCCCAAGTTCCGGGCTTGTCAGGAGATAGCTTGATGAGAGTGTCAGTAATTGTTTTAGCTTGGCTGTACTGGCCTACAAACAATAGTAGTCTAGCTGCATCAGCTGGGAAAGTAGAGAGTAAATTGGTAATGGAGTCAGCATCTACGGGATTGATGTTTGTATCGTTTTGGATTTGTGGTAAAAGTGTTTTCCAGGTTTCCCAAAGTTTAGCGCCGGCCTCTGACGGCTTTAGGTACCTTGCTTCTTTTAAACGATATTGAATCTCATAGGGGTTGATAACTATAAGTTGTTGAATAATACGAAGGCCAGCGGGTTTGTTTTTTCCCTCCTCGTACTTTTCTAAGGCAGTGGTTAGCCAAGTAAGATTTTGGGTAGCAGCATAGGCTCTTTCTAAAAACTCCGGAGCAAGATCTTGCTGCCCTGCAATGTTAAATAAAAGTAGCTGCCTAAAGACAAGTGACTCTGGAAATTTCATTATTGCGGTTAATTTTGAATTGACAGAAGAAAGTCGTTTGTAGTCCTTGGCTTCTTCAAGACTTTGAGCCCACTCCCACCAATACCTAACATTGGTTGAATCTCGTTTTGTAAGTGCAGCATAATAAATATTAGCGCTATCGTTTTGATGGAGCTCTAAATTAAGATGGGCTAGTAATAAGAGTGTTTCAACGGAGACACTATCTAAGGGTAAATTTTGTGCTTGTAAAGTTTTTAAGGCATCTTTATTTTGACCCAATTGCATCTGAAACTCAGCAAGTTGATTGCGAAGAAATTCATTTGTAGGATCAAGGTTTGTGGCTTTGGTTATTAAGTATCTGGCAAAGTCAATTTTATTTTGATACTTGAGCTGTAATGCCTCAAGAAAATATTGCTTGGCTAACTTTAAGCTGTCAGCTTGAGTGAGCTCAGGCCTTACAGGGGTCTCTTGGGCTGGCTCTGCAAGCATTTTTTTATTTGAGCTACACCCCCAAAGTAGGGCCATAGAAATGAGAATCAGAAGCCAACGCATAGAAACCTTATTGAGAGATTGTTAAGTTTATTTTTGAGTAGGCGGGTAAGTACTCACCTGCTCTAGGGTATTGATTGATGACAGTTCCGGCAATATGTTTATCGCTTTTTTCTTCAATAACCTGACCAGGTTCAAATCCGAGTTCCTGAAGTTGTTGTTTTGCATCATCAAGTGAAGTTTCTGTAAGATTAGGTAGCAATGTTGTTTTGTCAATCCGTCCACTAGAGATTACTAATGATATGCTGTCTCCTGCACGTACCATCGAACCTTCTTGTGGTAAGCTACGAATAATAACTCCACGGGGGATAGTTGAGTGTGAACCTTTAATCGTTTTACCTTGAACTACTCCTAATCTTTTAAGTGTGATTTTCCCTTGACGTAAGCTTTCACCTCTTAGATTAGGGAGTGGAGTTTTTCTTTTACCTAAAGATTTGGTAAGTCGAATATTTCTACCTACTTTAACCACTCGGCCGGCTTGAGGTAATTGTGTCAAAACTTGTCCTTCAGGGACGAGAGATGAATACTTGCCATCTTCTCGCCAAATGACGCCAAGATCTGCAGCAAGAATTGTAGCTTCTGCCTCTGGTGCTTCTAAACCTTCAACTGCTGGAATTTCAATAGTTGAAGTGAGTTGTCCAGAGATTATTGGCAGAATTACTTTATCGGTAAATATGAAAAGGACTGTACAGAGAATGAACCAAAACGTTCCTGCCCAAAGGATGTTTTTTGAGAATTTTTTTACACTCGTAACACTCTTGAGATCACTAACATTTGATTGTTTGTTCATCTTCACTCTGGAATCTCTGGGGCATCTTGAAGCCCCAACTCTTCTAAAATTAGAATGTCTTTTCCAACGATAGCGATAACACCTTTTTTCTTTAATGAGTTGAGTACTCGAGAGACTGTTTCTCTTGTAGTACCAGACATCTCAGCAAGTTGTTGTTGCGTTGGTTTGTTTGGGATCTTGGTAACCATTTGATCATCACTAATGTGAGTTCGCACTCCGCGCTCTTCCGCAAGATTAATCAAAGTTCCAGCGATTCGACCAAATACTGTCAAAGTAGATAGTGATCCGATTTGTCTATTGGCCTTACGAATACGAAGAGAAAATTCTTCTAAAAAAGAGAAGGCTAGGTCAGGGAATTGACGCATTTTTTCAATAAAATCGGGTCGTTGGATAACAACTAATTCAGAGGTGGTTGTGACTTTGACTGAAGCTGAGCGAGGCTCTCCATCAATCAAAGACATTTCACCAAAAAAATCACCTGGTCCAAGAAAGGCTAGAATAGTTTCTCGCCCATCAGACCCAGAGAGATAAACTTTGACTTCGCCTGTAGCAATTAAGAAAAACGTACTACTAGAATTGTCATCTTCATGGATGATATTTTCTTCTTTACCATATTTGCGCCTTTGGGCCACATCAGCGATCACCTTGAGTTGACCATCAGAAAGCCGTGAAAATAAATCCACACCTTTTAATAAATCGAGAATATCAATACCCATAGTTAACCCCTTTTTAAGCCATATCCACCTGGATGGATTGTTCGCGTGATGGTCCTACTGAAACAAGACCGATTTTAACATCGACAAGCTCTGAAATACGGTTTAAGTATTTACGAGTATTTTCAGGAAGGTCATCCCAATTAGTGCATTTAGTTGTGTCCGCATTCCAACCAGGAACTGTCTCCATGATAGGCTTTGCGCGTTCAACTTTAGATAGTTGGTTGGGGATAGTCATGTGGATGACACCGTCAATATCGTATCCAGTACAAATTTGAATCTCATCAAAAGTATCCAAAACATCTACTTTAGTAATTGCTAGGTGAGTCAAGCCATTGACTTGAACTGCTTTGCGAACCACAGGTGCATCAAACCAACCACAACGGCGTTTACGTCCGGTAGTTGCCCCAAATTCGTGACCAATTTCGCCAAGTTTTTGACCAGCAGCATCGTTAAGCTCAGTAGGGAAAGGTCCGTTACCAACGCGGGTAGTGTATGCTTTAACAACACCTACAGATTGATCGATAACAGTAGGCCCCATACCAGAACCTGAACAAGCAGCGCCAGCGACTGTATTTGAAGATGTTACAAATGGATAAGTACCATGGTCAACATCTAGGATAGTACCTTGAGCGCCTTCGAAGATAAGGACTTTATTGTCTTTCCATGCTTTATAAAGCAGGTCAGTTGTATCACAAATATATTGTTTAAGTAACTGGCCATATTCCCAATATTCCTCAATAATTGCTTCAACATCAAGTGCTTCACCATCAAAGAGAGTGACAATTTCGTGATTTTTTACTTCAGCAATTGCGCGAATGCGACGTTCAAGCTGCGGACGCTCTAACATATCACCTACTCTGAAACCGAGACGATTGACTTTGTCAGAGTAACAAGGGCCAATTCCGCGGCCAGTTGTGCCGATAGCATCTTTGCCGGCTTTGATCTCTTTAAGTTGATCTAGAACTTTGTGGAACGGGAGGACTACATGAGCGTTGTCGGCAATTTTGAGACGATCGCCAGGGACGATGCCTTTTTCTTTTAGCTCACCAAGCTCAATTAGTAGTTGTGCGGGGTCCAAAACAACACCATTTGTTATGCAACAAATTTTGGTTGGGTGCATGATACCTGATGGGATGAGGTGAAAGACAAACTCTTCTTCACCAACAACTACGGTGTGTCCCGCGTTTGCTCCACCCTGGAAGCGGATGATATAGTCAGACTCTAAAGTTAAGTAGTCGACAACTTTTGCTTTTCCTTCGTCTCCCCATTGAGAGCCTATTACGATGCGGTTAGCCATTAAAATTCCTTAATAAACAAATACGACCTCCAAGCGGGTGAGCCTGAGGTCGTAAAATACAAGTTTTTACTAGCTAAAAGTAGTAATTATTAATGGAAATGCGAGTGAAATGTGGTGTTAGATAGTTCAATACGTTGAGGTTTGAGGCATAGTGTCAAAAAACCAAATTATTGAAAATCAAAAAAAATATAGGCTAATTTTTTTGGGTGTTACCAGATCCAGTTGAGCATCAGTGAGAAGGTGCTTTGGCTGAAATAGCTTCAGAACCAATTGCCAAGCCTAATCTCATATTTGAATAGGTGAGCTTACTTTAAGGTTCAAAACCTTGATTTGCCATTATTGTTGCTCACTTTATAAAAATAGCCTTCAAGGGTGAGGTGAAGGCTATTGGTTTTTTTGAGAGAGTATTTTTTCTTTAAACGTCAATTTTATCCATGATAAGATGCGCATTATTATCAATAAAGTTACGGCGTGGCTCAACCTCTTCACCCATCAACATGCTAAAGACTTGGTCAGCAGCAATAAAATCATCAAGTTTAATGCTATAAAGCTTGCGGCTAGCAGGTTCCATTGTTGTGGTGGCTAGTTGATCTGGATTCATTTCACCAAGACCTTTATAGCGTTGGATGTATATACCTTTTTTGTCACCTAGACCGTCAAGGATTTCGTCTTTTTCATCATCAGAATAAGCGTACTTCTCAAATTTACCGGCTTTGATTTTGTAAAGAGGAGGGGCTGCTAAATAGAGCATACCGTCTTCCACAAGTGGTCTCATATAGCGAAAGAAGAATGTCAAAAGTAGTGTCTGGATATGAGATCCATCCACGTCCGCATCCGTCATAATAATAATTTTGTGATAACGGAGTTTGGCCTTGTTGTAGGCATCTTCTTCCATCGTTCCAATACCACAACCAAGAGCTGAGATCAAAGTGTTGATTTCTTCACTACCTAAAATCCTATCAAGACGAGCTTTCTCAACATTGAGGATCTTACCTTTAAGTGGCAGGATAGCTTGGAATTCACGATCACGACCTTGCTTGGCTGAACCACCAGCCGAGTCACCTTCCACAATAAATATTTCTGAAAGAGTGGGGTCTTTAGAGGCGCAATCGGCTAGTTTACCGGGAAGACCTCCTGATTCAAGAACATTTTTGCGACGAGCATTTTGACGTGCTTTGCGAGCTGCTTCACGAGCGACAGCTGCGTTGTAGACTTTATCTACAAGGCGCTTGATGACAGAAGGGTTTTGCTCAAAATAATCAGTCAACATTTCGTTTGCTGCTGTTTCTACAATACCTTTCACATCAGAGTTGCCAAGTTTGCGTTTGGTTTGACCTTCAAACTGAGGCTCAGCTAGTTTTATAGATATGATTGCCGTAAGGCCTTCACGAATGTCTTCACCAGACAATGAAATATCTTTTTTGTTCTTAGGTAGGTGGTCTGCTGCGAATTTGTTGATTGCGCGAGTCAGAGCTGCCTTAAAGCCAGAGACGTGTGTTCCACCTTCATAGGTGTTGACGTTGTTTACAAATGACATCAAGTTTTCTTGATAGGACTCATTGTAGTGCAGTGCCATCTCAATAGGTACACTGTTGTGCTCTTTAGTCATGTAGATCGGACTAGGAAGGAGAGGCTTTTTGTTTTGATCTAAATATTCAACAAAAGCTTTGATCCCACCAGGGAAACAAAATTCTTCTTTATGTGGCTCTTCGCCGCGATCGTCAATAAGATTAAAAGTTAATCCATTATTTAGAAATGCAAGTTCTCTCATGCGAGCAGCTAGCGTGTCAAAACTGAAAACTAAGACTGTAAAGATATCTGGGTCAGGTAAAAACTCAACATAAGTTCCATTGTCATCACATGTGCCAATTTCTTGCTGAGGTCCTTGGGGTGCTCCACGTTCAAACACTTGAGTCACTATTTTGCCATGACGGTGAACTGTAGCTGTTAATTTAGCTGATAGTGCGTTAACACAAGAAACGCCTACACCGTGAAGCCCGGCTGATACTTTGTATGAGTCAGAATCAAATTTACCACCAGCGTGAAGTTTAGTCATGACTACTTCAATGGTGCCAACGCCCTCTGTTGGGTGCATATCGGTTGGAATACCACGGCCATTGTCTCGAACTTGGATTGAATTTTCTTTGGTGATAGTGACGGTGATTTCATCACAGTGTCCTGCGAGAGCTTCATCTACTGAATTATCAACAACTTCCCACACAAGGTGGTGAAGTCCACGTTCGTCTGTAGAACCAATGTACATTGCTGGGCGCACT
>CAWVXU010000040.1:0-22830 GCA_963934255.1 uncultured Fibrobacterales bacterium
ACCGTTCAGCTTATCCACACCAATTTTCATTGATACGAAGAACTCAGGCGCCTGTGTTTGAGACTGTAGAAGTCTTGCGCCGACAGCCTTTTGCATTCCAGAGACAGGCAGGTCTTGAGTTGGTGCGACCGGAGCCATTGATCCATAGCTAACAGGTAAGTCAGATGCCGCAGCTTTGGCTGGTCTTCCTGATGAAGCGGGTGCTGAGAATTTAGCGACGGGTACGAAAGACTCAACGTCTTCTTTAAGGATACGACCTGAAGGGCCTGAGCCTTGAATGTCAGCTAGGTTATAACCTTTGTCCAGGGCAATCTTACGAGCCACAGGGGTCGCTTTAATACGACCTTGATTGACTGGTGAACTTCCGGTAGAAGTGGGTGCCGGAGCTGATACAGGTATTGCAAAGCTTGGAGCTGCCACATTGGCAGGGGCAGAAGATGTAACTACTGGAATTGGATCAGGTGTTGGAGCTGCCGAAACTTCTTCAGCCGGAGCTGCTGCTGAGGATGCAAGAGCATCAATAGCTTCTTGTAATTCTTCTTCGTATTCCTCATCTGCGTCGTCAGTTAAAACTGCAATTGGTGCGTTGACCAAAACAGTAGAACCAGGCTCAGTGCCAGGAACGATGTAGCGTAAAATACCTTCATCAAGAGATTCGTAGTCGACTGTTGATTTGTCTGTTTCTACAGAGCAGAGTACAGTGCCTTCTTCAATTCTATCACCAACTGATACAAGCCATTTAGCGATGACGCCGTCATCCATTGTTGGACTTAAGCTGGGCATTAAAACGATATTAGCCATAATATTATTCCTTGTTATGCTGAGAGGTAAGCCACATCATAGATGGCTTTAGCAATTTTATCAGGTGAAGGAAGCGTTTCCGCTTCTAAATTTTTTGCGTAAGGCATGGGGTTTTCATTTTGACAAACGCGTACTACTGGTGAGTCAAGATAATCCCAAAGTTGACTGTGAATCATGTGTGAATATTGAGCGCCAATTCCACACCAATCATGACCTTCTTCTACCACAACAACGCGGTTAGTTTTCTTAACACTTTCAGCGATAAGTGGCATATCAACTGGCTTGAGTGTACGAGGATCAATGATTTCAACACTAATTTCTTGTTTGGCGAGTTCTGCTGCGGCTTGCTCTGCATATTTAACCATGCGAGAGTGAGCGATAACAGTGACATGATCACCAGGTCGGTGAATTCGACCTTTTCCAATAGGAATCACTTCGTCATTTGAGTCATCAAAATCCATTTGATCTCCATAAAGCATTTCATTCTCTAAGAAAATTACTGGGTCATCATTACGAATTGCGGCTTTAAGTAAACCTTTGTGATCTTGTGCATTACTCGGTGCAATCACGTGGATTCCAGGAAAGTATGCGAAGATGGATTCCATAGCGTGGGAATGTTGTGAACTCACTTGAGCAGCTGCACCATTGGCTCCACGAAAGACGATAGGAACATTAAATTGTCCACCGGTCATATAATGCATTTTGGAAGCATTAGAAATGATTTGGTCAATAGCCACGAGTGAAAAATTAAATGACATATACTCAACAATAGGACGAAGTCCCATCATAGCGGCCCCGACAGAAAGTCCAGTAAAACCTGACTCTGAGATAGGAGTATCTATTACTCGTTTAGGACCATATTTATCTAAAAGTCCTTTAGAAATTTTATAAGCACCATTGTATTCTGCAACCTCTTCACCGATAAGAAATACGCGGTCGTCGCGTTCCATTTCTTCATCAAGGGCTTGGTTGAGAGCTGTACGAACGTCGATAATAGCCATTAGTTAAGATCCTCAGAAAAAGTGTGCATGGAGAGTTCCTCAAGTGGAGGCTCAGGTGATGTTTCGGCGAACTTCACATAATCTTTCACATCTGCTTTTATTTGTTTATCTATTTGTTTGATTTCGTCTTCAGTTTTGATATTATTTGCTATCAAAACTTTGTTGACTAATTGAATTGGATCTTTTTCAACCCATTCTGAAACTTCATCTTTCGAACGATAAAGGCCTGCATCAGAAACCGAGTGGCCTTTAAATCTATAAGTTAATCCATGAATAAGCACTGGCCGCTTTGTTTCACGAACTTCGTTGATAATCTCTTCCATCTTTTCATAGACTTCAAACATATTCATACCATCAAGGAAATACCCCTTCATTTTGTATGATTGTGCGATTTCTTCAACTTTTTCATTGGACAAAATACGATGGCGAGCGGTCCCCATAGCGTATTGATTATCTTCACAAATAAATATTGCGGGGAGGTTCCAAAGTGCGGCTAGGTTCATGGTTTCATGGAATGTCCCCTGAGGGAGAGCACCATCACCGAAGTGAATAAACGAAACACCGTTCTTGTTGTGATAGTTAGACTCAAATGCAGCACCGATACCGATACCGTATTGTCCACCTACAATACCGTGACCACCTAGATAGTTATGCTCTTTAGAGAAGTAGTGCATAGAACCACCTTTACCGCGAACACAGCCAGTGACTTTACCGTATAATTCGGCCATACAAGCATTAGGGTCCATACCCAAAGCAAGTCCAAGTCCATGACACCTATAAGTAGTTACGACTGAATCTTGTGGTTGCTTATGAGCTAAAATTCCTACTCCTAAGGCTTCTTGGCCTATATAAGTGTGTAAAAATCCTGCAATTTTCTTTTGTTGATATCCTTTAATCGTAGATTCTTCAAAACGACGAATGAGTATCATCTGACGATGAAGTTCGATTAACTTCTCGGGTGTCAGGCTTTTGGGCAATTTAGGCAGTTCTTGAGCCATGGATCCTCATTGGTGAAGTAAATGTCATATTTTGATTGCTATTCAATACTTAAAAAGCAATGTTGTACTAATTTTAGCAATTTTCTATAACTTTCATCGCTTAAAAATGGTCAAAAGTGAGTAAAAACCGAAAAGTAGTAGCTTTAATGTCCTGAAATAATTTGAAAAAGACCTTGGAATTTGGTGAAAGTGATATTTCGAGTATTTTGGAAAGTAAATTCCTTAGTTCAAAAGACCATTTCATGAAGAGAAGGTTACTTGATATAAATCTAAACCACTATCAAACTATCTCCAAACCAAAAAAAACGGAAACCAACTAGGTTTCCGTTTTTAAATTTTTCATATTCATCTATCAAGCAAGATTCAATAGATGAATACTCAACACATTAAACCTATTTGTACGGCACAATCTCACCATTTTTCAGGCGAGAATAGTAATCAGTCACAAGTACTTTTACTTTACCAGATAAGATGATCATTCCAATAATATTCGGGAAGGCCATTGAAAGGAGCATTAAGTCAGAGAAGTCTAGGACATTACCAATACTCATCACAGGTCCAAGAACCACAAGTACTGAGAAGACTATTCTATAATATTTGATGAAGCTCTCTCCAAAAAGATATTCTGTAGCTTTTTCACCATAATAAGACCAAGAGATCATAGTTGAGTAGGCAAAAATAACCACTGCAATAGTCAACAGGGTAGGGAGGAATGGATGTAAAGTTCCAAAGGCATGAGAAGTTAACTCAACCCCACTCAGTCCTTCAATCGTGTGTGATTGGGTAATAAGAAGAGTAAGAGCAGTCATGGTACAAACAACGATAGTATCAATGAAAGGTCCAAGCATTGCAACAGTACCCTCACGAACCGGCTCTTTGGTTTTGGCTGCAGCATGAATAATTGCCGCTGAACCAAGACCCGCCTCATTGGAAAACGATGCGCGTTTCATGCCTTGAATTAGAACTCCGATAAAACCACCAAATGCCGCTTCTGGTGAAAAAGCTTGGGCAAAAATATCGCCAAACATTGAAGGTATAGCTGAGAAGTTTGAGAAGATGATGGTCAAACAGACACCTGAGTAGAAAATAACCATCGCAGGTATTAGCTTTGAAGTCACTGAGCCAATACGCTTGATTCCCCCGAGGATAACAGCGCCCACCATAATAGCTAGAGCAAGTCCAACAATCCATTTGAAAACTTCTGGAGTGTTTTCTGGAGTGCCATAGATACGTTCTGCAACAAGTACATAGGTTTGATTCCCCTGAAACATATTACCGCCACCAAAAGAACCCATAATAGTGAGTCCAGCAAATATCACAGCTAGAACCTTACCAAGAGTCTTTAAGCCTTTTTCAGCAAGACCTTGCTCCAAATAGATCATTGGTCCACCGAGTACACGTCCATTTTTATCTACACGACGATATAATTGGGCGAGAGTACATGATGAAAATTTCATACTCATACCTAAGAATGCTACAATCCACATCCAAAAAACGGCTCCCGCACCACCGACTGAGATCGCAACAGCAACACCTGCGATGTTACCAAGTCCTACAGTCGCAGAAAGTGCTGAAGTGAGAGCTTTAAAATGAGAGATTTCACCTTTGTCTTTGGGGTTATCAAATTTCCCCATGACAACTAAAATGGCATGTTTAAAGAGTTTTACATTGATAAAGCTATATCGTAGAGTAAAAAATATACCACCGATACCAAGAAGCGCAATAATGAAAGGGAACTTGATATCACCTTGTCCTGCGATCGGATGACTAAAAGTTGCAACTGAGAAAAACATAATGTCTCCCACAAATCCAACAATAATCCCGAAAAAGTTATCAATAGATGAAACTAGTGAATCTGATTCAGTTGCGGCTGCAGCTTCTGAAGCCCAAATAAAGCCGTTCAGGCTCATTAATAATAACGCGATTTTTTTGATTAAATTCATTCTCTCTCCAAAGAATTATTCTGATGCTTTAAATGTAATATGATATCCCTGATATTTGCGGAGATTGATGACTCCATTGCTCAACAAAAGGTATTGACCTTTGATTCCTTTGAGAATACCTTCAACGAGTGGCTCTTTATCTAGATTGAATGACTTAATTTTGTCTGGATATTCATTTACTGGATAATTAATTTCAATCATTTCAGCCATTTCCAGTGGTTCTGCGTTCAAATGATCAGGCCAAGATTCAAATAGTTGGTCTCTCACTTCATAGAGGTCAATTTCTTCCACCTCATTTTTAAGCATTTTACGCCAGTTGGTTTTGTCTGCTACGAAATCTTTAAAATGCATTTCTACAAGCCCTGAATCTAGACGAGTAGGTACTTGAGCAATAGGGAGTGCTGCCACTGCACCCTGATCAATCCAACGTGTCGGCACTTGAGTATTGCGGGTAATACCCACTTTGACACCACTTGAATTTGCCAAATAAACAGTGTGACCGACCATACAGTTTTTCTCAGCCCACTCTTCATCGCGGCAAGTTCCTTGTGCGTGATGGCAAGTTTCAGGTTTCATGATACACATGTCGCAAGAGGCGAGGCGAGACATACAAGGGTAACAGTGACCCTGAGCAAATGATTTTTTGGTCTTATTTCCACAGGCGATACATTTGATTTCGTCCAGAAACAGGAGTTTTACTTTTTTACCTATAAATTGATTTAAAGCAAGGCAATGGCCCTCAGTAGAATCAAGTTGGTATTGAACTGGACTTTGAAGCTCAGTTTTCATTTTCAGAAGGTGACCTTCGAATGAATTTTCTTGACTCATTAGTTTCTCCTTGTAAATTCCTTGGTATTCTTACGAAGAACACTTATTTTTATGCAAGATAGAAAAGTCCACGAGGTCAAAATGATTGAATTTTATGGTTATAAGAGATGTAGTACTTCAAGAAAAGCTGAAAAATGCCTAGAAACTGCAGGAATCAAATACAACTTTATAGATATTACTGAAACTGCTCCGACTCAAGAGTTGCTTTCTAAGATTGTTAAAAATTCTGGGCTTGAGACCAAAAAAGCTTTTAATACTTCTGGAGTTCAGTATCGTGAACTTGGCATGAAAGACAAAATTAAAGAAATGTCTGAAAGTCAAATGCTGGAAGTCCTAGCGGGAAATGGCAAGCTTTGTAAGCGTCCAATGCTAATTAGTGGGTCAAAGGCCACAATTGGGTTTAAAGAAGGTGACTTCCAGAAAACCTGGGTTTAAATCATTCGAATATCTTGAAAACTCCCAGATTTAAAGTTGAGAAGTTGAGGGACTAGCTCGACAAATCGAGGTGCCAATTCGTCTGGAGTTGGCATGTTTATAGTTCCTCTGAGGCCTTTAATTCTTTGAAGACTTTTAAAAACCTTTGCATTAACTTCATCACATAGATAGTCCTGCATTTTGGTGTCTATCAAACCAGGCGCAAGAGCCGTAAAATGAGTCTCTGGAAAATCTTGCGAAAACAGTGAAATCCACATATTAAAAGCTGCTTTAGATATGCTATAGCCGCTCCAACCTTTGTTTCCGTTGACGGCGGCCCCTGAAGAAATACCAATGACTTGTTTGACCAGGATGTCACTTTTGAGCAGACTCTGCATGATGGTTTGATTAGCCCAGAGGTGAACTTGCATCAATCTTTGCATTTCTTTTAGGTTAGAGTCAATTAGGGTTCTGATTTGACCGACCTGTCCCGCATTTAAAATTACCAAATTAAATAAATCGGGTAGTTTGGTTTGAGACAAGGACTTGACAATGGATTCCTCAGACTCCAAATCACATGAAATATGATGAAAATTTTTACTCAAAATTGATGAAGTGAGTTCGGGAACCTCTTTTCGACTCAATCCATAAACATCAGATCCCTGTTCAAGATACTTTTTACAAAGCGCAAGCCCTAATCCTGAACTGACTCCTGTGATAAATACTCGATGAGGCTTTGCCATTTATTGACTCCTTGAGAGTGATAACCAATTAAATTACTCAATCGGCCTAGTTTTCAAATGAACGCCCATTGATCACCAAATGAATAAGAATAAGCACTTTGTTTTGAATTAAACTAGAAATTTGAGGCAAATTCACAACGAGGATTCATTCAAATGTATTCTCTCATAGAATTGAAAAGGAAAGCTCTATTGAAATATCTAAGTTTAAACTATGGATCATTATAAAAGCCCCTCAAAAACATCGCAAAAGACTTGGAATAAAAAGAAAAGCGAAGACGGAAACAAACCTCCTTCTCGTGGCTCTCAAACCAAGCTTAACAGTCAATCCACTAGTAATACTTCAAAAGTATTTAGTACACTACCTGTGACTGATTGGCTCCCGTTAAACAAAGAAGAAGCCGACCTACGCGGGTGGCATGAACTCGATGTCATTCTGGTATCGGGTGATGCCTATGTCGATCATCCGAGCTTCGGAACGGCTGTAATTGGCCGAATCATCGAAGCTGAAGGCTTTAAGGTGGGGATTATTTCTCAGCCGGATTGGAAGGGCAATCTTGAAGATTTCAAAAAGTTTGGCAAGCCTAAATATTTCTTTGGGGTGACTTCAGGTTGTATGGATTCTATGGTGAATCACTACACGGCCAATCGTCGACTCAGGTCTTCAGATGCATATACTTCAGGTGGTTTAGCCGGGAGAAGACCTGACTATGCAAGCACAGTCTATACTCGAGCATTAAAGCGTGCTTACCCTGATGTACCTGTGGTGATTGGTGGTATTGAAGCCTCACTTCGTCGAGTGACTCATTATGACTATTGGTCTGATCAACTCCTGCCGAGTGTTTTGGTTGATTCAGGTGCGGACTTATTGCTATATGGGATGGGTGAACAAGCCTTGCTTGAAATGTTGCGTTTAGTCAAAAAGGGCGTACCACTTACAAGCCTGAATAATATCGCACAGACTGCGTTTTTACAACCCAAATCAAGCGAGTTACCCAATTCCAAAAAATGGGAAAATAGAGAGCTAAACTCTCACGCAGATTGCCTTAAAGACAAATTGGCCTACGCCCGCAATTTTAAATATGTTGAGATTGAGTCCAACAAACAATACGCAAAACAGCTTCATCAAGTAGTCGGAAAAAGACGTCTTGTCATCAACCCTCCCTTTCAAACCATGAGTGAAAAAGAAATTGATCGCAGTTTTGATTTGCCCTATACTCGTTTGCCACATCCATCGCACCAAGCTGAAGGCACTATTCCAGCTTATGAAATGATACGTCATAGTATCAACATGCACCGAGGATGTTTTGGCGGATGTAGCTTTTGTACGATAAGTGCGCATCAGGGTAAAATGATCGCTAGTCGTTCTCAAGAAAGCATTCTTAAAGAAGTTGATAAAGTCACTAAAATGCCGGATTTCAAAGGTTACATTTCAGACTTAGGCGGACCCTCTGCCAATATGTACGGGATGAAAGGCATTGATCAAAGTATTTGTGATAAGTGTATTGCTCCATCATGTATTCATCCTGGTGTTTGTTCAAATTTGGATGTGAGTCATGGAAAGTTGCTTGATGTCTATAAAAAGTCCGCAGCTCATCCTGAGGTCAAAAAAGCATTCGTTTCTAGTGGTGTTCGTTATGACCTTCTCGTAGGTAAAAATGAAGAAGACCGCAAAGCCAATAAGATGGATGAATATACAGAACAATTGATTAGTAATCACGTAAGTGGACGCCTAAAAGTTGCTCCTGAGCACACTTCAGACAAAGTGTTAAAGTTAATGCGCAAACCTAGTTTTGATCTTTTTTATGATTTTAAAAAACATTTTGACCGTATTTGTGAAAAAGCAGGATTAAAGCAACAACTCATACCCTATTTCATTTCTTCACATCCTGGTTCGGATGAAGAAGCAATGGCTAACCTTGCCGTACAAACCAAAGATCTTGGCTTTCAACTTGAGCAGGTACAAGGTTTTACTCCGACCCCGATGACTGTAGCCACGGTAATTTATTATGCTGGCGTTCATCCTTATACTTTGAAGCCTGTCTATACAGCCAAAAGCGAAGAAGAAAGAAAAACTCAGAGTAATTTTTTCTTTTGGTATAAAAAAGATAAACAGGGTTGGATTCGAAAATCACTTCAAAAGATGGGGCGTAAAGATTACGAACAGAAATTATTGGGTAAGCCGGGCTCAGAAGCATCCTATAATAAAAACGAAAGTGACCCTGATTCAAGAACTCATCCAGATCTTTATAACAAAGCTTCATCTTCATTTACAAAATCGCATGAGAATAGATCGAGTTCAAACAAAAATAAAAATAGCAGTGGGGCTAAATTGAAAAACAAAGCCGAGAAAACTTCTAAGAGTCCTTGGAATAAAAAGTAGGCCACTCAAATCAAGTGTTAAGACAAATACAATTAAAAAGCGAGAAGGTTTACTTCTCGCTTTTTAATTTCAAAGTGTATTTACTTCTTATCAATAATTTTTTTCTTAATAATTTTGTCAATCCAATGATTTCGTAAAAATCTTTTGGCAAACTTAAATTTCTTACAATCGGGACCCACATCTTGACGCACAGGTTTACTTGGGTCAATGACAAGATCCAGTAAAATCTGCGCAACATCATCACCATCAGGGAGCTTGGAATCCTGATCAGCTGAAAAGTCTTTAAATGGAGCTAAGCGAGGACCATAGGGAGTCTCAGGGTTTGAAATTTCGGTTAAAGCATTGTGGAAATTAGTGCGGACCCAACCTGGCTCAAGTAGGTGAGTGTATATGCCGTAAGGCTCAACTTCATGCCTAAGGCTTAATGCAAATGCACTGAGAGCGGACTTTGAGGCACAATACTGAGCCTTAAAAGGAAATTGAAGTTCAAAAACAATAGAACCCATAAAAAGGAAATGCCCCGAAGCTCTATTTCTAAAATGAGGAAGAATTTCTTTGGTTAACCACACAGGCCCCCAATAATTGACTTCAAAAAGTTTTAAAGAGAGTTCTAAATCAGTATCTTCAACTGCCCCAAGTTCACCAACGCCGGCATTATGAATGACGACATCGGGATAGCCACCCAATAGTTCAATAGCCTTTGCCAGTCCTTCAACTCTTTGCACCGAATCACTTAAATCCATTTTGATTAAATTGTATTCTGAGTGAGTGAAATCAACCACAGTTTGGGCGTTAGAAGTAGTGCCTACTACTTTTGAGGATACTGAAAACAACTTCGCTGCAGCTAGACCGACTCCAGAAGTTGCACCTGTGATTAAAACTTTACGCATGAATTACTTCTTTACCTTGCCACTTTTATTGTTTTGCACCTGTGAATACTTTAATCGGCCAATCCATAATAGGAGTCCAGTTAATACCATTGCAGCGCACAATAATTGACCTCGTGAAAGTCCATCAATCCAAGAAGAATCAAGCCCCAAATGAGCGTCTGGTTGACGATAGTATTCAATAAAGAATCTAGCGATACCATAGCCCATTAAATAGAGGGCAATCATGTGATCCTTACAAATTTTAAATCGTCGTAAGAAAAGCAAGATAACGAAGAGAAAAACGCCTTCAAAAAATGCTTCATAAAGCTGGGACGGGTGACGAACCAGCTTGAGTTTATCAGAAGGAAATACCATTCCAATCCAGGCATCCGTCTCTCGACCGTAAAGTTCGCTATTTAAAAAATTACCTAGACGCCCCCATGTGTATCCAAGAGGGGCTGCGAGAAAAGCGATATTTGCAATAGGCCAATAGGGGATTTTGTTTTTACGAAGAAAGAAGGTGCCACCTAAGAAAGCGCCAATTAAGCCACCGTGGTATGACATTCCTGATATACCAAGAAATCTAAATCCAGTTTTGCTAAATTCGAAAACTTTGACTGCGTTAAAGGGGTGCTCAATAAAATAGGTGAAATTGTAGAAAAAGATATATCCAAAACGCCCTCCAATTAAAACACCCACAATAATCCATGTAGCGAGGCCTTCTAATTGCACTGAATTTAAAGGAAGTTTATCTTTTTTGTTATAGTATTCAATGACTTTGAAACAAGTAAAAAAAGCCGCCAAATACATCAATCCATAATATCTAATGGGGAGGCCTGAACCATCTAGAGTAGAACCAAAAGTAAAAATTGGATTTCCAAATATTGTGATAAGAGTGGGGTCGATTTTAAATGGAATGAGGTTCCAATAAGAGAGGTGACTAGGATCCATAATAAAGTTCCTTAAAATTTAATTTGATCTAAAGATAAAAACTATTTGAGGCGAAGCTGTGCCCATTGATTAATAATCAATGCTGTCAACTGAGTAGAAGGGAGTGTCCAAATCTTACCGTGTTCCTGGACAACGACGAGAATAATTTTATTTTTTGGGTTTTTCTTGTCTTGAGCGTATCCAGCGAACCATTCAACTCGGTTTTCTAGCCCACCCCCTATAGTCCCAGTTTTACCTCCAATATTTAAACGTTTTTTGTGGTAACTATAGATGTTCTTTTTCATAGCACGCTTTGCGGTTCCAGATTCTATTGTGGCATCCATCATTTTCTTTATCCCCAAATAAGTATTTGGTTTTAATTTGGGGTTGGGAAGTGATAAAGCTTTTGTTGGTACATACTTGGTAGGAATTTTATCTGACCATGGAATCTGTAATGGACGAGAATGGGCTAAGGATCTAAATATTGCACCAATATGTAATGGACTTACTTTGGTTGTTTGGATAAATCCACTAGCTACTTCTGCTAATTCATAACCGCTCACCGGTGGGTTATAGCTACTAGGTTTTGGGACGTTACCCGGGAAGTTTTGATTCATACCGAGTTTGGAACCCATTGATTTTAAAATATTCCCACCTAAGTCTTGACCAATCATACCAAAAATTGGGTTATATGATTTGGCATAGGCTTTTTGCATAGACACATGTGGACCTTTGTAATTCTTTGGCCGTTTGAGCTGACTTTTATAGAGCTTAGTTGGGTTACCAATTTTAGGAAATTTGCTGTGATTAGAATACCGATTATATTCTAATGCAGCGGCTGCTGTAATCGTTTTTGCAAGTGAAGCAGCAGGGAAGCGGGGGCTACTCAACCAAAAGGGTTCATCTTGAGTTTTTCCATCACTTCTTTGTCCCCAACTAAGGATTTCATTACTTCCTGCTTCGATGACTAATACAAAAGCTCCTTGGGGCTTATATCGGTTCAAAAATGTATTTATGTGGCGCCCTAAAAGAGCATCCTTTTGATATTGTTGGCCTTGGTATTTAGTTGAAGTTTTAGCTGTACTACTATCTGGTGCAGGTGATTGGTTTTTTACCATATCCTTTGCTAAGGACTCTTCAACTTGATTTCGAGATATACTTGAGTCAATCTTTGCTTGAGATTCTTTGGGATCAATGTCTAACTTATCTTGAACCAAAGCAGGTGAGTTGGAAGCCACAACTTCATGGCCTGGGGTATTTTTCGCCTTCTTTTTCTCACTTATGTCAACTTGATCGCCCTCTTTTTTTATTTGTGTCCCAAAGATCCATATGAGAATACCGAGAATTATAAATCTCAAAATAGGGATTTTTCGTTTTGGTTGATTGAAGTGATTATATCGAGGGCTATGATTCATTAACGGACTTTAAAGATGTGTTCTTGAAAGTATTTAAGTTCATCAATACTTTCAATGATATCATCGAGAGCCTGATGCTTCTCAAGTTTATTAAAGGCAGGTAATTCAGGATACCAACGCTTAGCAATCTCTTTAATTGAGGTCACATCAATATTTCTGTAATGTAAATACTCAGAGATCTGAGGCATATATTTGTACAAGAATCGACGATCTTGCCCGATAGAGTTACCACAGAGAGGGTTTTTGCCTTCCATCGTCCATTTTTTAATAAAGTCAAGAGTCGCTTTATCGGCTTCTTCCATCGAGACAGAGTCATTTAATACCTTAGCCCATAGTCCTGAAGCTGTATGGTGCGTTGTATTCCATTCGTCCATAGATTCCAATAATTTTAGGCTTTGTTTGATAGCTAAATTTGGACCTTTTTCTAGTATATTAAGATTTTTGTCAGTCACAATTGTTGCGATTTCTATGATGGTATTGTGTTCAGGGTCTAATCCACTCATTTCGAGGTCGATCCAGACAAGATTTTCTTCATTTTGTTGCATTTAAACTCAGTTTTCCTGGTTATGGGGTACTTTAAGTTACATAAAATTAATAAATTTTATGTAATAGTAATTTTAACTAATCATCCTTAGGAAATCTTAATGGAAAATGTAGTTGTAACTGGAATGGGTGTCGTTTCTCCTTTAGGGAATTCACCCGATGAATTGTGGAACAATCTTTTAGCTGGTAAATCTGGTATAACTCAAATCGAACGATTTGACACCGAAAAATATACTGTTAAGTTCGCCGGTGAAGTAAAAGATTTTGAAAACCCTTATTTCGATGCGCGTGATATGAAGCGCACTGCTCGAAATATTCAGTATCAGGTATACTCTTCCCTCGAAGCTGTCAAAATGGCCGGACTTGAGGGTGCTGATATTGACAAAAAGCGTGCGGGTGTAATTGTAGGTTCTGGTATGGGTGGGATGGAAATTTTCACTGAAAGTGCTATTAACCTTGAAAACAAAGGCCCACGTCGTGTAAGTCCATTCTTTGTGCCAATGGCTATTGGTAATATGGCTGCTGGTGAAGTTTCAATTCGTCTAGGTTATATGGGCCCAAACTGGGCAGTAACTTCGGCATGTGCTACTTCTAATCACTCATTCATGGCTGCTGCTGACCAAATCAAACTTGGTAATGCTGACGTCATGATTGCTGGCGGCTCAGAAGAGTCTGTATGTCGCATCGGTGTTGCAGGTTTTGCTTCTATGAAAGCACTATCAACACGAAACGACAACCCACAGGCGGCAAGCCGTCCTTTCGACAAAGGCCGTGATGGATTCGTTATTGGAGAAGGTGCCGCTGCACTAGTATTAGAGTCAGAATCACATGCTAAGGCTCGTGGCGCTAAGATTCTTGCATATGTATCAGGATATGGTGCTTCAGGCGATGCTTACCACATGTCAGCGCCTCGTGAAGATGGTGCTGGAGTTCAACATGCATTAAATACTGCAATCACTCATGCTGGACTTCAAAGGTCTGATATTGGCTATGTCAATACACATGGTACTTCAACACCACTAGGTGACGTTGCTGAAGCGGGTGCAATTCAAACAGTATTTGGTGTTGATGGAGTTAAGATTAATTCAACCAAATCAATGGTTGGGCACCCATTAGGGGCGGCATCAGGTATTGAAGCAGTCGTAACTATTCAGTCATTAATCCATCAGAAATTACATCAAACTCTCAACCTTGAAGACCAAGATGAGCGTATCGAACTTGATTGTATCGGTAAAGGACCAGTAGATATCAAACTTGATTATGCAATGTCAAATTCATTTGGATTTGGTGGACATAACTCAACCATGATATTTGGTAAAGCTTAATTCTTTAATTTCAAGAACGAGAAGTGTTTTTTTAAAGGCTCGGTTAATACCGAGCCTTTACTTTTTCAAAATTTGTGCGGTAAAATACTTTTTCAGTATAATTATGCGCAAAAAAAAGGCCCAAGTAAAACTTAGGCCTTTAACACATTTATTTTAAAACAAGTCTTATCTTTTAGGACCAGAATACAAATATTTTGGGCGAATAATAGGAGTCCCTTTGCCACCGCGAGCTTCTTCTCTTTCGTAAACAATTTGAGCAGCAATACCAACACAGCGTGATAGTCCGAAAAGCACTGTATAATAAGTTTCGTCAGTAAGACCCTCAGCCGTTAGAAGTGACCCTGATACGGCATCAACATTTGGGAATGGATTAGAAACTTTTTCTTGAGTTGATAAGAATTCAACGCCTAGTTTACGCATCGAAAGAGCCATCTTGAAAAGCTCGTTATCACCGGCGATTTCTTGACCAAGTTCATATTGAACTGTCGCTCGTGGATCTTCAACGCGCAGAACTGCATGACCAAAGCCAAATAGTTTATCTTTATTGTCCCATAATTTTTGGATATAAGCACGGATTGCATCTTCATCAGTCGGGTCTTTAACAACAACAAGAGCGCGCTTTAAGAAGCGTAAACATTCTTGGTTAGCCATTCCATGTAAGGGACCAGCAAGGCCTGACATAGCTCCAATTAGTGAACCATAAATATCTTCGTGACCAGAAGCTACCGCTTTACCAATGAATGTTGAAAGATTACCACCACCGTGATCAAAATGTAAAATATCAAATACCTTCATCAAGCGAACTAGACCCGGTTTAGCATCAGGTGAATCTAGCATTTGTACAAAGTTTTCCATGTAACCAAGCTCTGGCTTAGACTGGCGAGGCTCACCCCATCCAGCGCGAATTCTATAAATGGCAGCTACCATCTCAGGCATTTGAGCAATAACGCGAATTGCTTCATCTTTATAAGATGTGCCTGGTGCAAACATACCCATAAGGTTTAGACCAGCAACAAACCACTTCATTGGATGCCCGTCTTTAGGGAGGGCGCGAAGTCCTTCTATTACCCCGAGAGGTAATTTAGAGTGACTGATCAGTTCTTCTTTAAATTCACTGAGCTGTGATGGATTTGGAAGCTCACGATTTAAAAGTAAAAATATAATTTCTTCAGGTTCCTTTTCTGAAAGTTCTGAAATAGGGTATCCACCGTAAAAAAGGCCCTCAACAGGGTCAACTTTTGATGTTGGACAGTAACCAACAGGTACACCTCTTAATCCAGTTTCCAAATGGTCTCTAGTTAGTTCAAAAAGAACTTCTGACATAATCTCTCCTAATATTTAAGCATTAGATTCTAAAAACATAAATTTTTTTATTCCAATATAATAACTTAAACCAAGAAATTATGCCTTGTTGGAGTCTAAATATCAAAAAATACAAAACACTTACAGATAGCACTCAAATCTACTCTGTTTTGTGTCAGTTTAGAAAACTTTTTAGACTAGATGGGGGAGATGATTTTAAGTGAGTATTTCTTTTGATGACGCTCTCGGAGATTTGTCAAATTTATCAAAAACGGCGATGATTTCACGTTCTCTATATCCCATGAGGTAGAGGATAGCGTCAAGGCCCAATTGCGACATGGACATCTCAGCAGATGCTCTGACGATAGGTTTTGCGTGAAACGCAATGCCAAGTCCAGCTTTTTCTAGCATAGGTAAATCATTGGCTCCATCACCTACGGCAATTGTTTGATCCATATGAATACCTTCTTTGTCAGCTAGCTCAGTAAGGATCTCAGCTTTTCTTTCAGCGTTAACGATTTCACCAAGTACTTTACCTGTCAAAACGCCATCAATTATCTCTAAATTATTTGCGTAGACGTAATCAATCCCTAGAACTTCTTTTAAATGGTTAGCGAAATACGTAAAGCCACCTGAAATCAAAGCAATTTTATAACCAAATGTTTTTAAAATAGTAATTAACTCTTTGGCACCTTCTGTTATAGGGAGGTTTCGAGCAATATCAATCATCACATCTTCGGAAAGTCCTTTGAGTAAACCAACACGGCTTTCAAGGCTTTGATTAAAGTCTAATTCACCACGCATCGCAGCCTGTGTAATACTAATAACGTCATCACCAACTCCAGCACGCTTAGCTAACTCGTCAATGACTTCGGCTTGAATAAGTGTCGAGTCCATATCAAATGCGACTAAACGTCGGTTGCGTCTGAAGACATTATCAATCTGTATCGCAATATCTACATCATCTATCGTGCTTATTTCAAGAAATTCACGACGCACTTTGTCTAGGTCACTTGTCGTGCCAGAAACGGTAATCTCTATGCATGATTTAGTGATGGCGTTGGGCTCCAAAACAAGTGGAACTCGATTTGATAACCGATATAGAAATACAATGTTTAAATGATTTTCGGCACAGATCTTGGTAATCTTGTGAATATGCTTAGCTAAAATTTTACGACCCAAGACTGATATAATAAAACGTCCACCATGTTGAGACTCAACCCAGCTTGAGTACTCCTCGGAAGTCAATGGATTAAAGTGAAGCTCTAATTTCATTTCGTGCGCTTTAAATAGAAGTTCCTTTAAAACTGAATCAGCTCCGACATCTTCAGACATTCTGATAATCAGGCTTAATGTTAATATTTGGTGTATCACAGATTGTGACATATCAAGAATTTCAATATTGTGGTCTTGTAGGATCTCAGTAAGAGACGAAGTAACGCCTGGTTGGTCAAATCCGTTAACTGTAACGATAATGGTATTAGAATTATTTAACATTTAAAATCCGGTGAAAACATATGATTTGGTCTAAAATAACAAATATTTTCAAATTTGACTCTTGAACAACTCTTGAACAACTATTGAACAAAAATTTGTCTTTTATCCTTCATTATCAAAATTTTATGTAAAAATCAACAATAAAGTGCTTACTTTCTAAAAAGATAAATTAGTTTAAGAGCAAAATGCGCTTTTACCAACCCTAGGTACTTATATGAGAAAAATTATTTTTCCGTTTTTAACGGTTCTTATGGCTTCTTTGTCATTTGCCCAAGATTCTATATTTATCGATATAATGGTTCGAGATTTCCCATCAGGCCATCCCGATTTTGAGAATTTTAATTCCAAAAAGCCCCCAGCAGAAACTACAATTGAAGATTGTGGTTCCTTATTACAGCCCGAATTGGTTGATCAAGCGGTTCGTGATGGATACTTAGCAACTTTAGATGCAACAATTGGAATTCCATCATGGGGGGGGAATCCGCCAACAACGGATTCAAGAGATATTTATCCAACATTTGGCATGGTAGCTTTAACCTTAAGTGATGACGGCAAGCCAATGAAAGCTCGTCAGGCATGCGATAATACCTACCTAAACGATTGGTTCTCAAGTAATCAAACTGCTTTAACACCAGGTGGAGTGCCCTTTACCGTTTTTGAGGTTCCCGACGTGATTGGATTATCACTAGTTGAGGGTACTTCAAACACGTATGAAGCAAAATTTTTATATCAAGATGACAATGGCTACTTCCCCTTAGATAAACACGCGAGTTTAGCGCCAAACGACGGTATCTCGCCTTTGGATCCAAGTATTATTACTTGGGGCAAACAAAATGATGGTTCTTGGTGTAATAGCCGTCTTATAGACTCTTGCACGCCTATTTCAGATAATAATTCTGGAATCGTGAATCCATATGCCACAGGTGCAAAGGCTCACAACTACGGATATACAGTTCAAGGTAAAATGGAATTTTCATACCGAGGGCAGGGAGCCAATGAAATCTTTACCTTCCAAGGTGATGATGATATGTGGATTTTTATCGACGGAATCTTAGAAGTTGATTTGGGTGGAACCCATTTAGCTACAACCCAGACTATTGATTTAGGTGTGCTTGCAGCAAAACATAACTGGTCCTTAAATTCAACACATACCATGGATTTCTTTTATGCAGAACGTCAAACTGACGGCGCCAATTTAATTCTTACAGTGACTTTAAACGATATAGTTCCATCTAAAAACCGTTCTCCTTACATTACTCGCATGGAGAAGGTTATAGGAACAGACGATTATTATATTTTCATGAATGTTAACCTTCATGAAAACACTATTGCACAGGCCTCATCTATCCAAAATATGTTTTCTGTATTAACTCTACAAGGAGATCAGATTGGTAGCTCATTTACTATCAAGTCAATTGAATCAATTGATGTTGAAGCTGACGAGAGAAAATATGGGGTTAAATATAAAGTCACATTTAATAATGATGGTGTTACAAGTTTAAATGGCCCTGAAGTTGAGCACACTGTTTCCTTTAATACAACCGAGGGCATTCCTTTTCCAAGTGAAGGTATTCCGGCATATGCTGGCTCGTCTATTGCAATTATGGGATCAAACGACCTAGTAGTTGATAAACATGTTTATCAATCTGTTGTAGGGATTCAATCTTCTACAGGTAGTAATGAGACTCTTGAACCGGATGATAAGGTTGTATATGAGCCTTACGATATTGATAAATTAACCGAAATTTATCCAGATGAAATCCCAAAGGACGAGGGCGTTGATCTTAAGAATACTGTGATTCAATTACCAGATGGCCTCTTCGGACAACAAGTCAATACTGAAAATTTACAAACCTATCTGGCTGAACAAATAGCTACTGGCACTGGCAATCCTACGGTTAACTTAACAGGTTCAACCGCAGTTCCTTCGGCCTCAATTTGTGGTGTCGGTGATTGTGCTGGCTTTGAGGTTATTGTCAATGGACCCTATATTATGAATTTTCAAATTTATGATCATTTAGGTCAATTTATTAGAAATTATCAAAAAGCGGTGGGTGCCGAGGAAATGGCAAGGCTATACGGAACTGATTGGACTGATAATTGTGTAAATGGGGAAGGAGCCGTTGTAGCCGGAGATGCATTATCATTGTCGTCAGATTGTAAGCCTGTAATTGCAAATCCCTACATCTTAGTTAGACCGGAAATACCACCTGTCGATCAAACAGGGCGCTTAATCGGAAATGGCCCAATTTTAATTCAATTAGATTTAATTGAATTCCCACCAATTGCATGTTGGACAAAAAATGATGTTGGTGATGCATACTGTCCTGATAATTTCAAGCCTGCTCGTACAGTGAAAATTCTAAAATATGGTTACTTCAGAAATAATGGAGACATTGTAGTTCCATAGATTTTAAATCAATTATGAAAAAAAAGCTTATCCTTAGATAAGCTTTTTTTTTGCGCGTTAAATAACACTAAGATTAAAGATCTAAGTATATACCCATAGAGCTTTAATTTAATTATGACTATTTAATTTCTAATAAATTAATCACTTCGGCGTAAGTCACCATAGTCAACTCCCTCTTGCGGGACTCTAATGACGAGTTGAGTTAAAATCTTTTGGTAGAGCTCAAACATCTCTTGAGCCCCACGGCCTAGAGACTCTTCTTCTTCTTTTTCTAGATTATAGACTTGATATGATCCATCTGGGAACACATAGCAGAAGCAGTCCCATGATACATCTTGGTCTTCAGGGTGAGACTCAAGCATCAAAAGTGGCTCAGGACAATCATAAGCCCCTAGATGACCATCACTCATTAAAAAGTGGTTTCTGCTGAGTATGAAGTGTTCTAATGCCATGAAACTATCAGTTGAATAATTACTGATTAAGTCTTTCATGTTGGTTACTTCTTCAGCATAAGGATCACATAAACCATCAGGTAAGACTATTTGATGGTAATCGTACAATTTGGCACGCTCTCCTAATCTTTCAGCCCAACTCGCAGGTGGTTCAGGTTTATCCAGTAAAAATTTAAGACAATCGGATAGGATTTGCGGTAAAGGATTTTTCCTTGTTTCACTTTTCTTTTGACCAAGATCTAAAAGTTGTCGAAAATTTCCATATAACACTTCTGGTTCAGGAGCTTCTTTGTCTTGAAATTCTTCTTCGAAACCTTCGGGTAGTTCAAAATCTTCTTTATTCATTATCGCTCCAATTTTCCCAACTAAGGGTTCTAAACCGAGTTAAACTCATGGCAATTCCTTTTTCATAATAAGCCTGTTCATTAATAAAAACAGGGTTAAAATTACCCGTAACTCCAGCAGGAATGTCGTTCTGCTCGAAATCTACAAAAAAGCTTTGGGTATCTTCGTTAAACTCATTATAATCTTGGTCTTGTAGTTTTGGGTGTATCATTCCACAAATTCTCCCATTTTTATCTCGTGGATAATCCAAGTTTTTAAACTGACGGTAGTGGGGGAGACTGACATCCTCTTTTTGATATTGTCCTTGATTCCATATTTCAGTGAATGAAACTATGGATTTTGATAATGTTTTACCGAGTTCAAATAAGTCAGCTCTTAATAAACCTGGAGACTGTGGGCCCATTTCAAGGCAAAGGTCCCTCTTGGCAATTGAAGGTAGGTAAGGGGAATTCATACGATCTTCTGGCATGTAATAGACTTTCACCCTGTGATCTAATTTTAAAAGCTCATGACAGAGGTAAAAGAGGTATTCATCCATAGCCCCAATGATGAGTGAAGCACCCATATTTGCAGTAGTGTTATGGATATCCACAATAAAGTCTGTATTGAGCTCACTGTCTTTAGGGCCTAAAGTTTGATTTATTTCACGCGCTCTGGCGAATTCCCAATCTTCAGCCATATTTTTATCTAAAAGTTCATTTGAATCACGATTAAGATCAATCAATGAAAAACAACGATTTAAGTCTTTTTCAGTGTATCTCTTATTGATTTTAATTGCTTTGGGATTGGCAATCAGCGTTTTTATATCAATTAGGCTTGAGATTTCGTTGAAATATTTATCTAACCAAGGAACCAGATGGACTCCAGTAAGCTCATTTCCATGGGTTCCACCGACAAAAGCGAGGGACTTAACCTGATTAATCTGCTGTTTCATAGAAGACTTCTTTCTTTTTCTTAAAGATAGCAAGGTTGAGCAGATTGAAAAGCTACTGATTTCATTGTTTTTTGTTAAATTTGACATATTCAAGGAGAATTTATATGGGTAAAAGCCTTTACGAAAAAGTCTTCGAAAAACATAATGTCGGTCAACTTCCTTCTGGCCAAAATCAATTGTTTATCGGACTTCATCTGATCCACGAGGTGACTTCACCTCAAGCTTTCGCTATGATTCGCGAAGCCAATCTCACTGTACCATTTCCCAATCGTACATTTGCAACTGTAGACCACATCATCCCAACTGAGCTTGAAGAACGTTCTCGTCCTTTGAGTGATGCAATGGCAGAAGAGATGCTTCAACATCTTGAAAAAAACACTGAGGACTATGGAATTACCTATTTGTCACCTGAAAAAGGCCTTCAAGGTGTTGTACACGTTGTAGGACCAGAACAAGGCTTGACTCATCCCGGTATGACTATTGCCTGTGGTGATTCACATACATCAACTCATGGTGCTTTTGGCGCTATTGCAATGGGTATTGGGACCTCTCAGGTTGCAGATGCTCTTGCCACTCAAACTCTTGCAATGCACAAGCTTAAAGTTCGTCGTATTGAATTCACAGGAAAATTACAACCTGGTGTTTACGCCAAAGATGCAGCTCTTGCATACATCAACAAACTTGGTGTAAACGGTGGAGTAGGGTATGCTTACGAATTTACTGGCGAGGTTGTTGATAATATGTCTATGGAAGAGCGTATGACTCTTTGTAACATGTCTATCGAAGGTGGAGCTCGTTGTGGATATGTCAATCCAGACCAAAAAACCTTCGACTACATCAAAGGCCGTACTCACGCCCCAAGTGAAGCTAATTGGGGTTCCGCTTTAGAATATTGGAAGTCAATTGCTTCTGATTCTGATGCCGAGTTTGATGACGAATTTGTCATTAAAGGTGAAGAAATTGAACCATTTGTGACTTGGGGGATTACTCCAGCCCAATCAGTTCAAGTCAATGAAAACTTACCCACTGTTGATTCATTTATAGAATCAGACCAATTAGTGGTATCTGAAGCTTATGAATACATGTCATTTGAAGAAGGTCAAGCTATTGTGGGTACTCCCATTGATGTTGTCTTTATTGGATCTTGTACAAATGGACGTTTATCTGACTTAGAAGCAGCTGCTTCTTTTGCTAAAGGCAAAAAAGTAGCAGAAGGCGTCAAGGCGATTGTCGTTCCTGGTTCACAGAAACTTCAAAAAGAATGTGAAGATTCAGGTCTTGCGCAAGTATTTATTGATGCTGGATTTCAGTGGCGTCAGGCAGGTTGTTCAATGTGTCTTGCGATGAATCCTGATAAATTAAAAGGCCGCGAAATTGCTGCTTCTACTTCAAATCGAAACTTTAAAGGTCGTCAAGGGTCACCAACAGGTCGTACCTTGTTGATGTCTCCAGCTATGGCTGCAGTTGCTGCTATTGAAGGTAAAGTTGTTGATGTTCGTAACTACCTAAGTGAGGAAGTATAATGTCGAAAATTGTAAATGAAATCGTTGGATCTGGTATCCATGTTCGCGGTAATGATATTGATACAGACCGTATTATTCCTGCTCGTTTTTTAAAATGTGTGACTTTTGATGGTATTGGCGAATTTGCCTTTGCTGATGATATTGCTCAACTAGCAGAAAAAGGAATTACACATTCTT
>CAWVXU010000041.1:0-21898 GCA_963934255.1 uncultured Fibrobacterales bacterium
TGATGCTGTCACAGCTGCAATTAGCAAGAAAAATTTAAACTATCACAGTCGTGGTGTTGGATATGCGCTAGGGTCGGAAGTTTCATTTAAATATGATCCTAATCGAACATGGCGAGGCTGGATATCTCTAGACGTATCTGTATCTGAGCGCAGAGACCGTGAGAATTCAAATTGGTATGCATTTAAAGAGCATAGACCTTGGAATATTAAATGGCATAATTATTTTGATATGCCAAATGATTTTGAACTTGCTATTAAGGGAACTATGAGCGCAGGAAAGGCATATACCGGATTTAAAACATTCCCGAATAAATCGGATACAGTACTCGTCATCGAGGAAAAGAATTCTAGACGGTTTGCTCCATATACACGAGTGGATCTACGACTATCCCAAGAGGATACTTTCTTTGGCTATCCTGCGACTTCATATTTTGAGGTATGGAATATGTTTAATGAACCAAACTATATCTTAACAGATAGTGAGACTGGGGAATTTAAATCGGTGGAATACAATTATCCTATCCCTATATTTTTCGTAGGCTACGAGGTTCGTTTTTAAATTTGAAACCAAGTCATAGATATATTGTTGGACTCATTGGGGCTGTGATTTTTCATATTCTTGCCTTGTTATTACCCAGCGGTATTTCTTTGAGTGAACAGACAGAAAATGTTCAGTTGATGGAGTTTCAGTTTCTTAATGAGGACGAACCAGAAGAGGTCCCCGTAGAAACTCCCAAGCCACCTGAAGAAGTAACTCCGCCAACGCCAGTCAAGCCTCCAGAAGAAGTCGTTGAAACACCTGAAGAAGTTGTCGATGAAATCATGGATGATGTGATTGCAGATGAAGTAATTGAACCGCCTAAAGTCATGAAGCCAGTAAAGCCTGAGCCTCAGACTCTTCAATCTACAAAAATAATTTCTTCGGCTAGTCCCACACAGTCAAACCAAATATCTGCTCCGGTCAAATCATCTCAATTAGATAATTCAAACTTTAAGCCTTTTGGAAATAAGAAACCTCATTATCCTTCTTTTGCCAAGAAGTCTGGAATTGAAGGTTGGGTGAAAATTAAAGTATTAGTCAATAAAAAGGGTAAAGTAATCAATGCCAAAGTTATCGACTATATGGGGCATCCTTCTTTTAAAAATGCTACAATTGCTGTAGCTAGAGGCTGGCGGTTCCCTATACCTATAGCCAAAGGTAAACGCGTTGAAACTTGGTATCTTAAAAAGGTCGCTTTTCAATTAAGAGGCTAAGTTGTTATATTCATCTATATTGATAGTTTTAAAATCAAGAATCGAGAAGACTAGTGAGTCGTTTCCAGACATCAAAATCAGAAAGTGAATTATCAGAATTTCCTTTGTTTTCTGGACGAGACTGTTATGAACTCTGTCAATTTCTCGTTGAACAAGGCGTGGTGGTCGATGACTTCCTCTATGAGCAGGGCGCCTCATTTGGTGACTTTGAAGTGGATCTCAAACAATTTTCTGCAGATTTTTATCAAGCCATCGTCATCTTTGCTTTGGAACAAACTCAAGATAGTGAGCTTGGTCGTCATCTAGGGATTTATATGTCAAAAAGAGCTGCTCATTTGGCTGCTAAAGTTTCACACAACGCAAGAAGTTTAGGTGAAGCACTTTATTACGTGACTGAATTTAGTGAAATGGGTTGCGCGGCTGTTTCTTTGTCCTTTGATTGTTTTTTACCTCACGAACACAAAGAGTTTTTTGGTGAAGATTTTGATTTGACTAATCAATATGATGGGGCTATTGGCATTCATATTGATCCTGAGTGGGCCTTGGAATTCAGTGAATCTCAAAAGCTCACCTTGGATTTAGTAAAGACCTATGTCCTGCATTTTCTGACTCATTTTGGTATACAATCTAAAAGTTGGGATAATCATGCTATCAATATCAGTAGTGATGAGCTGCAGCAGACCTTGGACTCCTCAGCGCGAGAACTTTTACAAATTCAGGTGGACTATGTGGACTCTGAATTAAGAAAAGTTCAAACTTCAAACAACCTAAGAGCCAGACTCAAGAGATATCTTTTGAAATATATCGGTATGGAAATGCCAACATTAATTGAAATGTCAGAAGTACTTTGTATGTCGAGTCGTCAATTGCAAAAGGGTCTAGCGAAAGAATCAACTTCATTTCAAAAAACTTTAGATTCTATTCGGATTGGCTTTGCTTTAAAGTGTTTGGAAAAACATTTTAAAGTAGATGAGTTTTTAAGAAAAATAGGATTTCAAAATCAACAATCTTTTTTAAAATTTTTCAAAAAAGAAATTGGTACCTCACCGGCAGTTTATCGAAAAAAGTTTCAAGTGCCGAGTGAAAGTGTGAATCATAGTAATCTGAATTAAAAATGAATCATATGGTTATTTGTTTTCTAATTTCTTAGCTGATTTTCTGGCCCGAACTGCTGCACGATGTTTCTTAGCTTCGGCTTCGAGTCGTCCCTTGACTCCGTGAATAGAACAAATGGGGCAAGCCTCAATATCATGGCCTCTAGCCTGACAAAATTGCCGCCCGAAAAAAATAATTTGAAGATGTAATTTATTCCACAATTCGCGTGGGAAAAGTCTCTTACAATCTTTTTCAGTTTGTTCAACATTTTTACCATTAGTTAAACCCCAACGAATGCCAAGTCTATGGATATGAGTATCCACAGGAAAAGCAGGTACACCAAAAGCTTGAGACATCACCACTGATGCAGTTTTGTGTCCTACAGCTGGAAGTGCTTCTAGAGATTCAAAACTTTGTGGAACCTCACCACCATGTTGGTCAATGATGATATGAGAAAGCCCGTGTATACCTTTTGATTTCATAGGACTGAGTCCGCAAGGACGGATGATGGCTTTAATCTCCTCAACAGACATCTTAATCATGTCATAGGGATTGTTGGCCTTAGCAAATAGAGCTGGCGTGATAAGGTTGACTCGTTCATCTGTACATTGAGCTGATAGTAGTACAGCGATCAAAAGTGTATAGGCATCGGTATGATCCAATGGTACCGGTGTTTCTGGATAAAGTTCTTCTAGTTTATCGAGTATAAACTGAACTTTAATTTTTTTTTGAGATAAGGGAGTGTCAGTAGTAGATTGAGTCATGTAGATAATTTTCGTTAAATTTATGTTTAGGTGATTTCTTTCAATCGTTTGGCACTCGGTTTGTTTTCAATGAATTCCAATGGAAGATTTTCACGAAGTTCAGCTGGTAAATTCATCACCAAAATCTCACCGGCTCCGCGCACATCAGTAATCAGCTTGATATATCTCGGTGGTTCCTCACCCTTTTGTAAAAAATGTAAAACGGCAACTGCTTGCAAGCACTTCGCATTGTGACCATTGTCAAAAAAAAGGGTATTAGCATAAAGGTTTAAAAATTCTAAAGGGCTATTCCAACCGAGGTGATAGAGTTTTAAAAGTTGATCAATGAGCTGGTGGGGAGTGAAATAAAAATATTCTACATTAATAATATCTTGAGTAATTAATGGTCGATAAATATCCTGATAATATTCACGTCTGAGCGCGTCAATAAATATTGAGGCTAGATTAAGCCCTTTGAGGCTAATTTTATTCGCGTTAAAAGCAATTACATCTTGTGATATACTGGTCAAATTTTCAAATTTAAAGAACTTTGATGATCCCAAAAAGTTGACATAGGTCAGCCCATTTTTAGAAATTGTGAGAGACTTAGGTGTAAATAACCCTCTAGAATAGTCATATTGAGTGGGTATTGCTAGTTTAGAGCTAGTATCTGACATCTTGACCCTCGAGTTATTGAAATGTTACAGCTGCTTTATCACGATTAAAATAATAGTAAATGAGATTTAGATGCCGGAACTTCCTGAAGTTGAAAGTGTGAGGTTGGGCCTTGAGCCAATCCTCGGAGCGCAGATTAGCCATGTTGATTGGAACTACCCCAATCTTTGGAATAAAGAGAGCTTGCCACCAGAATTACTTGAGGGGCAACATATTCACCTCATGACTCGTAAAGGCAAGTATCTCATACTTCATACCGAAGATTTTCAGCTTTTGGTTCATTTGGGGATGAGTGGTGTTCTACTTTTACAAGACCCTGCTGACGAAGCTCGTGCTCATACGCATTTGCAGATAGAACTCAAGAAATCTAGCTCAAAGCAGCCAAACATCAGTCAAATTGTCAGATATTCTGATCCAAGAAAATTCGGTCACTTACATTTAGCTCATCAAGGTGAGAGCTTTAAACGGTGGGATAAATTAGGCCCTGATGCGATTTCTCGACAGTTTACTAGCACTTATTATTTTTCAAAAACTCAAAACTCAATTCGTGATATCAAAGTTTATTTACTCAATCAGGAGGTGGTAGCAGGAGTGGGGAATATTTATGCTAGCGAGGCTTTATATCGGTCGGGTATCCACCCGTCAAGGGCTGCGAGTTCGCTCAATCTCGAAGAGGTGACACTACTTGTCAAGGCAATCAAATGGATATTAAAAAAGTCAATCCAAAATCGAGGAACGACTTTCTCAGATTATAAACTGACCAATGGTAAAGATGGAGCTTTTCAAGGCTTTCTCAAAATATTTCAAAAAGAGGGGCAGACCTGTCCTGGGTGTCGCTCGACGACAATCATGAAAATGGAGCAAGATAAAAGGTCCACATTCTATTGCCCAACGTGCCAAATCTAGCTGCAATTTTAACTGATATAACCTCATCCTTCTCTATTTGATGGATTTATTAAAATGGGGCTAAAATCTTGTCGCTCGAAAAAAACTTAAATAACTCAAGCTTTAGCAATTTTAGACTGTCTTTGATAGTGGTAGTTTATTGTTTTGATCGGTTTTGGCAGTAAAAATATTATTTTGATACAATAAAGGTGCGAAGTCTATTATTTAACTTGAATGACCTCTATCAATTTGGAATTATTAAAAAGAGGTTTTTATGTCAAAAAATTTTGTTTGCCTGATAGATTTTGATAATCGCTATATGCAACTCATCATGGATGAGTTAAAGCCCGAATTTGAAATTGTATTAGATCAAAATCATGGTCATGACTCATTAGGAGTTTTAAATGATCGAGAAGTTGAGTTCATTGTGATAAATTCAGATCAGTCGGTGGAAAAACTAAAGTCATTGATTCAATCGATGGGGCTACTCAATAAAAATGTCCCACTTGTCGTTTGTTCCTCTGTACTTCGTACAAATGATGCTGTTGACTTGATTCGTATTGGTGTGAGAGATGTTATTGAAACTCCATTTGACGCAGGCTTTCTTTCTCGTAGGATTCAAAATATTCAACATCTCGAGTTAGGTGATTTAGCTCGCCAAGGGATTGAAGACGATACAGTTTTGACCATCCAACTATATGAGAGAATTGCTATTGAGAAGGCATTGAAGTTCTGTAAGGGAAATCGTCGCGCCGCTGCTAATATGATTGGCGTGGGCGAGGCAACCCTCTATAGGAAGATCAAAGATTATAATATCATCGAAAAGTAAATATCAATTCCTCAGTTCAAAATAGATCTTATTTTCTAACGACCTCAAATTTTCTCCTTTGAGTATTGCCATCTTTATCTTGAACGGATAAGCTGTGAGATCCTACATCAAGATAGGCCTCAATTTGATGAATCTCTACCGTACTGCTTAAATACTTCCCGTTGATAAACCAATAGAGAACTTCTTGCTCATTGTGATGTTGTGCATCAAAATAGATTCCCTGAGTTTTATTGTTGAGCATCTTTGGCAAAATAATTTTAGAATGATTGTCTGGATAGGTGATTTGAAAGTTTGTTTTTTGGATGGGACATTGAGTGCTCCAGTCTAATATTTTCTTTGCTTGATTGAGTTGATAGTAATGAGACATCTTAGGTGGCAGCTGAAAAATAGTGCTGTCTCGCGCTTCATTAAAATCTTTACACTGACTATGTACTCTCTCTCCCGCCAGATTTAATTGGATATTCACATGATAGGGGCAGACTTTCATTTGATTAGTCTTGGGTAATGCTCTGACTTCTTGACTAGGGCAAATGGAACTGGCTAGATATCCAGAATGTGCACAGGTGGTTGCTTGAGATTGAAAATCGTTATTGGCCCATTGAGAGGAAGTTTTTTTTTGGTGAAGCTGGTTTAAAACTTTAAAGAGTAGCGGTGCTGCGACTTTAACACCAGTGAGGCCTGGTCGACCTTCACTAGAAGCATTACCTATCCATACTCCTATGACATAGTCCGGCGTGACCCCGAGGCTCCACGCATCTCTAAACCCCCAACTAGTGCCGGTCTTATAGGCGACTCTTGTGCCCACTCCAAGAGTTTGCCAGAGACGCTCATCATCTGGTCGATTGACCTTCATCATCGCCTCAAGTGTCAGTTGAGCTGATTGAGGCGAAATAGGAGTGTACTTTGCCTGAGAGAGATTATTTACTGAAGTCAAAAATAGTTTCCTATAGGCGTGACTGAGTTCCCAAAGACTAGTCTCGGCTCCCCCTAGGGCTAAGGTGAGACCATAATATCGGTCATCTTGTTGCATGTGTTTAAGCCCCCATTTATCTAGATCATCTTGGAACGGTCCGACTCCTACTTGTTGAAGCAAATGAACTGCAGGGATATTTAAGCTTCTAGCGAGTGCTTGCCAAGCTGGGACTACTCCACGATAATTCTGATTAAAATTAAGTGGTCTATAGGCTCCAAATCTTGACGGATAATCAGGGAGTAAAGATCCGGGTAAGATGATTCCTCGCTCTAGAGCACTTCCATAGAGAAAAGGCTTTAAGGTGGAACCAGGAGATCTAAATGCTTGAATCATGTCTACTTGGATAGAGTTTTTATGGGGTTTGGACTTTGCGAGGGTTCTATCAGCTGAATCATCAGCAGGAGTATTTCCTAGATAAACTATTGGTAAACCAGTTTTAATATCCAAAATTATTATGGCGTTATTATAAATGAAGTTCTTCTTTAAGTGCTGCATATAATGGGTGGATAAAGTTTTTACTTGAGATTGTAGTTCTTTATCCAAAGCGCTTTTCGGGCAGTTTTGGCAATAAATAAAATGTTCAGCCAAGTCAGGGAAGGACTGCAGTTCGTAGGGAATCTCTTCTTCCACAGAAAGATCAAAGTCTTCTTTTGATAAGATGTCTTTATGATAGAGTCGTTCTAGAAGTGCGTTGCGCTTAGCTTGAAGTTGAGATCGGTTGGTTTTGAGGTTGAGTTGGGATGGATTATTCGGGAGTATAGCCAGGAGAGTTGCTTGAGCCCAACTCATTTCATTTTGCGATCGACCGAAGTATCTCCAACTCGCGGCTTCCAACCCAACTACATTACCTCCTAGTGGTGCATGATTAGCATAGAGTGCCATAATTTCTTTTTTAGAAAGTCTTATTTCCAATTGCAAAGCTTGTAAAGTCTCACTGATCTTATTGTATAAATTACGTTGGTTAGGTCTTTTAAAGGCTCGCTCTTTCATTCGAATAATCTGCATACTCAAAGTAGATGCACCACTAGTTACTTTTTTATTTTTAATATTTAAGTATATAGCTCGAGCAACAGCTTTCAAGTCCACACCATGATGCAGGTAAAAGTTTTTATCCTCAAATTCTATCAAGGCCTTCTCAAATTTTGAAGAAACCTGACTTTGGCTTGGAAAACGCCACTGACCATCTGAGGCGACTCTAGCTGACATGAGTTCATTTTGAGAACTCCAAACGACTTGAGAATAAGTGGTTGGGAAAACCGGAAATTGTAGACGATTTGAGACGAGTGTAAAAGAACACATTAGAACAATAAAGGAAACTCCCCAGAGGAGTTTCCAATAATAATGAAGTAAGTTCAAATATTCAAATAGTGAAATGAAAAATTTATACATAATTAAGGATTGTGAATGACCTTGACCCATGACCCAGATGTTCTTGCCTGAATATTTAAATTATACATGTGCTCGATATAGGCTCCACTATGATAATATTGTCCAGCGTAGGATGCTTTGATAGGGATCCTAAACTTGCGAGTTTCATTAGGTTGTAAATGGAAGAAGTAATAAACGCGATCATCTCTAATGTCTGAGTAATCACCTTCCCTATAAACTTGATCATGACTTTCGAGTCCTGCGAATTCCCAGCCAGTGGGTAATATTTTAGTGAGGGCTAGATGACTCATCTTGAGAGAACTTGGATTCTTAGCTTCAATTTCCAAAATAATATCATCACCTTGGGCTGTGTTTTTGATATTCATTTTTTTGCCAGCTAGATTGGTAAAACGTTCAGTCAGTGAGATTCCTTTTTGGATGATTTTTTCTAAACCCAGTTCAGGATGAAATTCCTTTAAAAGTTGGATATGTACAGGTGACTCACTCGTGTTGGTCAAACTAAATTGGTACCGAGAATTGTTTAGTTCAACTTTCTCTCTTAAGATTGATTTATTCGTTGAGAATTTCCTTGATTTAATTCCATTCAGTTTTTTGGCAGTTAATTTTATTTCGCTCTGCTTGCCTTGTGACTTTTTCCATTGAGCAATAGATTTGAGGGCCCATGCTGTTGATTGAGTACTATGCCAATTTTTAGATGAAACTGTTTTGATAAGCTCTCCGCCAAGAATAAATGCTGGTTCGCTAAGATTCATAGTTGTCATCATTTCTAGTAGCATGGATTGGTTACGCAGATTACTACCTAAGGTTTGGGTATCAAAATGAACATTTTCAAGCGTTGTTGCACTCAATGACTCGACAATTTTTTTACTGATACCAACAGAGCCTTTGAGATGATATGTTGCGGCGAGAAACCATTTGATGTCATCTTTTAAATTTTTATTTTGATAGAAACGGTTGAGAGTAGAATTAGGAAGTTCATTTGCAAGGGCTAATACATAAAGTCTATAGGCCTGTATTCTATGACTAGAATAATGCAATATGTTATCTACCGGTGATCTCCATTTACGAGCTTGGAGTTTCAGGGCTTTAATTAATGATTTGTAAAATACTGGATCAACTAAATAGCCTTTTTTCTTGGCCTCGACTAGGAAATGAGCCGCATAGATGGATCCCCAATTATGTGTTTTCGATTGTCCAGCCCAGTAGCCTAAGAGTCCGCTGGAATTTCTAAAGGTCTGAAGTCTTTTGATAGCTCCACTGATGTTTGTTTGTATACGGTCTAATTCATCAGGAACTAGGTCAACTAGGTCATTAAGATAGAGTTGTGGAAAAGCCTTAGAAGTGGTTTGTTCTACACAACCATAAGGGTAGCCCATAAGATATTTAAGTCGATGTTCAATATTGAGCGGTTCATTAATACTGGCAGTCAAACTCAAGTGTTGGTGATTTTCATATCCGGAAATTTTACCTTTGAATTGATGAGTTGCTCCTGGAGCTAAGACTAAGTTTTCTGCATTTCGTTCAAAGGAGACCGGAGTACGTATATCGATTTCAATTTCATCCCTACTGATATTAGAACTAGACTTTGCTTCAAAACTGATTTTTGTTTTCTTAATTTTATTTGCAACCTGCAAAGGAACCATAATAATAGTATCAGTTTGAGCTTCAAGTGTTAACTGCCCCCATGAATCAGCAAGGCTTTTAAAGTCGTCTGAGGTGTGGATCTTCCAATCAACTTTCTCAGACTTCTTACCCATATTAAATATTTGTAGAGGGACTTCAACTTTTTCGCCTGGCCCCAGGACCCTTGGCAGAGTTGCTTGAATCATGATATCTTGTCTCACTGGAACTGCTACATCACTTGATCCAAATGTTTTATTACGAGGGTCGGCGGCCACAACCATCACTCGAAGTGATCCAACATAGGAAGGCAGCTCTATTGAGTGTTTTTCTTTTTGTCCTGGCTTGAGATGAAAGGGCCCTGCAAACCTCACCATGGCCTTAAATCTTTTGGCACTTTGTTTGGCTCGGTTAGTTGCTCCACCACCAATAGAAAGCAAGTAATCTAGATTGCCTTCGTAAGCTCCCATCACTTGGTCATAAAGATCCCAAGTACGAACACCTAGAGTTTGTCTTTTGTAAAATAAATGATGAGGGTTGGGCGTTGTAAAGTTGGTCAAATCAAGTATGCCTTCATCGACAAAGGCTAAAGTATAAGACATACTCTTACCAGACTTCTCACTGACTTCAATATGAGCCTTTTTGAGGGGCTTGAAAGATTCTGGATGTGTGATGATAGGCTCTAATAAGGTGACGGGGTCTTTTATCTCAATTGGGATGACACCATATAACCTGAGTGGTAGATCATTCTTTTTACCTTGACTAGGTTGGACTAGTACGACACTAATATAAGCGTTGGGACTTGATCCTGGTGGAATAGTCAATGATATTTCATTGGCTCCGGATTTGGCGGGTGTCCAAAATTGGTGTAGTACGCGAGAGCCATTTTCTAAGCTCACCCAGAAATACCCTTGATCTGAGCTAGGAACTTTGATCTTGACTGTTTCACCTATATTGTAAGTTTGTTTATCACTGGCAAAAGCCAAAATTTGTGGCCCTTGATTTCCACTCTCTTGAGCTCGACCAGCCCAACCAGGCCAATCAATAAATATTATTTTTGAACTACAATGTTTTCCAATCCGATCACATGCTCTTACGAGGTAACGCCCCCATTCAGGTTTGTTCACCCTTATTTTCCAATCACCGGTACCCTTGTTTAAGTCAATAGTAGAATTTGTTAAAAGAGTTGCTCCATTAGCACTCAGATAATTTGTACTGTTTTTTTCGTTTTTTACCCACCACCATTTCCAATTCAATTTATATAAGCTGACATCAACTTCTTTTAATTGAGTCAAGGAACCATCTGGTTTTTTAGCTACAACTTTTATTATTTGATCTTGATCTGTTAAGAGCATCCCTCGAGCGGCATCTCCGCGGGGTGTTTTTATACCCACATAAGTATCATAAGGGTGTATGATCCTTTTTTCAAACCTTGAGCTTTGACCTCCATTTTCACTGACCTCTGCTTCAAAAAGAACGCTCACTTGTCCTGGTGATTTGCTAATGTCATTGATTTTTACTTGGTGGGTAAATTTTCCCTTGGAATTTAATCTTCCTTCGGCAATTTGTGTTTTGGTCATGGAGTGATTACGTAGTAGATCATCAAAGTGATAGCCCTCGGACTGAGGGATATTAGTACTCATGGATTGAGTTGTCATATAAAGCCTAGCCTGGAGTCCAGAAGCACTCGCCCCATGAAGGTATTGGCTTTGGATTGATACCTTGGTGTTATTGTAAATACGATTTCTGAGTGTCTCACCATTCTTATCTTTAAAGTCAAGTTTCACCTTCAGACGATTGGGCTTGACTTTAGCAATTTTAAGGGTCTTTTTAAAAACTTCACCACCTAGATGAGCTTCCCAAGTGTAGTTACCAGTCACTGCTTGTATTGAGGTTGCCACTCTCCAAACATAAAATCCATTGAGTGATTCTCGTAAAACAGCTTCTTGAATCGTATTACCTTGAGGGTTTTTTAGTCTCATTTTGACACCAATCCCACTGGGTAATTTATTTTCTTTATCAAAAACTATAGAACTTAAATAGAGAGAATCACCGGGTCGCCAAACGCCCCGTTCACCGTATTGATACACTTGAATTCCATCACTGACAGAAGAGCCTTTAATGTCAAAATTAGAAACACTCAGAGAAAGAGAATTTTTGAGTTTCAGCCAATTTCGATCATCTTGGTATTGCGCTTCGATAAGAAATATTTCTTTATCCTGATTAAATTCGACCACGCCTTCTTGATTCGTTTTCTTCTCTTCTAAAACTCGTCCTTGGTAGTTTTTTATTTTAACAATCACGCCGCTAAGGGGCTTGGCAGAAAGAATATCACGAACACTTATCGTAATATTTTTGTGGTCTGCAGACTTAGCGATGATACTCAAATCACTAGCAACAATATTTTTAGTGCCCTTTGTTTGTGAAGAGTAATAAGCTGGGTGACAAGGGTTATTATTATTGTCCCACCACGAGCCATAATTATTATAATCCCAAAAGCTAGGCTCAATATCTTCAGCAGGTGGGATGAAGTTCTGGATAAAAGAAGAATCTTTACAAGTGTAATTAATTTGATTGGGATGAAAACTAGTCTTAAAAATTAACAATTCACCTTTATTCTCTAGCAGTATACTATCAATGGGGTATGAATAATGATCACCCTCGTGGGAGAGTTGATCGATAGAGACTTTTTTGGAAATAATCAATTCACCATTGCGGTGCATTTGACTGGTCCCGTTGAGAGAGTTCACTTGAAAGTGGTGAGTAATGTTACTTGCTGAGACGCTATAAACTTTGAGATTAAATTCTTTGAGCCCTATTGATTCAATAAATAATTTGGGTTTAACTGTTCTTGAAGGTAATATATTGCCTTTATGTAAAATTTTAATCGATGGTTTTTTAAAAACTTGTTGGATGTTGATTGAAAGATTTTGATCAAGCTTCACCTTATTAGTATTCATGAGTAGTTGGTTGATTTTAAGATTGTTTCGACGTTGATATGGATTTGGTCCAAATATTTTAATTTGTGAACCAAGCTTTTCGATCTTTTTCAAGTTATTCATTCGAATCAATCCATCAATGTTTTGTTGGGTGTTAATTAAATGAGAAAAACTGAGAAGGACATGCGGATTTGAAGATTCAACCCAACGATGATCAATGAGTGTAAACCTTGAAGAACTAGGTATTGGGATTTTTTTAACGTAGTCAGTATTTCTATCAAAGCCCTCTGAATTTATTTGTATTTGTATTTTTGATTCTTTGGACTCAAAATGAATATTGTGAATCGTAAATTGAAACATTTTTCCCTTTTCGTTGCCAGACCATTCAATACGAGTGTCCGCATCCATTGAAGTTGAAAACTGGGATTTGATTTTAGACATTTCTGTTATAAATGAAGTTTCAATTGTGCCTTGAAGTTGAAATACCTCAGGTTTTCGGATGGTTTGCGGTGCTTGAATTGGCCAATAATCTTTTGAACTATTAGGCGCGGGAATGAGAGGATTTATATGGACTTTAAAATCTCTCGGGTTGACTTGTTGGTTCCATGTCAGGTAATTTGCTGTTTGATTTTTGAAAATTTCGAGCCTGAGTGCGAATTGATAATTTGTTTTTGTTTTAAATTCGGAGGTAGCTCTTATGTATAACTTTGATTTATTAATAGAACAAACTAATTGGGTCTCAGGGAAGACGAGGACTGGACATGATTTTAATTCTTGTGGACTGAGGTCGGCGAGTTTATAAAAATCTTTCAAATCAGAAAGACCGATCTCACCTAGTTTAACCCAAGCTGCACCATTGGGCTCTAGTGAGCCAAAGGAGTGTGTGCTGATGATATTAAGAAGTTCGGGGTCACCGAGTTTGGCTTTGGTCTCAGATTGAAGTTTGGCTTCAAGGTCTTGTTCTGAACAACCAATGAGTATGTAGATAAAGAAACTGAGGATGAAAACACTCAAATTCTGAACGGAATAATTCATGTGAAATGTTCCAGGTTGAATGTCTTTATTATCTGATGTGACTTGCATAATGCCCCCAAAGTCTATGATGTTTTGTATTCAAACAAACTTAATAGGAAAAAAATAGTAAAATGGCCCTTGTGATTGTTGCAAATCAATTAGCTAATACAATTGCTCATTTTTAATTAGACTCTAAAAATGAATCAAATGCCTTCTGAATTTTAGAGGTCGTTTTTTGTCTAGTGGTTATTGAGTAACTATTTACAGTTAAATTTCAATCCTAAGATTTTAAGGCCTTAGCTCTTAATCTTATATCCATTGCTCTTGGTACTTCCTTTTTGACAGGGTTTCTCAATGCGTGACGAATGACCCATCTTAGCTCGTTGTTTGCATCCACTAGCCACTCTTCACACAAGTTAAGCGCCAGTTCCAAGTGGTCCTTAGCGATATCTCCAATATGATTAGCTACACTTCTTCTAACGTAAAGGTCTGGATCATTTTTAAGAGACTCTAAAATTTCAATCACCGGAGAAGGGTCTTGAGCAAACTGGGGAATCCTCGTAGCCCATGGTAATCTCGATCTACTTCCTTCAGAACAAAGCCTTCTCACATGAGGGCTCGTGTCACTGAGCCATTTATTTAAAAATGTCAGAGTGCGCTCAGGTTCTTGAATAATAAAAGGCCGAATCGCAAATTCTGAAGTGAATCTTTGAGTGAGTTCATACTGAGCATTCATAGATGCTTCAAAAGGGTCGCGTCCTTGATTGAACTGAGGGTCTAGGCCAAATTGACTGATGTAAAATGAATGGGGTAAATAGAACATACCAGAAAGACCGAGATCACTAGTGCTTGTTAGCTTTTCGGTAAATGTTCTCACCAAAATATCAAGACCTGATTCATAGGGTTTTGGAAGAAACTCAAAAAGGTGATTTGCAATTTTTTTACCACGGTCCATAATGCCAAGTTTATCTAGACCCATAAGACAAGCAAGGACAAATTCTTTAGAATCGAATTTTGGGTATACTTGAAATATATTACTCGATAGAATATCAAGTGAATTTATATTCAACAATTCTTTAAGTGGGACACCTTTTTGAATTGAGCGAGGAGCATCGGGTAATTTCATTTTATAAGACATGGCTGGGAGACCTAAGTTGAGTTCACTAAGCTCGAAACAATTTAAAGTCTGCTACAAATGTCCCAAATGGTATTAAGGAAGACAGAAGTGCTAGTCCAATCGTCACAAGACTCCAAGAAAGTTGCCTGCCGACAATAAGTACAAGTAAACAGAAGTAGATAAACAATACACCATGGGCCATACCCATGTAGCGTGTAGGTTCAGGAATCTCATAGATATACTTCAGAGGCATACAGATTCCTATGAGTAATATGTAACTCATGCCTTCAATAAATCCGATGAGTCTTAAGTGCTTTAGCATGAGTGCTCCAAGAGAAACTTCTGATGTACATAAATTTATTTTATTCTATGGCAAATGGATGAAAAAATTCCCTCTTCAATGAAGAGAGCGTCATCAATGGCAGTTGGATTTTTATAATTCGATATATCGTTACTATTTGTCAACTCAATTAGTTGTTCCAGCCTCGGCCTTATTTTGATTTAAATTTTCAAGATCTTTAACTTCTTGTGCGGCTTTTTCAATATCAAATATTGTGAGCGTTGCGATACCACCGTCAGGGATGATATTCACTTGAGCAAGACCATTGTTTACTCCATATATTTGTTGTTGACTATTTTGATTTACCGTGAGGTAACTCCAAGTTGTTGGAACTTTTACCTCGACCGTCAGCGGGTGAACATAAACTCCATCTTCAACTTGATCTATTAAGTTGATAACTACACTCTGCTCGTCTTCAGAGATGACTCCCCACGATGCAGAACTCGCTTCTTTAATATATTGAATAATCGACGACATAGGCGCGACCCAAAGCTCACCTTTTTTTGATTTGTTGCTCAACCAATCAGTAAATTCAGTGAGCCAAATTTTAGAGAGACTATGGTAGCCTGGGTCACCGGCTAAGATACTATCTAGTGGAAGTACATCATGTGCAGTAAAGATATGCCAATTGCCTTTTGCGATGACTTCATTCTCGATAAAATTTTGAATTTCATCTAGAATGATACGGTCATTGTCTTCGCTACGAGCCCGTGAAAATTGAACCACTCGACTATGAAGTTTTGTCCATGGAATTAAACTATCTATATGACTCATTGACGCCGGTGATCCGCTTCGAAGTGCTGGATAGTAGTGAGCTCCTTCGGCTTCTATTTGAAGATTGTGATCTACCATGGGGTAGGCATAAGATAAAACTCTATAATTAGGTATCTTAGACTCTAGGTTGGTTCTCGAACTCGCCAGTTGAAATTGTACAGTGTTGGGTGCCGTTTCATCTCCAAATTCATATTTACTTAAAGCGTCTCCATCATGCCCAGCTAAATCGTGTCCTTTTCTTTGTAGGTCTAAAAAGTTTTCCCAATAACCAAACCTCCAAGTAGGTGCCGTGTTTTCATCTCCAAGATAATTGGTAATGAGGTAGAAGGTCGCTTTGATATCATGACGATCAAGAATAGGAGCTGTTTCCCGATAATGCGTTACAAGAGCGTCATCAAAAGTCAAAGCATAGGCGCCCTTTTTAAAACCATAATAAGGTGCGATTTTTTGGATACCGTATCGAGGATTTTCAAGATAGATGAGTGTATCAACTGTGGGTTGCCAGTTATTTTTGAAGTAGTCTGCCTTGTGATTACTTTTAGGTTTGATGTATTCACCCTTCATCATCCATGAGACTTGATCAAGCTCAAGAGTACCTTCTTGACCATCAGCGTCAGTCATCATCCAATCAAGATGAGTTATAGTGTTGATATCCCAATCAACTACTTGGCCCCAAGAGGGCTGCTGCATGTGCTTAAAAGGTATCTGTATGAGTTGCCATTCTTGACTACCCTGAACTTTGATTTCATAATGAGCATAGTCCTTGACACCAGAGATGCGGGCCACCAGAGTGTGAGCACTTCCTTTGGTCCAAAACTGTACACCTGATATTTGCTCTTTGTTAGCTTGTATTTGAGAGCCTGACATATTCAGTGAAAATCCAACAAAAGGATCCCATTTGAATGTACCCTTTTCCAGTTTGTAAGTAAACTTCATTGACCCGTGTGTCGTGTCGCTTGCGGGGGTGAGACTTTTGTAATCAGACGAATTTGGGTAAGTGTCTATCTTGGGGTGAATAGTGGAATTCCCACCATTGTCACTATCATTATAGGTAGTCCAGATACTTAAAGGTATTTCTGACTTGGTATCATGATGATTAAAATCATCAATTAAAGTATTGGCATATTGAGGAGTTCCTTGTTGAGTAGTAGGAGAGTCCGTACATGAGATAAAAAGCACGCTCATTAGTGCTGTTATGATACTGATAAATTTCAGAAAATGTAATTTCATGGAGTCCTCGAGCATGTGTTTATAAATTCTATATTGACAAAGCTACTCCCGAAAGAGGTAACTTACTTCTATTTTTGAGTAAAAACCTTCGCACTTTATGAAAATGATTCGTATTTGGCTCTATTCTGTGGCATTCTCCAACTTCTAGAGGAGTAGAAAGACGCCAAGTGATTTTTATTGAGATTGAGAAGTCCGCCAATACTTGAATTGAGCATTTCATGTGAAGCTTTTACATCAACAAGTATGGGTAAGTTAGATAATACTTTGAGTGTAGAGCTCGCCTCGTAAATAAGATCGGGGTCATTTATGACACAAGTGTTGACTTTTTGATAAAATAACTATGGGTTTTTAAAGTCTCATTAATTGGTAGTTTAGTAGCTTTTAATGAGTTGAGGTGAAGAGGGGTTTATGTTAAAAGAGCAACTATTTTTATTCTTTCGGGTGGCGCTGAATTTTGGTCATATATTCTGGGGTATCAATATTTTAATGATGACTGAGATTCTTGAGAATGCGATGTCAAAGATTGCAGAATTTACTCCAGTGGAATTTCAAAATCAAATGTTTAAAGAAATGGGTTATGTTCCCGGAAGCGACATTGAAACTTGGTTTCGTCTATGGGGTGTGACAATAATCGTTCTTGCTGTAATTAATTCAATGAAGATGTCCAAAAATTTAAAACAACCAAAGATGTGGTTGCCTAGTCTTTGGGCTCTGCTTTTGATTGATATTTTATTTTACATCACTGTGTTGTGGCAAGGTATCCAAGTTAATGTATTGCACAATGGGCCCATATTTATAGCCCTCATAATTGGGACCCTGATATGGGTATATCGACGCAGAAAAAAATGGGACATAAATTATCGTTCCGCCCTCTACCAATTAATGAATGATCAAGGGGAGTGGATTCGTTTCAAATTAGATGAACATCTTGACTTAGATAGATATAAAAACCCTAGCGCCCTCATTGAAGCCCCAACTGATGAGTTAAAAGACAATTATGGCAGTGCGGTCATTTTTGCAGATAATCCGAGATCTGAAATACTAAATGAAGAAACAAACAAACTTCGCCGTATTGATCTTAAAATTTTTTTAGACGAACAGAGTTATTTGTCTATTGAAGCTCGAGGTGGTGACCCCAGAAACGAATCATCTGATTCTGAGTGGCCATGGGAAGCCGGTTACTTTATCCAGAATATATCATATGAAGACGCTGTGAAATTAGGCAGAAAATTTGAGCAAAATGCCATTTTGTATCAAAAAGAAAATGAATTTATGAAACTTGTGTGGTGCTTATAAATGCAGACAAATAATCCAAAGTTACAATCATGAATTTAAGAGATCTAGAATACTTAGTTGCCCTAGAGAATCACCGGCATTTTGGTCAAGCTGCAAAAGCCTGTTTTGTCTCTCAACCCACTCTCAGTGGTCAGCTCAAAAAACTTCGAGATGAACTCGGTGTGGACCTACTAGAAAGTACTCCTCGTAAAGTCCTATTTACTGAAGCTGGGATGGCCATTGTCAAGCAGGCTCAAAGAACTTTATTTGAAGCAAAAGAAATAGAAACGATCGCGCAAAATTTTCGCGACCCTTTTTCTGGCAAAGTAAAAATAGCGAGTATCCCAACTGTGGGACCATTTTTATTTCCATTAGTGATTCAAGCTTGGAAAATTAAGTTCCCTAAGTTGAGTTTTGAATTATTAGAACTTAAAACAGATGAAATTTTGAGTGCATTAAAACGAGGTGAAATTGATTTAGGAATATTGGCATTACCGCTACACGAGTCATCATTAAAAGAAGAAGTGATATATCAGGAGCAGTTTGTACTGATGTCACATTCCTCACGCCAAGTCGGTAAAGGTAAAATAAATCTAGAGTGGTTTAAAAAACAAGAGTTGATGCTTTTATCTGAAGGGCATTGTTTTAAAGATCAAGCTTTACAAGTTTGTTCACAATATGACACCAACCATAGAAGCGATTTTTTTGGAACGAGTCTTTTGACTTTAAAGTCAATGGTTGAGATGGATGAAGGAGTGACTTTAGTTCCTCACCTAGCTTATCGTGAATGGTCAAATCAAGCAACTCATAGTGAAATTTGTTTTCACCATTTCCCCTCACCTGCACCTGTAAGAGATGTGGGACTTATCTATCGAGAAGGGTCGATACGCATAGGGCTATTTGAGCAATTAAAATCAATATCTCTCAACATGGTCACTCAAGCCATGGGTAAAGCCCCAAGATTAAAGAATGCTATTAGCTTAAAATAAGATATTGTCTTTTAAACACTTTGTTAAAAACATTGGTAAGAACGTCTAATTGAGTCTTGCTATTATCAAATGGTTTTGTTTGGAGCCAGTATGATAAGATAGGAATGTGTCGCTTTTTAGTATTATCCATCAGCTATTCGGTCCTTATTTTAACTGCCTTAAGCTGAAAGACTCAAAGAATCCTCACCAAAACAACAAAATCAAAATTTCCCCAAATAATATTTTTAAAGAAAAATCCACAAATACCCTTGAAAAACCTTTAAACTAAATCTAGACTTAATCTCAATCTTAACTAATAGCAGAGCCCTTGAGGATACATTTTGTATAATTTTTACCGAGAGAGCCGGCGAACCCGATTGGTTCATGAGCTCAGGACAAATTTTGAAGAAATATTCTAAAGAAGTATCAAAATGAAGACGGCAATCAACACAGGATTTACAGGCTCAGCTTTTGTCTGTCTGTTTGCGCCATCCACAATGATGCTCACCAAACATCTGGTCAAGTATATGCATAGGAAAGATGTAAACGGAATATCTCACTTGGTTGATACGAATTAAATTCATATCAATACAATTTTGAGAGAAGCCCGTTTGCATTTGCGAACGGGCTTTCTTTATATCAAATTTTAACCCAATCAAATCAATAGAAAAGGAAAGGACAAGCGTGGCAATCTTTTAGCACAAAAGCGCTTTTACAGAAGGAAACAAAAATGAATACCTTACAAGAAATTATACAACGGATCAATTACTCAATAGACTTTGTTGAGGAAAATATATTTAAACCTGTCAGCTCCATCGAAATGGCGCAAGCAGCTGGGTATTCACTTTTTCATTTTCAACGCATGTTTAAAGACACCACAGGCATTACCCCTAAAGCTTATTTGAGGGCACGTCGTTTAACTATGGCCGCTCAAGAATTAAGGGGTAGTGATACTGATATCGTTTATATCTCAGAAGACGCTGGTTTTGGATCTCAAGCTTCTTTTACCAAAGCTTTCAGTAAACAATACGGTATCGCTCCGGCTAAATTTCGTAAATCAGTTGTTCAAGCCAACTGTCGGGCCGTTTTTATTTCCATTGGTGATTCAAGCTTGGAAAAGTAAGTCCCCTATGTTGAGTTTTGAATTATTAAAAATGAAAGCAGATGAAATTTTAAGTTTATTAAAACGAGGCGAAATTGATTTAGGAATATTGGCATTAGCTCTTCACGAATCATCATTAAAAGAAGAATCCACAATCCATCAGCTATTTGGTCCTTATTTTAACTGCAATACGCAAAATATGACAAAACCCTTGAGGATATTTTTTGTATAATTTGTAAAGAGAGATTCGAGAACCCGATTGGTTCATGAGCTCAAAACAAATTTTAAAGAAATATTCTAAAGAAGTATCAAAATGAAGACGGCAATTAACACAGGACTTACGACTCGATTTACAGGCTCAGCTGTAGTCTGTCTGTGTGCGCTATCTTCAATGATGCTCAAAAGCGTCTCATGGCTAAAGATGGTAATGCTCACCAAACACCTGGTCAAGCATATGGATAGAAAAGACGTAAACGGAATATCTCACTTGGTTGTTATGAATTAAATTCATATCAATACAATTTTAAGAGAAGCCCGTTTGCATTTGCAAACGGGCTTTCTTTATATCAAATTTCAACCCAATAAAATCAATAAAAAATGAAAGGACAAGCGTGGTAATCTTTTAACACAAAAGCGCTTTTACAGAAGGAAACAAAAATGAATACCTTAGAAGAAATTATACAACGGATCCACTACTCAATAGACTTTGTTGAGGAAAATATATTTAAACCTGTCAGCTCCATTGAAATGGCGCAAGCAGCTGGGTACTCACTTTTTCATTTTCAACGCATGTTTAGAGATACCACAGGCATTACGCCTAAAGCTTATTTGAGGGCACGTCGTTTAACTATGGCCGCTCAAGAATTAAGGGGTAGTGATACTGATATCATTTATATCTCAGAAGACGCCGGTTTTGAATCACAAGCTTCTTTTACCAAAGCTTTCAGGAAACAATACGGCATCGCTCCGGGTAAATTCCGTAAATCAGTTGTCCAAGATTTTAACCAAAATCAATCTTGTATTACCTATGCTGATATGAGAGGAAACTTAGAGCAATTTCGTGATGAAAATGGGCCAAAATCTAGGACATATGGAGTACAATCACACCTAGGATTTGCCGTGGCTGCATAAAAATTCAAATCTCTCTCCAAGTCGAACGGTTCCATACATATTATACTGAACGGTAAGACCAAGATAATAGGGGGAATTGAGATGATAAGCTATTGCAAGTTCTGTCCCTGTCGAGACTGTCGAGTTGACATCGACCCAAATGATCCCTTCTTTGCCCAAGGCAGGAGTCTGTGAATATTCAGATTGTAAAGTCTAGAAATATAGGGCTATTATCGTTCAACATCAAAGCGAACTTGAGCCTTTTTAATATCAATGCCCAATTTCAAAAGATGCACTAGACACAAATCTTGAAGTAGGAGTCGGGATTGGGTACTATCAGAGTGCAAATGACTATCAAAGTAACAGATAACTTTAAGGGATTGAGGAAACTCTTTATAGTTTACCTTATGAGTCAACCATTGAAATCCATCAGCACTGCTTTTGGCAATCTCACAAACGTCTGTGAGGTTTTGAATAATACTACGTTCAAGTTTTTTTTCAGATTTTGTCATAGAGATAAAGGTAGAGATTAATTTGAAACTGAGGGAAGATTTAATTTAAAGGCA
>CAWVXU010000042.1:0-21868 GCA_963934255.1 uncultured Fibrobacterales bacterium
TCGCGAATAATTATGAGCGCAAAGGTTTAAGTATGTATATAAACAAAATGAAATGGATGATTCTCGCTGCGGGAATACTTGCAAGTAGCCTATTTGCTGCCCCTCATCCAATGTCGGGTAAAACAATCAAGTTTTTCAACCATTGGAATCATGACGGTAACCCTTCCACAGACAAAATAACTCCTAATATTGGTGGAGGGTTGGGTAACTGGGGTAACGGCATCGCAATGACTAAGGTAGACGATGATTGGTGGACCTATACTTTCCCAACGATTGGCGAATGGGGTGCTACTGACTTTAGTATTCAAATCAAAGGTCCTGATCAAGGTTTTTTAGGCAATATTGGAGTGGGTTCTACTGCAGCTGATTTTGCGGGTGCTGATGTAATATATGCAGGGTGGGACCCGATTTCTAAGAAGTTGGAGTTTTCTGTCAACCTACCTAAAGAGTTACATTTCCTCAACCCTTGGCCTACATCTGGACCGGCACTTTCTATTGATGGTAGTGCGCCTACGGCCATGTATATTAACAAAGAATACTGTGGTTGGTACATTTACCGTATTTTTGGTGATGGACAATTTGAAGCTTCATTCTCAGATATTAATTACGGTGATGCTTTTGGTCTTAGGGGCTTAGATGATGCGACACCTATTGATCTCAAACTTCATTTCTCCAATAACAACAAAGCTTATATCACCCCGCGTCCACTTCCAACAGGTATACCTGAAGTCACTAATGCATACCCAGTAGATAATCCTCTGGGTGAATGTTTTTATAAAATGGCTGCAATTGTGCGCGATTTCTCAAACAAACACCCCAATTTTGAGGGAAGTACTACACCAGGTGACCAAGGAGAGCAAGGTTGTGGTGGAGCAAACGCTCGCTTAGGTATGGTAGAACCAACAATTTTCATTTCGCCAGAAGATGGATCTAGAAAACCCAAAGCAACAGCATATGGCATAGGAGAGTGTAATAACTCTGAGTTTGACACTTGGTTTGTTGATCACACTGACCCAGTCAACAAGTATCTAAGTAATCGCAAAACTTGTGTAGATCTTGAAATGAGTAAAACGACTGATGGCCTTTGGGAGATTGACTCTCGTAAATCTGATGACATGGGGTTCTGGCCAATTGATGGCTTTTATGTAAATGATGAGGCTGAGACACTCAATGGTGCTTTCTATCAGCCCGATCCTCACATCCTTATTCAAAACCTAGGTCAGCATAATTTTCACTTTTGTTTAGAGACACATGCTAAATTCAAATACAGACCAGGCCAGGTTTTCTCTTTTGCTGGTGATGATGATGTTTGGGTATTTATCAATGATAAGCTTGTTGTTGATTTAGGTGGTCTTCACTTCGCTCTGTCAGCGGATGTTAAATTAGATGATCTCGGCTTAACAGAAGGCGAAGAATATGATTTTGATTTCTTTTTGTGTGAACGCCAAGGAACTGGATCCAACCTCAAAATCAAAACAACTATTTTCTTTGAACAACTGAAAGGCCTTTTCACTACTAAAACTGGTGAAGATGCTGCAGGCAACCCGATCTATAAAGTTTCAAAAGTTGAAGATTCAGGCGAAGGTGGTAATTGTGCCTCTCTAGAGACAAGTGGCCCTACAATTATCGAAACCCCCGACCTAGTATTCAATTTGGTGGGTAACAACGACTTCGATGAAATATTGGCTCCAGGGCAGATCCACTACGGTGGAATTAATATACCTGATGCCAATTCATACTCGATCAGCATAGAAGCTCTTAAAAATCTAAATCCGGGCACTTATCAACTCATTATCGAAGATGCCAATCAACCTTCTATTAAATATGTAGTAAAAATCACCATACCGGGTAATCTCTCAATTCAAAATACTGAAGCAACTGCTGGACTTGCAGGTGCTGAGCCGGTTGCTGTGATCGTTCAAAATGAACGTGATGGCACTGTTATACAAGGGTCCGAGACTTACAGTATCAGCTTTGGTTCAGGCCTAACAGTTTTTGAGGACGCAGCAATGACCATACCGGCAGACCTTGCTAATCTAGCACTCTCTGCAACTGGCCTTGACACAATCTATGTGTGGACCGATAGATCCTTAGCAGAAACCACAATCTTCACAGTCTCAGTGCTCGGTGGTGTGGGTGACGCTAAAGAGGTGACATTTGAAGTGCCTCAAGTACGATTTGTTGACGCGTTTGATGTTCCTTTAACAGAATTTAATTTGGGTGAATACACTTTTCTGCCAAATGGAGTGAGAGCGGAGTTATTCTATAGTGGTGGAACATGTATTGTTTGTGCCGGAGATACAATTCGCTTTTCACATGCTGATTCACTCAAGTTTAACTTTAAAGAAACTGAGCAAGGAGTGAACGTTGATTTTCTTACGGTGAACGAGAAAGGCTTTGTCGAATTCTATGTCGTGAGCTTAGACACGGTAACTGATGCAAGCTTTACTATTACTGGAGTGTCACCATTTACAACAGCGACTTATGAAAATATCACGCTTAAAAATCCTCCGGTTCCTTTAATTGAGCTTGCTATCATTTCCGATGAAAATGGAGACGGTATACCTGATAGAATTTCAGCGAGATACAACAAGTCAATCAGAGCTGAAATGCCTGAAAGCCTTTCGTATTTCTGGCCAGATACAACAAGTCTATCTGTCATTGCACCAGCCGACATCAGTGGATTTTTAATAGGTGACTCTACGCTTATTTTTGATGGTGACGTAGTGGACTCGATAATTACATTCGGGCAAGGGGTGATAACTTCAACATATACCTTTGAGGGTATTGAGTTCAAAATCCCATTTGATATTGTAGATGGTATTGCTCCTGTGGTTGCCTCTGCAACACTCTATATTCAAGCTAGTCAAGATATTGTGGCCGTGACGTTCTCCGAACCTATGAATAGAGTGATTGATAGTTCAGTTGTGATTTGGTATGACTTTATCAAATCACGCAACACTTTATTAGGTCCAGTTAATTTAGATAGCCGTAAAAATCCAATATCAACAGATGGTATGGTGAGTATCATTACTTTTGACCCAACAGTTGATGTTGATGAAAGAGCTGTCGTAGGTGACTCAGTCCGACTTTCCTTTGTTCCAGGCGAGGGCTCTTTGGTTGATCTAGAAGGTAACACGCCCGCGGATAATGGTATGTTTGTTCCGATAACTGGTGAGCTCAGAATAGAGCTTGCAACTTATGGTGACGTCATTTCTAAAAATCCTAAAAAAGAGAAAAAGGGTAAAATTACGGTTTCGTCTATTCCACTTGGTTCTGAAATAAATGATATTGTTGCCATCAAAGGAAATGCAGGTGTGATTATTCCATTTGCTGCTCTTCAATCTTTCCTAGACGAGGCAGGAAATTATGATGTACGCCTACAGATTGAAACCAATATTTTCACTAACCTTGGTGGTTTTGTTAAAAACAAAAACATCACGATTGACTGTAATGACCCAGAAATATTCAATGGAAATTGTCGTAAAGGCTCTAATCAAAAAGACATATTTGTGGAGTGGAATTACCGAGATAATAATGACAGAGTAGTAGGCTCTGGCGTGTACATCGTTCAAACGGTTGTAAAAATAGACCGCCGTGTTAGAGGTGCCACTGGCAGCTGGGATAATCGCAAAACTATTGATCAATATGAAAAACGCGGATTTTTCCGAACTAAATAAGGTGAAATTCAATTAAACAAGACTAAAAGGAAGTCCTGATGAATTCGGAGCTTCCTTTTTCTTATATTATCTGTGAATTTTAAATTGGATGTTTTATGAAAGTACTATTTCTAAACCCGCCTTTTCACCCACTATTTTCTAGAGAATCTAGAAGTCCTAGTGTCACTAAGTCTAGTACACTCTATTGGCCCATGTTTTTGGCTTATTGCGCTGGCTTTGTCGAGGCTGATGACAATGAAATCGACCTCATTGATAGTCCTGCTATGGTTCTAGATCTCGACCAGACGATTGCTAAGATTGCTGAGTTTGGCCCAGAGCTTATCGTAATGAATACATCAACACCTTCTATTTTAAATGACTTCAAAGTCGCCGAGCGTATCAAAAATGACCTAGGTACACCTGTTGCTATTATGGGGACCCATGCTACTGCTGAAGCGGTTGAATCCCTCGAGATGTGCTCGGCTGTTGACTTTGTAATCTCTGGTGAAGCTGAGCTTCCAACTAGGGCACTTGTGAGGTCACTTCGTGGTGATCACGTAGACTCTATTGAAGACATACCTGGGATGAGCCTTCGTACCTCAAGCGGCATCAAGAAAAACCCTGAGGGTCCTAAGATTGAAGACATCAACACTATCCCTTGGGTGTCCAAAGTCTATGTTAAATTTTTAAAAGATTGTTATCGACAGTATTTCTATGGTGCCAATCTCAACCCGTTGATTGTTATTTTGAGTGGAAGAGGCTGTCCATTTAGATGTACATATTGTGTAATTCCGCAAACTATCACTGGACATACTTTCCGTAAACGCGACCCCAAAGATGTTGTTGATGAGATGGAATACATCTATCAGAGTTTTGATGAAATTGGTGAAATCTTCTTTGAAGACGATACTTTTACAGCAGAGCATAAACACGTCAAATCAATTTGTGAAGAAATCCAAAAACGCCCGACCAAGATGACTTTCTCAGCCAATGCACGCGCTGATGTTCAAGGTGTATTACTTGATGAAATGAAAGCTGCGGGTTGTCGTGAACTTTGTGTGGGCTTTGAATCAGCGTCCAAAGAGGTTCTTAAAAATGTCAAGAAAGCGCTTAAATCAGGCAATTCTGAACGCTTTATGGCTGATGCCAAAAAATCAGGTATTCTGATCCATGGCTGTTTCATGGTTGGCAACCCTGGTGATACCCCTGAAACGCTCAAACAAACTTTAGCCTTTGCCAAAGAACTTAGCCCCAACACGGCGCAATTTTACCCGATTATGGCATATCCTGGAACTAAGGCATATGAGCAGCTTAAAGATGATGGCCGTTTGACCACAACAAACTATGGTGAATGGCTAGACAATGAAGGTCATCATAATACGACTGTGACTACTGAAAATTTATCATCCCAAGATCTAGTGAATTTTTGTGATCAAGCGCGTCGTGAATTTTACCTTCGCCCAGGCTATATAATCACCCAGGGCATTATGGCTTTAAAAAACCCTAAGGAGCGTTATCGTGTATTTAGAGGTTTCGGTACATTAGTCAAGCATCTGTTTAGAAAGCATGGTGACACTGATGGTAATCTTGAGAAATCAGAAGTCGTTAAGTGAAAATAGGGGTTTTTGTTTCAGGTGGTGGTTCAAACTTTACTAAGATTCACGAGAAAATCTTAAGTTCAAACCTCCATGTCGAAGTTGAATTTTTACTCACGAATAATTCAAAGTGTGGTGGTGCCGCCTATGCTCGCTTGCAAGGGATTGAAGTCAAGCATGTCTCATCAAAAACTCACTCTGAAGCCAGCGCTTATAACCAAGCCGTACTTGATGCGTGTGAGGGGGTTGATTTGATTATACTAGCTGGTTTTATGAAGAAACTACCAGGTGAGCTAATCAGTAAATTTAAGGATAAGATTGTAAACATTCATCCTGCACTTTTGCCTTCTTTTGGCGGCCATGGCTTTTATGGCTCTAAGGTTCATGAAGCCGTTTTTAAAGCAGGTGTTCGCATCAGTGGAATGACTATTCATTTCGTCAATGAAGTTTATGATACAGGTGATATTATCTATCAAGATAGTGTGCAAATATCTGGCGAGGATTCACCCGCTGATATAGGCGCTAAAGTTTTAAAATTAGAACACCATCACTTTTGGCAAGTTGTCCAAGGGATAAGCTTAGGGAAGTTAAGCCGCAACACCGATGGTCGAGTGGTGTATCAGCATCTTCATCAAGCTCTTTAATATCTCATGCGAAATTATCTCAAATTAGAATCGCCTACTGATTTAAAAATTGAAGACTTTGTTGAATCAAAGTTTCCGGCTAAATTTTTCTATAAAATAATAAGCCCCGTTTTGACCCAAGTTGACTTTGATCAATCTCATGATGAAAAATATTGGATTGTGGGTATTGATGAGGCTGGGAGAGGCCCTGTAGCAGGTCCAGTGACCGCCGGTGCTTGCATGCTGTCGAGTTCAGTGTTAGGTGAACCTCAATTTTCTCTCTTAAATGATTCCAAAAAACTCAATGAGAAAAGACGCGAAGAGCTTTATCCACTTGTAAAAAATTCCGCGCTTGCATGGGGGACAGCTACATGTTCACCCCAAGAAATAGATGAACATAATATATTGGGTGCCACTTTTATTGCTATGAAACGAGCCTTAAAAGTATGCTTAGATTCAATGCTCGCCCAAGCCAATGTTCAATCCAATAATTGTGAAGCTCAAATCAAACCTGTATTATTACTAGTTGATGGGAATCAATTTATTAGAGGGCTTGAAACTGAGTTTAACGAAATTTACCCGACACTCAAAATTTATCAATGTCCGGTCATCCAAGGCGACGGGCATTTTGCTTTGATTTCAGCAGCGAGTATATTAGCTAAAGTAGAACGCGATCACGACATGTATGCACTTGCCAAACAATACCCTGAATATGATTTAGAAGCCAACAAGGGCTATCCTAGCCCTAAACATATTGAGGCTATTAAGGCGCACGGAAGAAGCTCTATTCATCGAAAGACATTTCACATGAAAGCACTAGATGAACCTGATTTATTCAATGGATAAATGAGTGTAAAACGAACAGTATTTTAAATTTGAGCAGCAAGTAATCCCTCTAAATATCCCAGTGTGAAAATAGGTGCTGTTATAGCTCGAAGCCTTTTGTCACCCAATTTTAAGCTGAGTGAGTGAGGTAATCCTAAAATTGATTGAATCTCGTCGTCGGATAACCCACCTTCAGGTCCAAACCACAGATTGGCACCTTGGCTGCCAACGATGTTAAGTATTTCCTTTGGAAGTGCAGTTTGTCCGTGAAGGTCTAAAACAATTTGAGCTGGAATTGGAAATTCCTGGGAGCTTATTTTTAATTCTTGGACAATGGTTTCAAGGCTTTGTGGCTGAAGTATTTTTGTGAGCCAAAGAGATTTACTTTGCTTAAGTGCTACGATTGATTTGGCCTCAAGTCGTTGAAGTAATTTGGTGTGATCATGACTCGGACTTTCTTGAGTGTGCTGAGTCCAGATAGCTTGGATGGAGCTTGGGTTCCACTGACTACAAGTATCTACGACTTCTTCAAGGTCTCGACCTTTAAGAAAACCAATTTTAATATGAAAACCCTCGGGTTGAGCGTCGGTTTTTAAAGTTTCGAGAATCTCTATTTGATTCGTGCGCTTATCAAAGTCGACTAATTTGGCCTTGAGTAGACGACCACAACCATCGGTGAGTTGAAATTCGGCACCCTTTTGGGCTCGAAAGACCTTAGTTAGGTGTAAAATTTCGTCTTGCTCAATTGACACCATAGCCCCCACATCCAGGGTTTTAATGAGCTTTGAGTAAAAAAAAGTCTCTTCTAAGCGATTTTTCTGCAAAATAATGTTACAATCTGTTGAAGCACGACTAAAAAACTCCTAGGTTTTTGGAGTTTATTTAGTTTAAAGTCAAACAAAAATTAGAAGATTAAGTGGTGATGAGTAGTATGTTTTCAAAATTCTTTTTAATTGCAGCAATTTTATTGTTAGGTCCAGCGAGTCTTTTTGCCTCAGCTGATGGTGGTCATGGTGTCCATTTAGATGGCGCTCATGTGAGTTTATTATGGTGTATTCCTTTTGCTGGGATTTTACTGTCTATTGCTCTCATGCCTTTGGTCGTTCCACACTTTTGGCATCATAACTATGGTAAAGTCTCCATTTTTTGGGGAGGCTTATTTTTTGCCAGCTTTCTCATAGGATTTGGACCTTCGGTTTCGTTCTTTTATTTGGCTGAAGTCTACCTAGGTGAGTTTATTCCCTTCATTGTGATGCTTCTCGCCTTGTTCACGGTATCCGGTGGTGTGCGGATTACTGGTTCTTTGGTCGGTACACCTAGATTTAATACGACGATCCTTCTCATCGGCACTATTCTAGCTTCATGGATGGGGACAACGGGCGCTGCTATGCTTCTTATTCGTCCATTGATTCGCGCTAACAGATGGCGTCACAAAAAGGTCCACATCGTCGTTTTCTTCATCTTCCTAGTTGCTAACATTGGTGGTTCCCTTACTCCACTAGGAGATCCACCACTCTTCTTAGGCTTCCTCAAAGGTGTCTCATTCTTCTGGCCTATGGAAGCAATGTGGAAGCCCATGCTTGTGGCTTCAAGTATTTTACTTGTGGTTTTCTTTATTGTTGATACTATTTTATTTAAGAAAGAGACGATGCCTACTTCAAATGAAGACGCTATTGCCATTGGGATTGACGGCAAAGTCAACCTCCTCCTCCTTCCTCTTATTATAGGTGCGGTAGTTCTTTCAGGTGTATGGAAATCAGATCTGACTAACCCAGCTGATGTTGCTATCACTCTGTTTGACACACCTATGATGACTTGGGGTATTCTCGTCCAAATTATTCTACTCCTTATTATCACTGGAGTTTCAATCGCATTAACACCTGATGAGGCTAGAAAAGGTAATGACTTTACTTGGGAGCCAATCCTAGAAGTAGGAAAGCTCTTTGCTACGATATTTATCACAATGGTTCCTGCTATTGCCATCCTCAAAGCGGGCACATCTGGCGCTCTTGAACCCATCATTAGTCTGGTGACTGACTCTGATGGCAATGCTGTCAATAGTATGTATTTTTGGTGTACAGGTATGCTTTCAAGCTTCCTAGATAATGCTCCGACTTATGTAGTGTTCTTTAATACGGCCGGTGGTGACGCTGCTAGCTTAATGACGGAACAATTCACAACGCTTCTGGCGATTTCAGCCGGTGCTGTATTTATGGGGGCTAACACTTATATTGGTAATGCACCCAACTTCATGGTGAAGTCGATTGCTGAAGAAAATGACATCGCAATGCCATCGTTCTTTGGTTATATGATTTGGAGTTTTGGAATTTTGATACCTCTCTTTGTTATTATATCATTAATATTCTTTTAAGCTATGTTGAGATTTAATACCAACGAACCGTCCCCTCTTAACTCAAACATAAAGACCGTTTTTCTTTATGATAAAAGTGAGGCCCAAAGAGCGAGGGTACTGAATTATTTTACTATGAAAGGTGGATATAGAATACTTTGTTTGGATTTTTTAGTCCAAACGAAGAAGATGGCAGACGAAATAATGCCGGATGTCATTTTGTGTTGCCCAAATGACGGATATATCGAATTATTAAAAACTATTCTAGTATTAAAGCGTGGGATTGTTAAGAAGTTAATCCCGATTTATATTTATGGTGCGTATTTAACTGAAAGACAAAAGGCCGTGTATTTTGAATATGGGGTCCGTAATTTTTTTGATGAAGATTGCACTATGGATGATATCTATTTAGGACTTAAATCCGGAGCATCGTATATTAAGTCTGTTGCTAAAAGTGAAATCATCCAAGAAGAAGGGCATTTCGTTTCAGGTGCTATTTTTTATAAAATAAAGATTGTAGCCGCGGGTATCATAGATCTCAATATTCTACTGAGTAAGCTGAGTGAAGTAAAGTTTAACATCGAATGGAGTGATGTTGTTTTAGATCTGGGAGAAGCCGGCGAATTAGGCGAAGATAGTATTGGCATGATCATAGCATATTTCGAGGGTGCACGCGCCGAAGCTATAGATATCAACATGGTAGATGCTCCGGAGTCGTTTCAAAAATTTGTAAAAACTCCTGGATTGAAACACTTTAACTCTTTTCAAGAGTTCCTAGAAAAAGATCATGGAACTGGGCCAATCAATTTAAATATTAATACTTATGATTTAGAGTCACTGCCAAATGCAGAAGCCGTTGATAAGGTTCCGGATATTGACGATTTAGAAAATTTAGATGATTTACTGAACTTGATTCCTGAATAGGCCTGTAAGTTCTCAAGATCATCCTACCAAACTATAAAAAAGGTCTCCACAGCAATGTGAAGACCTTTTCAGTTTACAAAGTGCCTACTTAAAACCGACTAGATTTAAAGTAAGTCAAGCTTTAGTATCTGTATTGCTCTGGCTTGAATGGACCTTCAACCGGCACACCAATATAGTCAGCTTGTTCTTTAGAAAGAACTGTCAATTTAACACCTAGTTTCTCAAGGTGAAGACGAGCTACTTTTTCGTCAAGAATTTTAGGAAGTGTATAAACATTGTTAGTGTATTTTACACCTGATAAGGATTCTTTACCCTGAGCATTTAACCAAAGGTCAATTTGCGCGATAGTTTGGTTAGTGAATGATGCAGACATCACAAATGATGGGTGACCTGTTGCACAACCAAGGTTTAACAAACGTCCTTCAGCTAGGATAAGAACAGAGTGTCCATCAGGGAAAATCCACTCATCAAACTGAGGCTTAATGTTGTTGCGCACAATGCCTTCGATTTTAGCAAGACCCGCCATGTCGATTTCATTATCAAAGTGACCGATGTTACCCACAAGTGCTTTGTTTTTCATTTCGGACATGTGAGCTGCAGTAATGATGTCGTAATTACCAGTAGTTGTGATAAATACGTCAGCATAAGAAAGTGTTTCTTCCAATGGACGAACTTCATAGCCTTCCATAGCAGCCTGAAGTGCACAGATAGGGTCAATTTCATTAATAATTACTCGAGCGCCTTGACCTCTTAGAGATTGAGCACAACCTTTACCAACGTCGCCATATCCGCAAATGACAGCAACTTTACCAGTCATCATGACATCGGATGCTCGGAAGATTCCGTCAATCAGTGAGTGACGACAACCATATAAATTATCAAATTTAGACTTAGTCACTGAGTCATTAACATTGACAGCTGGGAATGGAAGTTTACCTTCTGCAGCGAGTTGATATAAACGATGCACACCAGTCGTTGTTTCTTCAGAAACACCTAGAATGGCATCACGAGCCTCAGTCCAACGTGTAGGGGATTTTGCAGCTTCAGTGCGACAAAGCTCAAGAAATACGCCCCATTCTTCAGAGTCTTTTTCTGCATCAAATGCTGGGATCTCAGAAGCTTCAAATTCAGCACCACGAACGACAAGCATAGTTGCGTCGCCACCATCATCAAGAATCAAGTTTGCTTTTTCGCCATTTGGCCAATTGAAAGCTTCTTGTGTACACCACCAGTATTCAGGAAGGGTTTCACCTTTCCATGCAAAAACAGGTATACCTTCAGGAGCTTCAGGAGTTCCATTTTTACCAACTACTGTCGCCGCTGCTGCGTGATCTTGAGTTGAGAAAATATTACATGAAACCCAACGAACGTCAGCACCAAGTGCAGTCAGTGTTTCAATAAGTACAGCTGTTTGAACAGTCATGTGCAAAGAGCCCATGATACGTGCACCAGCAAGTGGCTGAGAAGCCCCGTACTCGGCACGAAGAGACATAAGTCCTGGCATTTCAATTTCAGCTAAATCAAGCTCTTTACGGCCCCACTCATGAAGTGATATGTCTGCAATTTTATAATCGAATTTTTTAGTCATGATATTTCCTTAGTTGTTTAATTTTTTAACAGCTTTATGAAGTGCTTCTACTTTGTCAGTGACTTCCCATGTAAATCTTGCGCCTTTGCGACCGAAATGGCCATGGCGTGCAGTATCAAAGTAACCAGGCTTCAGTAAGTCAAGAGACTTCACAATACCAGAAGGTGTGAGCTCAAAAATTTCTGCAGCAATTTGCCCAAGTTCTTCGTCAGATAATTTACTGGTTCCAAATGTTTCTACGCGCACAGATACAGGCTCGGGAAATCCGATTGCATAGGCAAGTTGAACTTCGCAATGAGTTGCAAGTTTTGCAGCGACGATGTTTTTGGCAACATAACGAGCAGCATATGCAGCTGAACGATCTACTTTAGAGGGGTCTTTTCCAGAGAAAGCACCACCACCATGGCGGCCCCAGCCACCATAGGTATCAACGATGATTTTACGACCAGTTAGTCCACAATCACCCATGGGTCCGCCAATCACAAATTTGCCGGTAGGGTTAATTAAGTAGCGAGTTTTCTTATCAAGAAGCTTCGCAGGAATCACATCTTTAATGAGAGCAATCAAGTCTTTTTTGATTTGCGCTTGGCTTACTTTTTCGTCATGTTGAGTTGAAATAACTACAGTGTCTACTCGAACTGGTTTGCTATCAATGTATTCTACAGACACTTGTGACTTAGCGTCGGGGCGAAGATATTTAATTTTGCCTTGCTGACGAACTTTAGCAAGACGCTCGACTAGACGATGTGATAAATGAATAGGGAGTGGCATAAGAGTGGTTGTCTCATTGCATGCATAACCAAACATCATCCCTTGGTCCCCAGCACCCTGTTCTTTAAAGGCACCTTCACCTGTGTTAACGCCCTGAGCGATATCAGGTGATTGTTTGTCAAGAGTGACCATCACAGCACAAGTGTCGCAGTCAAAACCTTTAGCCGAATCATCATAGCCGATTTTACGGATAGTTTCACGTACGATTTGCTGGAAATCGACTTGTGCTTTAGTTGTGACTTCACCAGCGACAACAACAAGACCAGTCGTGATCATAGTTTCACAAGCCACACGGGAGTATGGGTCTTGTGCGAGCATAGCATCAAGAATTGCGTCTGAAATTTGGTCAGCCATTTTGTCTGGATGACCCATAGATACAGATTCTGAAGTAAATAATTGTTTACTCATATTTTTTCCTTCTGTGTTATAAATTCTCAATTTATTGTAAAGTTTGTGAGTGAAAATACACTATTTTTTTAACATTAACTGCGTATACGTAAATCACTCTATGCGTATATATAAATAAACGCATAAACATTTGCAAACCGAAATCGGACCAACCGTTAAGAAAAGGGTGTGAAAATGGAAAAACCAATGATGAAAAGCCAAAAAACCTCAATATCGCTGATACTTGCGGTGATTCTCTTTGTTGCTTTTATGCAATTCGGCAATAACTCCTCGGCGATGGAAGCCAATATAAAAGCAGCCAAAGCTAAGAGCCCCTGGAAAGGTCAGATTCCTATGGTGGAAAATTTAGATACCAATACTTTAGTAGGAAAAGGCTATGCCCGTGCAGTCTTTGCCGGTGGGTGCTTTTGGTGTATGCAAGGACCTTTTGACGTTCTTGAAGGGGTTAAAATGACTCGTGCAGGTTTTGCTGGTGGTAAAGAGGTGAATCCTAGTTATGAGGATGTAGCTTATGGGCGTACTTCACACACTGAGGCTGTTGAAATTTGGTTTGATGAAAAGTTGATTTCCTATGACAGCCTGGTTGAAGTCTTTTGGCAATCAATGGATCCGACAGACCTGAAGGGCCAGTTTGCTGACCAAGGGGCTCATTACAGGCCAGTTATCTTTGCGATGAATAAAGTACAGCTTAAAATTGCAGAAATTTCCAAAGCGGACTTGGTGAAATCAATGAGGTTCAAAGATCCTATTGTGGTTCCTATTGAGGAATACACTAATTTCTATCCCGCTGAAGAATACCACCAGTTTTACTATTTGAAAAACCCGACTCATTATTATCAATATCGATCAGGCTCGGGGCGTGAAGGCTTTTTGAATAGGTATTGGAAGAAGTAAGTCTAGTCAGGAATATTAAACCAAGCCATGAAGGCTTGGTTTTTTGCCTGTATATGGTAACGATCTTGTAGCAAAATCATATTTCAAAAAGCATGAAATAACTTTCACCCCAAAACTAAAAAAGCCCGAAGATAAATCTTCGGGCTTTAAAGCTGTCCCACGAGGACTCGAACCTCGGACCAAGCGATTAACAGTCGCTTGCTCTACCAACTGAGCTATAGGACATCAGCGAACGCAAATATAAAAAGCCACCCACTTAATTCAAGGGAAAAAAGGGAAAAAGCCTGATTTTTTTAAATTAAAATGAAATGTAAATAAAATAAGAGTTTTGAATCGAGCGCGGTAAGGCCTTATGGCTCAGTGTTCTCTCGGTCTTTTCTCTTCTCACGAGCTGTTGCTCCAAATAGATTGACGTTTTTAAGCCCGATTAACCCTGTCTTCTTACCTGTCGAGTCAGGAAGGATTCCTCCGTCTTTGCCTAAGAAGTCAAGTATAGCTTGAAGTGACTCACGCATCTGAGTCACGTCATTGATGAGTTCGCGTGATCCAAGCTGTGTTTTATAAAAGCTCGAACCTACAAATTGCTCTGTGGTGTGATTGAGTGATGTAAGTAAAGTATTAATTTCAGTGCTTAAGATTGTGGCTTTCTCAAGTCCAGTATGTGTTTTGAGATAAATTGAGTCCAGCCCGCGTTGAGTTTCATTGGCAAATTCAACGGAAGCTTGGGCTATTTTATTGGAATTGTGTAAGAGTTTTTGGATACTCGGATGATACTTCGCGCTAGCGACGCCTAGTCTATCAATCAGCTCTTCAGTCATGTCAGTGAGCCCATTGACTTGATGTGCAAGAGGTTTTTGTTGGTCATTACCATTTTTAAGAATCATAATCGTCTGATGTAACATGCTGACTTCTTTGAGAACGCCTTCGACCAAATGTAGGGCCTCGGCAATCCCTGGCTCATAGGCTCCAATCATTTTTTCACCAGGAAAAAGCTTGCGCCCCTCCGAGGAAAGTCTAATATCTACAAGGCGGTCACCCATGAGTGAAAAATTACGATTGGTAAATGTAGTGCCTTCTCTGACGATCAATGGAAGGTCAAATATGATATTTACATTGGCCTTTTCCTTGACATAGGTGATATCGCCGATTTGTCCGACTCGAATACCGCGATCCATGACCGGATCTTGTGGTTGAAGACTACCGACATCTTCGAAAATAACGGTCACTTGATAAATACTCTTTTGATTTGACAGGTAGAGTAAATAGCAGAGCCCAGCGAAGCCTATGAGGCAAAGAGCTATTACGCTATATCCAAGTGATTTATCAGAAATTTTCATCGTTTTTAATATTAGCAATAAAATACAGCAAAGTCTCAGAGTAATACAATAAGAGAGTTTGCTTTTTTTATATTTGAAGGCAACACTCTCCTTGGAATCTTATATGAACTATACAAACTCGGTTTTTAATCCTAAAAGACGCCTTACTACTTCAGTAAATGTTGGCAATCGAACTATCGGTGGAGGTGCTCCGATTTTGGTTCAATCCATGACCACGACCAACACCAAAGACGTTGATGCCACTGTCATGCAGACACTGGAGCTTGCACACGCTGGTTGTGAACTCGTCCGCATTACTGTCCCTACTGTCAGAGATGGTCAGTACTTAGGTGAAATTGTCAAAAAGGTCAGGGCCGCTGGTTGTGATGTTCCGATTTCTGCTGATATTCATTTCCAGCCCAAAGCTGCTATGGAAGCGGTCAAGCATGCCGATAAAGTTCGCATCAATCCTGGAAATTATGTCGATAAAGGAATTCTTTTTGAAAAAGAATGGACCGAAGCTGAGTTAGATACTGCTCATGCTCGTGTTCGCAAAGAGTTCTCACCTCTAGTTGAAGAGTGCAAGACTCGCGGTGTTGCCATTCGAATTGGCACAAACCATGGATCACTTTCATCACGCATGTTGTACAAATTTGGTGATTCTGCTGAAGGCATGGTTGAATCCGCTCTAGAGTACTTAGTGATTTGTGAAGAGTTAGATTTCCATGATATTATTTTTTCTATGAAAGCCTCCAATCCAAAGGTTGTGATTGAAGCTTATAGATTACTTGCGGCAAGATTAGATCAAGCTCACCGTCCATATCCTTTCCACGTCGGTGTGACTGAGGCTGGCGAAGGCGAAGATGGCCGACTTAAGTCTGCTGTAGGCATTGGGGCTTTGCTCCTTGATGGTATTTCTGATACCATCCGTGTTTCTCTGACAGAGAGCCCAGTAAGTGAAATCCCTGTCGCTGAGAGATTAATCAAAGTTTGTTCTGAAGATTACGCAGCTATTGAGGAGACTGATTGGAATATTGATTCTTTCCACTTTACGCGTCGCTTAACTGATGAGTTGGTTCTCAAAGATAATGGCGATACATCCGTCGTCGCAGGTGGAAGCAACACTGTTCTTGTGGGCACAGAAGTTTCTAGTATCATCACGGCGATGGCTGGTGAACGCCAGATGGAGTGGATGACAGCTGCTAGTCAACCGAGGCTTTATTCAGATCTTCCCTGGTTTTCCTCGGAAGAGAGTGCTCATGTTACAGAAATTAATTTTAGTAGTTTAATTCAGGGCCTTCAAGAAGGCGCTCTTTCTGGTGTAATTGCTGTTTTAACAGACAATGTTCACTGGTCGACTGAAGAAGGCACTTTAATAAAATCATATTCTGATAAAATATTGTGGTCTTATGTGGGTCTGGGTAATTTCGTCGGTGCCTGGCGCCGATTAGTCTCATCAGTCGACGCACTTGGTCGCAAAGATTTGATGATTTTACGCAAAAAGTTGGATGATGATGAGGGGGCTAAGATGTTAGCAGCTGCTCAACTCGGATCACTTCTGTGCGATGGTATTGGTGATATGGTTCATATTGAGGTCAAAGATCAATTCTCAACTTCAGTCAACCTCGCCTATGATATTCTCCAAGCTGCGGGTATGCGACGCACCAAGACTGAGTTTATTTCATGCCCTTCTTGTGGTAGAACTCTGTTTGACCTAGAAGAAGTGACTGCTCAAATTAAAGAAAAAACAGGCCATTTAAAGGATGTTGCCATCGCTGTGATGGGTTGTATCGTGAATGGGCCTGGTGAAATGGCAGATGCGGATTTTGGTTATGTCGGTGGTGCGCCTGATAAAATCTCACTTTATGTGGGTAAAGAGGTCGTTCAGAAGAATATTCCAGAATTAGAAGCAACTGATGCACTAGTAGAATTGATAAAAAAACATGGCAAGTGGATCAATCCTCAGTAATCTGCAATAGCCAAATTTTAAAGATTTATTAAATTGGTGTGAGAAATATTTCAGACCAGACACACAACAAGGAAATACAATGGCGTTTAAAGTAAAAACCATGAACAAAATTTCTCAAAAAGGCTTAGTTCTTTTGGGTGACAAATATGACGTATCTGACGAACAAGGGGCTCCTGAAGCTATTATTGTACGTTCTGCTAAAGTAAACACTGCTGACTATAGCGACCTTCTTGCTGTAGCTCGCGCTGGTGCTGGCACCAACAATGTGACTGTAGTAGAAGCTGCAGCTCAAGGTGTTTGTGTATTCAACGCCCCAGGTGCTAATGCAAACGCGGTATCTGAGCTAGTATTTACTGGTCTTGGGATGGCTGTACGTAATATTCCTCAAGCACTTCAATTTGCTGAGACTTTGAAGTCTTGGGATGATGATGCTGCGATGAACAAAGAAATGGAAGGGAAAAAGTCTTCATTTAGTGGTGTTGAGCTGACTGGCCGCCGTATGGCAGTTGTTGGACTGGGTAAAATTGGTGTTCTAGTAGCTAATGCTGCATCCGCTCGCGGAATGTCTGTGATTGCTTATGAGCCATACCCAAACCCTGATAACATGCACTTACTTAACCCTAATGTTGAATATGTTGCTGAACTTGGCGCCGCTCTTAAAAGTGCTGACTTTGTTTCTGTACACGTTCCATTAATGGAAGCAACAAAAGGTCTACTTAACACTGAGTCTTTATCAGTGGTCAATGATGGCTGTATTTTGTCAAACTTTGCACGTGGACCTGTAGTTGATAATACTGCTGTTCTTGCTCTATTAGAGTCTGGCAAATTGAAAAAATATGTCAATGACTTCCCAACTCAAGAGCTTCTAGGCAACGAAAACTGTATCTGTCTGCCACACTTAGGCGCATCGACTTCAGAAGCTGAAGAAAACTGTGCAACTATGGTAGTAGCTCAACTGAAAGACTACATGGAATACGGAATTGTCAAAAACTCTGTTAACTTCCCAACTGTAGGCGCTTACCCTGCTCCATCTGCCAAAACACGTGTTATCGTTATCAACAATGATGTTCCAAACATGATTGCTGATGTGACTAAAACATTTGGCGATGCTGGTCTTAACATCCATTCATTCAAAAATGAATCAAATGGTAAAGTTGGATACAACATGATCGACGTTGAAGTAGAAGTTTCTGCTGATGTTGTTACTAAACTTGAAGCGGTTGCAAACGTACTTCGTGTACGTGTGATTAACTTCTAAGAAAACTCGTCACCTGTGAGGGTGGGTTGAATAACTTATCCTTATTGAAAGGCTGTATCTCAGGGTGCAGCCTTTTTTAATTTACTTGATCAACCCTCGATTCGGAGCAAGCTGACTAATTACGTTTACACTTTGGGTGTGATAAGACTAGATTTAAATAATAAAAGATTTGGATTGTATACCTCGAGTGTGGATGAATAATTCATCACTAACACAAGGGAAAAGTTACTCCACTTGAAATTAAACCGAGTAGTAAAAAACAATGATTAAAAATGTAGACCCAAAAATTTGGCAAACTCCTAGTACCAATCAACCAGAATTACATGCTTTAGAGGGTGATGTCAAAAACTCTTTGCCCGGCCAAATATCCCCAACATTATCAGAAGTTCAAACTCAAGTTCACGAGTGGATTCAGGATGTTGGTGTTCGTTACTTTGATGAGTTAACTAATACGGCAATCTTGATGGAAGAAGTCGGTGAAGTCGCTCGTATTATGTCGAGAACTTATGGTGATCAAAGTTTTAAGAAATCCGACATGGGTAAGGACCTTGGTGAAGAGCTTTCCGATGTGATGTTTGTACTCGTATGCCTTGCTAACCAAACAGGCCAAAACCTGAGTGAACTGTTTTATCAAGGAATGGAAAAACGAACTCAGAGGGACCGTGAAAGACATGCTAGTAATGAGAAGCTGAAGTAGTGGAGTTGAGTTTTTTAACTCGCCTTGAATTAAGGTAATTCCCCAAGTAATTCCTTCTGAAGAATCAACAACTCAGCAGCGCCCTTATCACCCAAATCAAGCAGAGCATTCAATTGATCTCTTGTGTAAGTTGATTCTTCACCAGTTCCTTGGATTTCAATATACTCACCATTTGAGGCAACGACTAGATTCATATCAACTTCGGCCGCTGAATCCTCTTTATAGTCCAAATCCAAAATCGCAATACCTTCCTCTACACCCACACTGACAGCTGTTACGTAGTCAGTAAAAATTTCAGCGGTAGATCCAGATTGTTTTTTCCAGTTGTTTAACGCAATTCCAAGTGCGACAAATCCACCGACAATGGACGCTGTGCGTGTTCCGCCGTCAGCTTCAATCACATCACAGTCAACCGTAGCTAATACTCCTGGCATAGCGCTCAAATCAGCTGTTGCGCGAAGTGAGCGACCGATCAGTCTTTGAATCTCTTGTGTACGCCCAGAGGCTCCTTTGCGTTCTCTGCTCACTCTGGAATTTGTCGAGCGTGGGAGAAGTGAGTATTCAGCAGTAATCCAACCTTTACCAGAGCCTTCAAGCCATTTGGGTGGTCTATCTGATATAGATGCATTACAAAGAACACGAGTCTTGCCTACTTCAATTAAGACAGAACCCTCCGCACAAGAGACAAAGTCAGGCGTTAATTTTACTGGGCGAAGTTCGTTAAGTTGTCTATCGTATGAGCGTGTCATGATGGTTCCTATCTAAATCTTTGGTTACACCGAAGTTTTGCGGGTGGATATTAATGTGTGAGTTTGCCCGACTAAGTACGAACCAAGTATATGGGTTTGAATCCCAGCTTCTTTTAATTCATTAAGCGCACCTTGAATGTTGGGATTCAAGATCGAGCCATCAAGGTCTAGGTAGAAAGTATATTGCCAAGGACTGCCAAGCTTGGGACGAGATTCAACCTTGAGAAGGTTGATTTTACGGTCGGCAAAAAACTTTAATGCTTCAAGTAGAATACCCGGCCTGTTTTCTGGTGGTGCAAATACAATGCTGGTTTTATGAAAGTCACCAAGTTGTTCAACTTCATTGAATGACAATGCGAGAAATCTGGTAAAGTTAGAATCACTTTGGTTTTGTAAATCATCTTGCAGGATATCTAAGTCATATTCTTCGGCCGCCAAAGCAGAGGCGATGGCCCCAATGGTTAGCTTTTCTCTTGAGCACTTTTCGGCGCTTCCGGCGGTATCAAAATAGGGGATTGCCTCAATTTGAGGGTTTTCTTTAAAAAAGTTGGAGCATTGAGCGAGACCTTGTGGGTGAGATCTCACTCCGGTAAGGTCTTCTAGTTTGACTCCTGGAGCTGCAAGAAGTGAATGCTGTATTTTTAGTTTAACTTCAGCGATAATCGGAATTTTATAATTCAACAGGTGGTCAAAATTTTCATGAATAGATCCCGTAGTTGAATTTTCAACCGGAAGAACTCCAATATCAACGTCACCTTTTTTGACCGCTTCAAAAACATCGTCAAATTCTGAATAGGGGAAAAGCTCAATTTTGGAGCCAAAGAGTCTAATACATGCTGATTCGCTGTATGCACCCATTTTGCCTTGAAAGCCAATTTTTTTTAATTGATTCATTTAGTATCTCCTAGCACCTTGATATTTTGGTGCCCAATAAGAATTTGATAGTTTTTCGTACATCACTCCGCGACTTGAGGATGCGTGAGCAAATAGGCCATTTCCCATATAAATTGCATTATGATTCACACTCCATAGATTACCAAAGAAAAGTATATCACCAGGTTCAAGATCATCACGATCTATATCTTTTCCAAAGCGCCAAGTTTCCTTCGTTGAGTGGGGGAGGTCAATTCCATTGACTTTTTTCATGATACGCATGACAAATCCAGAACAATCAGTCCCTTTCAGGGAGCTTCCTGCCCAAAGGTAGGGGGTTCCAATCCAAGGCTGAATAGCATCTTTTAATTCAGAGGAGCTCGGTTGATCAATAATTACATGTGGGAGTGGTCCTTGACCTGAGATTGAGCTTGAAGGTAACCCGGGAACTTTTACACCAGAAGATGCTTGTTGACTTTGGGCAGCCTTTTTTTGTCGTTCTTGAGGAGTCTTGTAAGTGGATTTGGACCAGGTGCCAGACAGACGATCATAACCCGTTCGCTGAGGTCTAAAGCTACACGCCATCATACTAAAAGCTAGAGTTCCTAGTATTATGTAGTGCAGTGTTGATCTTAACATGAACTTTACTGGTTGCGCTCTACGGCTGCTGCCATTTGAAGCATGGTTTGTTCATCAAATGCTTTGGAGAAGATTTGAAGACCCGTTTTGACTCCAGCAGTTTCACCGCATGGTAGTGAGATTCCAGGAAGTCCCGCTAAGTTAAGTGAAACAGTATAGATGTCACTTAAGTACATCGCCATTGGGTCAGCTAAGCCTTCACCTAACTTCATTGGGCTCGAAGGAAGTGTTGGAGCCACGAGGACATCACAGTGTTCAAACGCTTTAGCAAAGTCGTCACGGATGACACGACGAACTCTTTGGGCTTGCATATAGTAAGCATCATAATAACCAGAACTAAGGACAAATGTCCCCAGCAAGATTCGACGTTTAACTTCTTCACCAAAACCCTCAGAGCGACTTTTACAATAAAGGTCCATGAGGTTTTTAGGGTTATCTGTTCTGTGTGTATAGCGAACCCCATCAAAACGTGAAAGATTGGAAGAGGCTTCAGCCGTGGCAAGAACATAATAAGAAGAAATCGCGTATTTTAAGGAAGAGAGGTTGACTTCTTTCAGCACAGCACCTTGAGCTTTGAGTTCATCAAGAGCTTGGGTAATAGTTTCTTTAATTTCAGGATCTAGACCTTCACCAAAGTACTCTTGAGGAATACCAATGACTTTACCTTTGATATCCTGGTTAAGTAGAGCAGTGAAATCAGGGACTTCCTCAGGTGAGCTAGTCACATCAT
>CAWVXU010000043.1:0-21477 GCA_963934255.1 uncultured Fibrobacterales bacterium
ATCAACCAACGTACCATTGATCCACTACGCAAATGGGGCTTCAGCACTTCTTAAGCCCTTCACAGGGCTTGGAGCAGACGTCTTAGGACTTGATTGGCGTGCTGACTTAGCTCAAGCAGTTACCGACTATCCAGATCAAATGTTCCAAGGAAACCTTGATCCTTGTACTTTATATGCTCCATCAGAGATTATTGAAAAGAGAACTTTCGACATTCTAGAGATCGTGAAAGATCGTCCACATATTATGAATTTAGGCCATGGTGTTCTTCCTGATATCCCAGTTAGTGGAGTTGAGGCTTTCTTAAAGACTATAAGAGCTTAAAAATCATTCCATTAGAATGCATCGATTTTCAAAATTCAACAAAAGTGGTGTTAAGTTAAAGAGCTTAACACCTTTTTTATATCCATTGGGGATTAAAAGCCAACGAGAACAGGGCTTAACCGTGATTTTCCATTGAGTGTGAAATGGAAATAATAGAGACCCGGAGTAAGATTAGGCAATTTAACCAGACCAATTCCTTTTTCAATCGTCGCCTTTTCCTGTTGAAGCACTTGACCTTGACATGAAATAAATTGAACTTTCATCCCTTTCAAGTCGACATCGGATTTCAAAGTTAAGGAAGATTTCGTAAAGCTAACTGAAATGTTTTCTAAGAATTCAACTGTAGACATTTTTTGAACTAGCATCTTATATTGACTATTCTGAGCAGGTTTTGATAAATTATAAATACTGAAAAAACCGGGTGCTTGCTTATAGTTATCAAAATAGGCTGTCTGCCCTTCAACTACTTTTTTTTCTTTTAAAATTTCGTAATCATAATTAAATAACCGTGCAAGAACAGAATCCCCATTAGTTAATGTGAACTCTAAATTCAACAAGGTTGAAACCTTAAAGAAGTCAACACTCTCGCCAAATAAAATTCCGTTACCATCTAATTGAGAATCCCATAGCTGATTTTCTATTAATTCACCTTCAAATTCAGGGGAGCTTACCGAAGTAGTTCCACCTGCTTTTTGAAGAACATCATTGGTGTCATTACTATTTCCATCAACATCGGGGTCCAACAAATAACTAGCCCAAAAATCATGGTGCACATCATCTAGTGTTAAACTGTCAAATTCAAAAATAGACTCTTTCACTAAAGAAATTGTTTCTGGGATTTGAGCAGCTTTTTCTACCATGTTTTCGGCAATTTGCATCCCAAAACGTTGATCTAAATAGCTAAAAAATGGCCATGCTCCATAATATCTGATTACATCAACATAGTCACCGTGCTCTGAACTGGGATTATATGCGATTGAAATGTCGGGATAAGGCCAATAACTATCCAGATAAATTGTATTGTCAGCCTCATCACCGTAAAGTTCATACTCCATCGAAGTTGCTAACCCCTCAAGCCACCAAGTATCATGACTAAAGTTTATTCCTATTTGAATTGCATGAAAAAGCTCATGAACTGCAGTACTTAACAGAGCCATTGTCGGATTTTCAAAATCTGAGCTTGAATATTCGTTTCTCAATGTGATGTATGAGTAATAACCAGTTTTCTCCTTAAAAATTGTTTCTGGGTGGTCACCCGCAAGACCTAATGCATCAGTGAGTCCGTAGCTATCAGAATTAATTTTTCTCAGGAATATTGGGTAGTTTGTTGTCCATTTCCATCTTGGTTTGACAAAATTATTTTTATGATAATACAAGGCCCACGCTTCTTCTAAGCCTCCAGCGACTAATTCAATATAATCAGGGATTTGATTCGAATCTAAATCGGTAGTATCAATTGCCTGAGCTCCAGTCTTTGCATAATGAATTGAAAAATGTTTACTTTCATAGATTGTCCCTAAGTCTAATATTAAATCATTATAGCGTTTAGAATCATCAGTAACCTTAGCTTGATACATTGATTTTTTTGGAGGTTTCAAGGACTCAATATGTTGTAGATGATTTGTTAACGATGCTTTAGATTTATTGAGGGGATGATAAACTCCCATTGGTTGATTCAATAAATTTAATTTGCCAGCATTTACTGTGCACCAACTTGTGATACACATAAAAACAGCCAGCTTCAGATTTAAATGGAATTTCATCTTAGCCCAACAACTTACTTTTAAGGTTTTCAACAGCTCTAGCAAAAACTGAATCAACATCTATTGTTTCTTGTACTTTTCTAATAGCATGTACTACAGTGGCGTGATCTCTTGAGCCTATTTTTTTTCCAATAGTCTTGAGTGACTCTGAACTAAGATCTCTCCATAGGTACATAGTCACTTGTCGAGCTTGCGCCACTTCTTTAGTGCCTCGTCCTTGTGCCATTATCTTATCTTGATCAACTTCAAAAAAGTTTGCTATAACCTGAATGACATCATCAAAATGGATTTTTTTTGCGTTAGATTTATTGACATGAATTAATGCTTCTCTACATAAGTCCATTGAGATTTCTCGACGAGTATGTGTAGTGCGAAGCATCAATTGTTTAATGACTGACTCAAGTGAACGTATATCTTTATCCACATTTTCAGCAATAAAAGTAATGATCTCATCAGAGACATCAATCTTATTTCGATTGGCTTTATCTTTTAAGATCGCTTCACGAGTTTCAATACTCGGCAATTGAACATCAACCGTTAAACCCCATTCAAAACGACTGATGAGACGCTCCTCAAGACCGATGACACCTGAAGGAGGACAATCACTAGTAAGGACAATCTGTTTACCACTTTGATGTAAACTATTGAAAATATGAAAAAAAGCATTTTGAGTTTCAGTTTGATTGGATAACTCTTGAATGTCATCTATCAACAGAAGATCTACTTCATTTCTGTAGTAGTCAGACATCTCTTCTAGAATGCTTTTTCCATAATTTGCAGAATCATTTTTCTTCATCATAGAGCTGACAAATTCACGTTTGAAATCATTGGCAGTGATGTAATGAACTGTTTTACTAGGGTATAGCTCTATGTAATAATTGCCGATGGCTTGAATTAAGTGAGTTTTACCTAGTCCAGATCCACCATATATAAGCAGTGGGTTGTATATGTTATTTTCAGGAGTTTCGGCTACGGCCTTGGCAGCTGCATAGGCAAACTCCGAATTGCCACCTTCTACAAAAGAATTAAAAGTATAATCATCATTAAGATAAATCCCAGGCATATCGGAAAAGCTTTTTTGGATCACTTTTCTTTTGATTGGGGACAGAGCTGCATCATTTATTGGCTGCTTTTGTCGATGATTACTTTGTTCAATACGTCCTTGCTGTCCATTATTTTGTAAAGAACTCAATCCATTATTAGATTGATTAACTTGACTTGAATGGATTGATTGCAATTTTGATGGGCGAATTGGATTAGATTCAGGCATAATTTCTGAAGGCAAAAACTCTATTCTGATTAAATCACCCGTCACTTCTTTCCACGCAAGAGCCGAAATTGAAGAGTAAAATTGATTTAAAGTCGAAAAGTCAGCATCAAAAGGCACACCAATCCTTAAAATATCAGAATTTAATCCGAGCGGCTGAATCGTTGAGAAATGCTCCCGAAACGTGTCAGGGTGCAGTTTTTCCTTCAATTTTTCAATCCAAATATCCCAGTTGGGGAAAGTATCCATAAATTTCCTTTTGATAAATAAAATATAAACGATTATTATTACACTTATGGAACTTTTAAATGAAATTCACTTCGGCCTCCCAATTGCAATAAGTTTATTGTTTTTATGGGTATATGTAATATGGGCCAGAAATCACGCTTTTGGGCTCTTTTTGGATAAACAAGTCAAAAAAGGTAAAGCTTGGGTCTATCTTCCTATTGGATGGACACCTAAGACCCGTGCACTTAAAGCTTTGGTACTCAAATTATTACTTTTTTGCTCCATCACCTTTGGCTCATTATCTCTATCTTTGATCATTGGTGCCCAAAAGGAGCTTGGCCTAGGTCTTGTTGTCACCTATGCCATCACTGTGTTGATATTGGGTAAAATTTCGATTCAACACCGCTTCAATCAACAGGAAAATGCATATTATAGTATTCAGGATGCAATTATCTCTGAAAGTGAGCGCGAAGGCAAAAGAATAAGTGATACAGAGCTGCAAAATTTAGCCTCATATCAATTTCAAAACGCTCTGAGAACAGCTGATTCCAATAAGCGGCTATTAAAAGAACTTGATGAGCGCAGCGCAGCGCGATAATTCCTATATTTTCCCTCAATATTTGAGGTCTTAATAGCAATTGGAGGCAAGGCTTGCTCATTTCTAAAGAAGAGTTTGGAATCAATTGGGAACAAGATACTTGTTCCCAATCCTGGAGATATAGCCAAAAGATGTTAAAGCTTGTGTCTCGCACCTTTGCTTTGAATATCCAAGTACTCCCCTTGTCCCTCAAAAAACCCATCCTACTCGCTTATTTATTTTGTCGCATGGCTGATACTCTAGAAGACGATAAAGATATGGCACGGGATGAAAAAGTACGCTTACTAGAAATCTTTCGACTCATTTTTGTTGATCGTGAAAACTGGCAAGAGCATACTGCAGCTTTTCGAGACGCTCTACCCAAACATTGGAAAGACTCAGAAGACTGTGATCAACTACTCACAGCATGGCCTAGGTGGCCACTCTATCTTTTCTTTGACCTGTCTGACAAGTATGTCCATGCTGTTTCCAAATGGGTGATTGAAATGTGCGATGGCATGATTCAATTCTCCGATCACCGAGAAGGTCAATCAGGCTGGATGGGACTCCAAAGCGTCGAGGAGCTTGATGAATATTGTTACTATGTCGCTGGCACTGTTGGGATGATGCTTTGTGATTTGTTCTTTGCCTACTCCCCACTTATTAGCGCCAGTAAATACAAAGCCATGAAAGAACTTGCTGTCTCTTTTGGTCTAGGTTTACAGATTACCAATATCGTCAAAGACATGAAAGAAGACGCCGAGCGCAACACATGCTTTGTGCCAGAAGCTCTTTTTACCAAGTTCAACACAAGCCCCCAGGCACTTATAGAAGAGCGCCAAGAGGAAGAGTTAAGTCGTGTGGTTGACTATCTTACACAAAAAGCTTTAGGGCATTTAGAAGATGCCAAAGATTATACTCTTTTGATCCCTCGTCTCGAGCCAAGAATAAGATTGTTTTGTCTTTGGCCACTTTTTATGGCAACAGCTACTCTTGTAAAAGTTGTAGCTGACAACCAAGTGTTAAGTCAAGAAAAAGTTAAGATCTCTCGTAGCGACGTTAAAGGAATTATTAAAAGTACAACTTTGAGAGTTGCTTTTAATTCTCAAATTGACAAAATGTTTGAAACAGATAAGGCCAAAATATTATGCTAAACAAAACATCAACACACACCTTTATTTTAATTGTCGGTGTCATATTAGACCAATGGACTAAGTTTTGGGCAGTCGGGCGTCTAGGTGATGCTAATGGAAACCCTACTGGTGAAAAGATTGAAGTCATCGGATCACTTTGGAGGCATCGACTCGCTTATAACGAAGGCGCAGCCTTTAGTATGAAACCTCAGGATCTTATCCCTGCCTTACATCCTACCGCTTTCTATGCCATTTTCTCTTTAATAGCCATTAGTGCATTAATTTATTTTTATAAAAAAGCAGTGGAACCTGATGACACCTTGAGCCGCCTTGGAGTTGCTTTGATTTTATCAGGGGCGCTTGGTAATTTAGCTGATCGTATGAGAATCCATAAAGTAGTTGATTTTATTGATTGGGATTTCCCTGATTTCATTATGGTCCGTTGGCCAACCTTCAACCTAGCAGATAGCTGGGTTTGCATTGGTGTGGCATTAATATTTGTAGCATCTTGGATCGCCCCCAAGAAGATTGAGAAAACTAATGAGTGAAAATAATACATGGGAAGAATTTATTGTCGGTGAAGATGACAACGGCCAAAGAGCTGATGTCGTTGTCGCTGAACTCTATGAAGAACATTCGCGGAATCAAGTTCAAAGCTGGTTTAAACAAGGCAAAGTTCTGCAAGATGGCAAAGTCATCAAAAAAAATCGTAGTGTTCAAGCCGGGCGTGAAATTCGAATACTCACTCCAGAAGCGCCTGAAATGCCTCATGTTGATCCAGAAGAAATGGATTTAAATATTGTTTTTGAAGATGATGATTTCTTAATCGTTAACAAGCCTAAAGGTATTGTCGTTCACCCTGGAGCCGGCAATCAATACGGCACATTAATCGCTGGCATACTTCACCATTGTGGCAAGCTCAGTAAAGTCGGAGATGGAAGTCGTCCAGGTGTTGTTCATCGTCTTGACAAAGACACATCAGGTCTTTTGATTGTGGCCAAAAATGAAGAATCTCACATCAAACTGAGTCACCAACTCCAAGCTCGCGACATTTCTAGAACATATAATGCAATTATATGGGGACACCCTCGCGAAGAGACTGGCACACTTGACTTCCCTATTGGAAGAGATCGTCAAAATCGACTCAAAAAATCAGTCAACCCACATGGTCGAAATGCGATTACTCATTACCGAGTAAAAGAGTATTTTGAATTTGGGAGTTTACTTGAAATCAAACTAGAAACAGGTCGTACTCATCAAATCCGCGTTCACACGAGTTTCATCGGATGCCCTATTGTAGGTGATGCAATGTACAATGGTCGTGAATTCAGCATTGATCGTCGTGAGCCACTTGAAAGAGAGCGTGCACTTCACATGATTAAGTTAGCCAAATCACAAGCCCTTCAAGCAGTTAAATTAAAACTCACCCACCCCCGAACAGGTGAAGAGATGACATTTGAAGCACCGCTTGAGCAAGAGTTTACTGAGCTACTTGCTTATTGCCGTGAAAAACTTCCAGCGGATAAATTGAGAACTGAATGAATTTCAGGATTGTTTTTAGGATACTAGGGCTTCTGCTCCTGCTTTTGGCAGGAACGATGCTTTTGCCTATTAGCCTAGCGGCCTACTATGGTGAAGGCTCTTATGATGCCTTTTGTTATAGTGCTTTACTTACAGGTGTGATTGGCTTTAAACTTTCATTGATTCGCCCCAAACCAGGTGCCAAATTCGGATTCAAAGAGTCCATTCTCGTAGTGACTTTCGGTTGGATTTTATTCTCCATCTTTGGAGGCCTTCCCTATCTCTATTCTGGGCTCAACTTATCTGGCTCAACATTTGAAACAATGTCTGGATTATCAACTACAGGGGCTACGGTTTTCACAGACATCGAAGCGCTAGACCATGCCACACTTTTTTGGCGAAGCCTCACACAATGGATTGGCGGCATGGGGATTGTGGTCTTGAGCCTAGCCATCATGCCATTACTGGGTCCTTCTGGTGCCAACCTCTACAAAGCGGAAGTTCCAGGCCCGACGACTGATAAGCTCATGCCTAAACTTCAAGCCACTGCCAAATTACTTTGGTATGTCTACTTGGGGATAACATTGCTTCAAGTGGCGGCTTACTTAGCTGTAGACATGCAATTATTTGATGCCATCTGTCACTCAATGACTACAGTAGCTAGCGGTGGTTTTTCTACCAAAAACGCATCCATGGCCGCATACAACACTCCAAGTATACAATGGATTACCACTGGCTTTATGTTCGTAGCTGGAGCGAACTTCGCACTGCATTATCGAATGGCCACTGGAAAACTATTTGTTTATTGGAAAGATCTAGAATTCAAAACTTACTTCTTTTTGGTGGCTCTTTTTAGCTCAATCATCGCTGCCCTACTTTTAAGTTCATCACACTCTGATATTGAAACGGCATATAGAGATGCAACATTTCAAGTAGTATCAATTATTACCACAACAGGTTTTGTGAGTGCCAACTATACCCAATGGCCGCCTCTTGCTCAGTTTTTCATCTTACTCTTAATGTTTGTAGGCGGTTGCGGTGGTTCTACTTCTGGTGGCGTCAAAGTCATCCGAATTATTGTTCTTTTTAGAAATGCCTTCATTGAACTTCGTAAAGTTCTCCACCCCTCAGGTATCTTTCACATGAAGCTTGGGAAAACTCCACTCAAAGATGATGTTTTATCCAAAATTCTTAGTTTTTTCTTTTTATATCTGGTTACGATATTAGGTGTTGGCGCGATACTTGCGGGACTCGGTCACGACCTGGGAACATCTCTTTCTGCAGCTGTTTCTTGTGTGGGTAATATTGGACCGACTTTTGCAGGAGTTGGGCCTGTTGATAACTTCTCTGTTATTAGTGACCCTGGTAAATGGGTTCTCACATTTGGGATGCTTGCAGGACGTTTAGAGCTTTTCACTATACTCGTTTTATTTACAAAAGAATTTTGGAAAAACTAAAATGAAGAACTTCGCACTTCAGGGACCTTTTTATTTTATCGGAGTCGCCGGTGCTGGGATGAGTGCTATTGCACAATACCTCGCTTTGTCTGGTGAAACTGTGGGAGGATCAGATCGACGTTTCGGTCAAGACGCCCCCGATGAAGACCAACTTAAACTCGAAAAAATGAATATTGAATGCTTAGCCCAAGACGGTTCTGCCATTTCGAATCAATTTAAAACTGTAGTCATTTCAACTGCAATTGAAGAATCAAATCCTGACCTAATAAAAGCACGCGAGTTAGGTATTGAGGTGCTACACCGAAGTGATCTGTTAAGCGCCATTGCTGATTCTAAAAAATCCATTTGCTTCAGCGGCACCTCAGGTAAATCTACAACGACAGCGATGTGCTATCATATTTTAAAAACCTGTGGGCTCTCACCCTCCTTACTCACAGGTGCTGGCATCCAAGACCTAATTGCCCAAGGTCTTATAGGCAACGCAGATGTAGGGACCGGTGAATACCTACTCATGGAAGCCGATGAGTCGGACGGCTCGCTTGTCAAATATCATCCACATATCGGAGTGATGCTTAATCTTGATCGAGACCACAAAGAATTAGATGAACTAGAACCACTTTTCTCTCAATTTCGTGCTCAAACGAAATCTACTTGGATTGTTAATTCTGGATTAAAACGCACCCGACGTTTTTCTGAAAATCAACGCAATGACTTTGGTAGTGATAAAAATTGTGGCTTCACTATTTCAGAGTTTAAATCTCAAGGATTTATCAGTCATTTTAAAGTTGCCGGTATTGAAGTTAAGTTGCCACTCCCTGGTCTTCACAACGCTGAAAATGCCACTGCGGCGATGGCGGCAGCCTACTTTGCCGGTGTGAGTTTAACTGATGCAGCAAGTGCCCTTGAAACCTACCCAGGTATTTACAGACGAATGCAAATGATCTGTGTACATGACGAGATTCAGCTCATTGATGATTTTGCACATAATCCTGCAAAAATATTCGCTGCTATTGAAGCGGGACAAACCCTATCTGCTCGAGTAATCGCATTTTTTCAACCACATGGATTTGCCCCTACTGCCTTTATGAAAGACGAGCTCTTAGAAGGCCTTATTGAATTAATGAGGCCCAAAGACTCTCTTTATTTCTCTGACATCTACTATGCTGGTGGAACTGCAAATAAATCTATCCACGCAAGTGAGCTGGCCCAGGGACTTGAGACAATGCCAGGTAGTGCTCACTATATGGAAAATAGACTAGCATGTGCACAAGATATGGTAGATAAATCCCAAAAAGGAGATCTTATTCTACTGATGGGAGCAAGAGACCCCACTTTAGAACAATTTGCTCAAGAAGTTAAAATGCTGCTTATAGCAAAGTAATCCTTCAAATTTACCCTTGAGCCTTGACATAAGTCCTTAATTTTACTTAATTTATAGCTCATTAATGAACACCTTTTAATATGCGAGATTTTTTATGCCTTCAGGTAAAAAAAGAAAAAGACATAAGATTGCGACTCACAAGCGCAAAAAGCGTCGTCGTAAAGATAGACACAAAAAAAAGTCTAAATAGGACTTAAGAAAAATTTGAACAAACCCTACGCAAGTAGGGTGAGTCAGTTTTAAAAAAAGAGAACTTTGTAGTTCTCTTTTTTTGGTTTATAGGAGGATCTTATCTTGATATAAGAGCTCCTCCTAGGAGCAACAATACTGATATAGATTCAAAATAGGGCACAAAAGAGCACTTCAAATATAAATCAATTTCTATTTTAACAGACAGACCAAAAGGGTTCATATTAGTTAAGGCCTGATAATAACTGACGAAAGCAATTCACAACGCTATGGCTAACCAAAATTCACAGTCCTCAAAATACAACCAGTCAAGTGAGACCCAAGAGACCGTTGAAGCCCAAGTCAAAAGTATACTTTTTCGGAATGAAGATAATCAATATAGTGTCCTCAAGCTAGAAGGTAACAAACCCAAAGGTGAGTTTATCAGCACGGGAGTCTACCCCAATGTATCAAAGGGTGAGGAAATTCGAGCAATAGGGAAATGGGTCAAACATCCTAAGTTTGGTGAGCAGTTTCAAGTACAAAGTGTTGAAGTCATTCAACCCAAAGGACACGAAGCTATTATTCGTCATCTTTCAAGTGGGCTTTACCGTAAAATTGGCCCAAAAACTGCCGAAAATATTGCCGACCACTTCGGTGAAGCTACAATGGATATATTAAGAGCCGACCCCACTAGAATTAAAGAAGTTCCAAGGTTTACCGGTGAAAGAATTGAACTTTTTATTGAAGATTGGAAAACACATCAAGGTTCCAGAGATGTATTATACTTCCTTCATCAACATGAGATTGCTGCAGGGATAGCGATGCGGATTTATAAAAAGTTTGGCGACCAAACTATGCTTTTTATCAAACAAAACCCCTACATACTCGCTGAAGAAATTTGGGGTATTGGTTTCCACAAAGCCGATCAAATTGCGCGTCATTTTGAGATTGATTTAGATCACCCTCAAAGATTTAAAGCCGCTATAAATTATCTCGTAAATAGAAGCGCCTTAGATGGTCACACCTTTTTACCTGAGAAAATACTCTTCCAACAAGCCATCAAAATATTGACCGAAATTCAAATTCAAGAACATTTGTTTACTATGTTAACTCGTGCACTATCTGAAATGGAACAAGAGAAACAAATTATTCGGGTAATGGATAGAGTGTTTCAACCTTCACTTTATTACTCTGAAGAATTTATTTCTATCTGGGTAAAAAGACGTTTAATCGTCCCTCAAAGTAAAATTAAAAGTGTTTGGAAAAAACGTTTAAAAGCATTTGAATCCTTTACAAAAATTGAATTTAGTGATCAGCAAACCGAGGCTATTTATACTGCAATTTCTAGTTCATTTTTTGTCCTCACGGGTGGACCGGGTACAGGTAAGACGACTCTACTCAAAGGCCTACTCGCTTCTCTAGACGATGATAAAATCAAAATTAAATTAGCCGCACCTACAGGGCGGGCAGCCAAACGAATGGAAGAACTCTCTGGCAAAAAGGCTCTTACTTTACACCGGCTGTTAGAATACAATCCACAAGATCATTCCTTTCAAAAGCACGCCTCAGAACAACTGAGTGTTGACTATGTTATTGTGGATGAAGCATCAATGATCGACACAAGACTCATGTCAGGACTTATGGAGGCCTTGCCGGCTTCGTGTCGTCTTATTTTGATTGGCGACAAAGACCAACTCCCCTCTGTCGGGCCTGGTCAAGTATTATCTAACCTCCTTGATATTGATGAGATCCCCAAAGCCTGTCTAGATAGAATTTATCGCCAGGAAGAAGGTTCAGACATACCTCATAACGCCAATCGAATTTTACTTGGAAAGTTACCTGAATTTAAAAAGAAAACTCATTTCCATATCCGTGAACATTCATCAATACCTCAAGCTAAAGAGATCGTTCAATCCTTCACCCAGCATGATATCCCCAAGTATTTCAAATTAGACCCCATGAAAGAAATTCAAGTTCTTACTCCCATGAGAAAAGGTCAACTTGGCACCTATGAATTGAACGATGTCTTACAAAAAGCGCTCAATACTGATGGTCAAGAACACAAAGTCCATGGCCGTCAATTGCGAATCGGCGATAAGATGATGCAAATCAAGAATAATTACGATAAGAATATCTACAACGGTGACATTGGATACCTCAGAAGCGTCAACACTCAAGCCAAGACTTTTGTGTTGGATTTTGATGAACTCATTGAATATGAGTTTAACGAAATTGATGAGTTAGTTCTGGCATATGCAACAACGATACATAAATCACAAGGTTCAGAATATCCTGTAGTCATAGTTGTTTTGGACCCATCTCACAGTATTATGTTACAAAGAAATTTACTTTATACTGCTGTCACAAGAGCCAAAGACCGAGTGTTTTTAATCAGCCCCCAAAGCTGTATTGCCCAATGTATTTATAACGATCGAATCCAGCAAAGGTTCACTCATTTACTTGAACACCTGTCGCCTAGTCATGTCAAGGTTGAAAACTTCATGGCTGAACCAACAGCCAAAGAGAGTCATTCAGAACAAGTCAAAACAAAAGAAGATTCTAGTGAATTCATGGGGTTTTTGGATGATGAGAAATAAAATTAATTAGTTATAAACATTGACTAAGTTTTTTAAATCTATTGATCTACTAGGCGATATATAGGCCGTTTTCTTGAATAAGTGAATATCCCTGTAATCCCTCGAATCACTTCAAGATTGTGAATCAAGAAAAACACAGGACCCTTGAAAATCAAAATACTCCCATAAACCAAACCTAAAGCCACCCAGGAAAATGCTTCTCCATAAAGGGCTAAATGCATTAACGACATGAAAATTAAATAAGGGAAGGGATTCAGTAAAAAGAAATAGGGAAGCGATGTATAAATAAACTGTGATACAAGTAGCTGCCCAAACCCAAAGAACTTATGGTTCGTTGGGAAGAATTTCTCAATAAAACGACGAGATTCAAAATGTTTGTTAAAGCGTTGAGTCACCATAGGAATAGATAACTCTTCAACCTTAAGGCCCAGCTTCAAAATCCGGGCGTGAAGATCCACTTCGCCATAAGATTCTACTGATGGATTCCAATTTCCTGCTCTAAGGATTTTTTCTTTTTGAGCGAGTAATGCACCTTCAAACGGCGCCAATTTATTGTACGATGTTTCAATTCGGTGAAGTCCAGAATTTTTATCATCAATCAAAATTTGAGTATACTTACCCACAAAACCAGCGAGGCCTCTTGATTTAGTAAATGCTCGGGAGTTGATAAATTCAATAAATTCTTCTCTGAGCACCATATTGGCGTCCAAATATAAAACCCAATCAAAATTAGCGAGAATAGTACCAGACCATCTGCCTGAAGAATGATGAACATAGCCCTCTTTATCAAATTCATAGACTCTGTCGGCGTATCTTTTGGCAATATCAAGGGAATCGTCTGTCGAGTTCAGATCAAAATAAATGATTTCATAAGTCAAATTGATTTTGCGAATAGAATTAAAGACATTGCGCAAATGCGATGCATCATTTCTACCACTCACCACAACACTCATCAATTGAATCATTAATTAGAATCTCCTGCGCTTAAACTAGATTTTATCGTTGAAAATTCCAAAGACTCCTTGCTATTGTTTGATGAAATGAATATTTTATTCAGACTCACCCATTAGCTAATCATCCGTTGGGAATAATATTGAAAACATGGAAACTTATTCTGTCTCTCGGAGTTGTCTCTGGAGTAATTTATTCCCTACATAGTGGTCTTGAACGTCATCGATATACTCGTCAACAACAGGAATTCTCATTTCTGCCTTCGGCTGATCATGTAAGAATGCTGAGTATGGGTCATACTGAGACGGCAGCGAGTTTATTGTGGGTTCGCGGGATTATTTATTTTGGTGAGAGCCTGATGACCAGACAAAAAATTGTTTGGATGGAACACTTGATTGATTTGGTAACGATGGCTGACCCTAAATTTTCTATGGCCTACCATTTTTTAGGCACTGCTATTCAAGCTGAAGACTTTAGCGATAATGGTTTCATCATACTAAAAAGAGGAGTTCAAGAATTCCCCAATGATTGGAAGTTAAGTCTTTATTACTCAATGTTATTGATTAAAATAAAGAATAACTACTTAGAAGCATCAGTTGTTATGGATAAATTTAAAAACAGTCAAGACGTTCCAAAGTATATACAGGGCATAGGCACTAGCTTAAAACGGCGCCAAATGCCTGTGCGGGAAGCATTACATCTTTATTTGTCTGAATACTTCAATCAACCGAATCCTGTTTTTAAAAAAAACATAAAAAATCGTATCCTATCATTTCTATCCAAAGAAAAAAATTACTCGGATTCACCGTTCAGATTAATCTTCAAACAATTTGAGCAAAAGGCAATCAGTCCTCAAGATTTTTTTGAGCTTCTAGTTTTAAAATATCATCAGAAGAGCAAGTAGTCATTTGCCATAAATCAGTTTTTTCATCCAAATTATTTCTTAAATAAATTTCAACTTCCGCCTTCCATTTTAAAAATTGATTACAATCTAAGTTAACAAGACAATAGGCTTTCAGATTTAATGTCTCACTGTTACCTTCTTTCCAAAATTTCAGTACTTGATCGGTTGCTTTAATACAGTTTTCGAATTGATTAAATCTGGCATAAGAATGTGCCAATTGAATCCTCCAATCGAATGTCAAGCCAGAATATTCTTCTAATTCTACAATAAGGTTATTAATTTCATCAGAAGTACCGTGCTTAACAGATTGTAAAAGCTTGTATTTTAAATAATATGGGTCGTGTGGAGTTTTCTGTAAAAAATCCTCAATTATATGGGTATAAACAGTGTCTTTCTTATCCATTTGTATCTGAAAATATTGAAACTCTTTATGATGGTAAAGCCTTTTTAAATATTTATGAGAACTAAATGCCATGACAATCAACGATATCATTACGACAATCTTAACGTTAAATAATTTTGTCTCTCTTTCGGATTGATTTATCAGTTGAACTTTTGCTAAGTAAAACCAAAGAATGAAAGTAAAAATAAAGGAAAATGAATACGCTTGACCTAAAACACTTTGAATTAGAATTAAAACACCAACCCTTATTGCTAAATCTTTTTGCTCGCCCTTTAACTTTGAAATCCCTAAGCCAGAGGCCACTATCTGAATACAAAATAAGGATAAACCTATGATGCCATTTGAGGCAAAGAGTTGCAAGAATATATTGTGGGCAGAGTGAAGAATGTTTAAAGAGTTGACTTCAGTTGCGCTTGCATAACTTGTCGTAAAATAATTTTTAATAATTGCAGGGAAACCACCACCACCGACACCTAGCCAAAAATTATCTAAACCCATATAAAAACTCGACTTATAGATATACATGCGAATGGAAAATGAATTAGTGAATTGAGGCAATAAATAAACTGATACCACTAGTCCTACTAATGTGGCTAAAATAGCCATATACTTGTATTTTTTGTTTCGTATTGCCTCGGTAACAAATAAAACAACTACTGATAGGATTGCTGCTTTACCGTAACCAATTATGATAAATAATAAAGAAGAATAAATGATAGGTAGATGAATTCCTTTGGACATGGTTCTGTAGTTATACCACGACCAAACAAGAACTATAGTGACAAAAGAGAGAAATTCATTTTTATGGTTGAATATAGATTTGATAGCCCTATTGGGTGACCACAAGTGCTGTAAGTCCAAAACATCTAAAAATCCAACAAAGTAAACAATGCCAACAAATGAATATAAAAAGTTGTTTTTGAATTTTAATTCAGAATGCCCAAGACAAAATCCGAGTAATCCAAAGCTGACTAGCGTTGTATAACGATCTGAACTAATATATTGTGAGATGTTTAAAAAACAGTATGCAAAAAAAAGAAGACCTGGCGCCAATTTTTTTAATGGTTGAGGAGTAGACCTACTCAATAAAAAAACAATACCTAAAACTAAACCAAAAAAAAGAGGACCTTCCTCACCGGTAATCATGGTGAAATAATTCGGTATTAATAAAACAAAAATCGAACAACTTATTAAGTATTTCAAAATCCCATTACTCCAAAAAAAAAACCACTCCAAATAGGAGTGGTTTTAAATTATAACACTAAATTACACAATCAATTAAGAACTATGGTGCAAAAGCCGGTGTCAACGCGGGACAACCAGTTCCAGTAGCATTAGTGCGAACAGGGGAAGTTGATGAAACTGTAGCAGCTGCAATCAAAGAAGTCCAAGTAGCACCTACTGCACAATCCCCAAGAGCTACGCTACTTGTTCCAACAAAAGTACGATCAACTGTTGATCCTGTAGAGGTGTATTCAAAATTCCTTGACGTCGGAGCCGTAAATCCGATATTATCAAAGTCATTAGTTGAATTAGTTTCGATCACATAAGCTGCTTGAACACGTTCCCAGCCAGCGGCGGTTGGTGCAACTTCAGATGCTTTTGCTTTTGCAGACATTCCGAACATTTTTGGAATAGCTACTGCTGCTAGAATACCGATGATCACGATTACAACCATAAGTTCGATTAGTGTAAAACCTTTTGAGTTATTGAGTTTCATATATTCTCCTTGAATTATTTTTAAGACTCTATTTGCAAACTGACCGTTTACTTGCTCAAAGATACTCCTATGACAACTCATCTTGCAACACTTTTCAATGAGATTGTAAATATATCTTTACAAGTAGGCTCAAAAAACTCAAATACTGCCGTTTTCACAATTAAAAACGACTTTACTTTGACTACAAAGCCCCCCTTAGTATACTGATTAAGTTATTTTGTAAAGAATTATGGCAAATTTTTTTACAAAAAAGCCTTTAAGCTTATTAGTTATCCTCATAATTCTCAGCACTTTAGCTTGGGGTGTACATGAGTGGTCTGCTCCCTCTAATCATCAATCTCAACTAAAAGAAGCCAAAGAAAAGTACGCTACTCTGCAAGATTCGATTCAAAATCTTGACTATCAAATCAGAGAAGCTCATGAGGTTCAAATCATTAAGCTTCAAAAAGACAGATTGACCCTATTTCAAAAACAGATTGAATCCACTCGTAAAAGTATAACCCTTCTCAGTAAGAGTAAAAAGTCCATAGGATTCAACTTTGATAGTCTATCAGTAAGTCTTTCTAAAAACCCGTTGGTACAGATTCTAATATGGATTGCTCTAGCGCTCTGCGTTTTTGTCACCATTTTGTTTTTCATGATTAAAAGAAGAAAGAATCCGACCTCTCAGGCGAAGGGGAAGGCCAAGCCAATCACAATGGATCAGGTACGCCCTCCAACTGCACAAGAGTTAGGTCAAAACCAGCTTGAAGATTTATTAGCAAGGTTACAAAATGGGGCCCCTTTGGCCAAAGCGAGCCAGCGACCTAAAAATTCAACTCAAGTAGCTTCCCATCCAATTAACTCACCCACGGTTATTGCTGAGTCCGACCTCAATGAAATCACACCGGCCGCTGAAGTGATTATCCCTAATCAGAGTTCAGATCCCACAATTGAAAAAGTAGACGAATCCCATTTTCAAACTGGACCGGAAGTTTCTGCCAATTTTAACCCAGCGCCTGCACCGAAATTTGATGATAAACCCAAGGAAGAAGAAATTTTTCCTTCTAGTCTTAATCGACTTGATCAAGAAGATCGTGAAAAGTCAGACGTACTGAAACTCGCTAGACGAGGATATACCTCTTCCGAAATTGCAAGAAGACTTAAGTTATCTCAAGATCAGGTCGAATTCATTATTAGGCTTCAACGCGAAAAAGGGTAGGTAGATTTTGCAACTTGGCTGGATCTCAAAATTGGTTTCATCTCAAAATCAAGAAACTGTATCTAAACCCAAGGACACAGCTAAGCCCCAAATCCAAAGTGGCTCCAATCCTCAAGTCAATGATTTATTAGCAAAGATTACTCAAGTTTTAAATAACCAAGAAAGTCATTTCTCCCCTCAAGAGCTGACTCAACAACTTCAATCCCTGAGATCTTTAATCATTCAAGAACTAGGTGATCAAGTTGATATAAAAAAACTCGATATTTGGTTGGGTGACTTCATAAAACATATGATCAAGTTTCAAGATTTCGGAAACGACTTGTCCCCAACTTCATCAACCAACACGAAGCCTTTATCAACTCAACTATTAGCTCAATTATCTGACATCATTCCTCAAAGTCAAATCAGTGCACCTTTGTTGGCTAAATTGGAAAAGCTTCTTTTAAATGTTTTAACACAACATCAAACCAATCATCCTTCCAATAACATTGCCCAAGGACTAGATAAAGAAATTCTTGGATTACTTGAAAGATCTCAGCTCGATCAATTAGAAACACTTTTTCAATCAAATACATCTACTTCACCCAACAGCCTGAGTAATTCACTCAACCAACAAAGCTTCAAGGATAACTTGTCATCTGAGTTACAATCCTGGCATCTTCTGTCCCGTAAAGATTCAAGTATTCCTGTGGGCCTAGAAAAATGGTTCTTACAGAATCAACTCACCATTAAAATTGATTCTAAAATCAACAGTCCTTTTGTTATTCAAATCGACCCTCAAGGTGTTCACCTCCCCGCTAGCATAGAACAAAATCTATCACCTCAGCAAGCACAAGAATTTAAACAAAATATTTTGTCGCAAGTAGTACAGCAAAATTTAAAAGGAATCACTCAAACGAGCCTTTGGACTGCACTGCCAACTCAAGATCAAAACACAATTATACTGGCTCCCAATTCTATTTCTCAAAAATCAAATACAAGTGAAAGTCATCAGCTTTTCCAACAACAAAGCCCACCTCATTCAAGATCAATAGAGGCACTTAGAATTATCAATTCATTTATGAGTCAAAATAATCTAAGTGAAGGTAAGAATATAAACCCTACACCTAGTCCAACAAATCCAGGTAGTGCATACACAGCTCAATCAGATTTGGCACCTACTGACCAAGTTGAGAGAAAGCCCATCATACAACCAGCGGCCAATCTAAGTCCCTTAGCACTTTCAAGCTCTCCAACACCACTTGCCCCTGCCACTTCACAAATATCCGAGAAACAAGCTTTCGATACAAAGACTTCACTTCTCAATCTTTTTCAAAAAGCGATTTATCAATTTGAATCTCAATTAGCACCAGGTGACTCACCTTCGCTTCCCGAAAAAGAGCAGATACTCAAAATTGTACTGGCCATTAAAAATCAAGGCATACCAGCGGGACAAATTTTTAATTCACTAGAACATCTCATGAAGGAGCAAAACCTACTTGAATGGATCCGAAGCCCTGAAAGCGAACTACAAGATTTAAAGAAACTCCCACCTCAAGTTCGCGCTTTACTTGAACAAAATTTATCTGACTCTAAACTCATGAAGCCAGTCGAACTCATTCAAACCTTAGAACAAAGTGTTCAAAACCAACCAGATCTCAAAGACCACCCCGCTGTCAAACGCCTCTTGCATTTTTCTCAATGGAACTCTCTCAATCAAGATTCCCAAACTGATCAGAACAAACAACAAAGTGTTTACTGGTCCAATGGTGACCAAATGTTTCATTCTCGAATACAAGTTCAAGATGAACGTCAAAAAGAAGGTCAAGAAGATGAACAAAAAGCTCAGAGAATCGTCATCTATACACAGACAGAGGCACTCGGCGAAATCAATGCGCAACTATCTCTTCCTAACACGAATTCAACCGATATTCATATTACTTTAGAAGACGAATTAGGTAAATACCCAGAAGAATACCAAAACGAAGTGAAAAACCTACGTGATGACTTGCTCAATATCGGGTTTCATCTCAAAGATTTTTTATATCGAGCCAAGCCCGAAGCCAAGGTGTTTTTTACTCAAAACCCAAATGACTTAGAGCCAAATTCCGGCATCGACTTGAAAGCCTGATCTCATGACTACTTATCGTTTAAAAGTGGCTTATGTTGGAACAAATTATTGTGGCTGGCAAATTCAACCCAATTCACCAACAATACAAGAGGAACTGCAGAAGGTCCTCAAAATTATCACTCGTGAATATGTACATGTAAAAGGATCAGGACGCACTGATGCGGGTGTTCACAGTAGCGGTCAAGTGGCTAAGTTTGATTCTAACGAGATTCGCGACTTATCTACATTTCAACGCTCTATAAACGGTCTGCTGCCTCATGATATTGCAGTTAGAGATCTTGAAATTTGTTCTGACAACTTTCAGCCACGTTTTGATGCTACGAGCAGATATTATATTTATACTATTTATACCAGAAAACCTGCCTTTTCCGCAGAACTTGGGTGGTATTGTGCCCATGATTTTGATACTGAGGTATTCAAAAAAGCTGCTCAACTGTTTCTCGGTATACATGACTTTGAACAATTCTGTATACCTCGTCATGATGGTAAATCCACTTTGTGTGAAATTCAAGAAGTAGAAGTCAAAGAGTTTGATGGGAAGATTGAATTTCACCTCAAAGGTAACCGTTTTTTACATCGTATGGTTCGAGCCATGGTCGGGTGTATGATGGAAATTGCCCGAGGGAAGATCGAAATAACTCTACTTGAGCAGGTTTTAGACTCCGGAGCACAGGCTCCACGTGTTTGGGCACCTCCTCAAGGCCTTAATCTCTGGGAAGTTCGCTACTAGTTTGCATCTAGCCCTAATTCCCTCACAATAGATTGTTATATTTTTAGCATAACATTTTTAGGTAGGTTCCCATGAATCGGATTTCAACCAGCAGACTTATTGTATTTGTCATTCTCGGGCTTCTCGTAGGTGGCACTTTAGGCGAGAGCTTAGGCTATTTACTTGGCAAATTAGGTGAAATGGCGGGCCTGGGTTACGATAACTTTATTCGTAATGGTTTTGTCGAAGGGTTTGAATTCGACCTTGGGTTTAACAGCCCCGAAGGCATCAAAATTGACCTCTACCTCATCAAACTTAAATTCGGCTTCGGCATGAAGCTCAATCTTGTGAGTTTTATTGGACTCGCAGTCGCTCTTTACATTGAAAAATGGTCTCGCGGTAGATAAGGACTTTTCATGAAAACTATTGAACAAATTCAAAAACAGCTTCAAAATGGCGAAACCAATTCTGTCGCGCTAGTTGAAGCAGCAATTGCTGACATCAAATCCAAAAATTCAAATCAAGCCGCGATTTCTCTTATTGAAGATCAATCCATTGAGTGGGCTACTACTCAAGATACCAATCGAGCTCAAGGCATTATTGCTAGTCCACTTGCTGGGATACCCATAGCAATTAAAGATAACATCAATATTACAGGCGTGAAAACGACTTGTGGTTCTATGATGCTAGAGAATTTTACCTCTCCATATACTGCCACTTCAACGATGAAACTTCTTGAAGCCGGTGCTATTCCAGTGGCCAAAGCCAATATGGACGAGTTTGCTATGGGCTCCACATCTGAGTCTTCTTTCTTTGGTACAACGATTAACCCCACTTATCCAGAACTGATTCCTGGTGGCTCATCTGGTGGATCTGCTGCTCTTGTCGCGCAAAATAGTGTCGCAATTGCTCTGGGCTCTGACACAGGTGGTTCAATTCGTCAACCAGCCGCATGTACGGGTATTGTAGGGGTAAAGCCTACCTATGGTCGTGTGTCTCGTTATGGTCTAGTTTCATACGCATCTTCTCTAGATCAAATCGGACCACTTAGCCATACAGTTC
>CAWVXU010000044.1:0-21007 GCA_963934255.1 uncultured Fibrobacterales bacterium
CTCAAAGAATTTAATCGTTTACATTAAGTTCTTGCTTAAATGATTTGGGATAAGTTTTTGTACACATGAAGTAGCCTTTTTTCTAAGATATAATTGATACGAGGATGAATAAGAAAATTAAGGGTTAGTATGCTATATCACTTTGAGTCGTGGCAGTCTCCTTATTCCTGCTAATTTCTTTTCATTACCTTTAATCAACTTCCTGTCGGGTAAACCAATGAATTTAAATTTTATAGAGAAATAAAAAGTATCTTGTATTTATATATAATACTGAGGTTCACAATGCCGCCAAAAAAAATAAACGCAGATATTATCATAGATCAGTACATGAACTACGTTCTTGAACACAATGAGCAACCAAAAAATGTTTACCAGTTCACTAAGTCCTTCAAAGCAAAAGAAGCAGATTTCTATAAATACTTTGGTAATTTCCAAGCGATTGAAAAAACTGTATTTGAAAATTTATTCAAAGAAACAGTTGATTTGTTAGAGAATGATGATAATTATGCAGACTATGATTCCAAGACGAAAATTTTGTCTTTCTATTTTACTTTTATTGAGATGATGACCGCAAATCGCTCATTCATTCACTTTGTCTTAGATTCAGGTAAGAATCACCTTCACTCCCTCAAGCCCTTGATGTGTATTAAAAAACATTTTATCGGATTTATCGCTGCGATGGAGATTTCAAATCTTGATTTAAAAATACAAGGTCTAGAACGATTTAAAGAAAAGACGGAATCAGAAGTTATTTGGAATCATCTTTTATGTACAATTCACTTTTGGTTGAACGACACTTCGGCTGGATTTGAGAAAACAGACACTTTCATTGAAAAATCAATAAATACTGGTTTTGAATTCTTAAATACAAAGCCCCTAGAAAACCTTTTAGATTTAGGGAAATTTCTCTATAAAGAAATTTCAAAATAAATGCAAAGTATAAATAAAATCCCGACATCAAAAATCCAAAGAGCCTCTCAACTACTTCAAACCGGGGCAAAAGTGGGTGTAAACTATGTTAAATATAGTGTAGATAAAGTCATCAATGATGAAGATTTGGCCAAGGATCGATTTGATCAAAATAACGCAAAAGACATATACAATGGACTCAAGAAATTAAAAGGGTCTGCGTTAAAAGTAGCCCAGATGCTGAGTATGGATCAGAATCTTCTACCTCAGGCCTATGTTGATCAATTTTCTTTGTCGCAATTTTCGGTTCCTCCCTTATCCTCGGCATTAGTCAAAAAAACATTCAGAAATTATTTCTCAAAAAGTCCTACTGATATTTTTGATACATTTGATCTAGATGCTAAGTATGCAGCAAGTATTGGTCAAGTTCATCAAGCCACACTTAAAGGCAAGGTATATGCAGTAAAAATTCAATACCCAGGTGTTGCTGATTCAATTTCATCGGATTTGGCCATTGTCAAGCCAGTGGCTTTGAGATTATTTAACCTCAAGGCCAAAGACTCTGAAATTTATTTCAAAGAAGTAGAAGAGAAACTCTTAGAAGAAACCGATTACGAGCTTGAGCTCAGACAAAGTTTGGACATTCAAACAAAATGTTCTCATCTTGAGGGGATTATTTTCCCAAATTATTACCCAGAATTCTCATCTGATCGTATCATCACTATGGATTGGATGGAGGGGCAGCACCTCTCAGAATTTGCCAAATCAAATACGGACAATGCTCTTGCCAATCAAGTAGGCCAGGCTCTATGGGACTTTTACATGTTTCAAATACATACGCTCAAAAAAGTTCATGCTGACCCCCACCCAGGTAACTTCTTGGTGGCTAAAGACGCCAAATTAATAGCTCTTGACTTTGGTTGTATTAAATCAATTCCTGACGATTTCTATACTCCTTACTTTGATCTTGCAGTAAAAGAAAACATGGACAATGAAGACTTTTTTAGAAAAAAGATGTTTGAACTTGAAATGATTAAGACTACAGATAGTCAAGAAGAGCAGGCTTATCTTAAGGTGATGTTTTCTGATCTACTGAGCACTTTTACCATGCCTTTCAATACGGAACAATTTGATTTTAGTGATGAGAAGTTTTTCCAAAAAATTGCAACGATGGCTGAGGGCTATGGTAAAGATCCTGCGTTCAAAAAAATTGACGGTAACCGTGGTTCCAAGCATTTCATATACATGAATAGAACATTCTTTGGTTTGTATAATTTGTTGCACACCCTTAAGGCTGATAAAATCAAAATCGATAAATACTTTTAAGATGGCATTCAGGCTATTTTATACATCTTAAACTCATAAAATATTCTGACACAGTTGCTATATCACGAGTGGTATCACGGTCATTATAACTTCATAATAAATTCTAGAGCCCACCATAGGTGGGTAATCCGGTATCGATGGATTGGATTCGAAATACTATTTGAGTGAAAGGTCATAGGGACAATATCATCACAACTTTGAATTTCATGTCTAGCGACTTCATTCAACAGACTAACTAAGACGAGAGAAATATTCACTTTCGTTAAATCTCTACGCTTAAAGAAATTGTGACTGTTCTCTTAAAAGCGCACACCAAATACCTTAAATAACTAAAAAAACACAAAACCAAGGTTCATCAATTGATCATAGTGGTTTATCTATTCATTGATAGTTGTGGTATAATATTCAAGGAGGTCAGATATGAGTCGTATAAAGACCAAGAATCCTTTTACTTTAAAGACGCTAAAAGAATATGCATTGGACCAAGAACCTTTACTTAAGGTACAGAGGTCTCGGGATGTTCAAAAAAAGTGGGCGAGTAGTTCAGTGGAAGATCGAGTTTCCAAATTAAGAGAAGCTTTGAAATATTTTACTCAAGAAATTGATTCCATCGCTTTGATGATTACTGAGCATGTTGGCAAGCCCCTCAATCAATCTAAAAATGAAGTCAATTCAATGATTGATCGCGCGGAATTTTTATTTAAAAGCGCGCCTGATGAATTAAAGGATGATCTTTTACCTGAGCAAGAGGGATTGTACAGAAAAATAGTTCACGAACCTCATGGTGTTGTCTTTATTATCTCGGCATGGAATTACCCTCTCTTAATTACCATTAATGGATTAATGGCAGCACTACTATCAGGTAATTCTGTTTTGCTCAAGCACTCTTCAAAGACTTTAGGAGTCGGTGAGTTGTTCAGTCAAGTATTTGGAACAATCAAGGGTTTTGAAGATTTGGTTCAAGACATCGTTCTTGATCATGCTCAAACAAGTGAAATAATTCAAAAGATGCCTATTGACTATGTGATATTCACAGGTTCAGTCAGTGGTGGTAAGCAAATTAATCAAGACGCTTCTCATCAACTTCTACAATGTCAGTTAGAACTGGGAGGCAAAGATGCTGCTTATGTTCATAAAGATGCCAACCTTCATCATGCCGTAGAATCCATCGTAGATGGTGCCATGTATAACGCTGGACAATCTTGTTGTGGCGTTGAGCGTGTCTATGTGCACGAGGACTATTATGATGAATTTATTGAAAGAGCCAAACAATTAGTTGAGTCTTATGTATTAGGTGATCCGTTGAATGAAGCCACTCAAATGGGCCCATTGGCGGATTCGAATTCAGCGAAGTACATGTCAGAACAAATTGATGAAGCGGTCAAAGTGGGAGCTAAATTATTGGTGGGAGGCAAATCAAAGATCACCCAAGGAGCGCTCTTTTTTGAACCGACCTTAATTGTAGATGTCCCACAAGATTCACTCTTGATTCAAGAGGAAAATTTTGGCCCTATCTTGCCTGTAGTAAAAGTTAAAAATGAAATTGAGGCCATTGGATATATTAATGATTCAAACTTTGGACTGAGTTGCTCCTTGTTCACACAAGATCAAGACCTTGCTTTAAGGTGGAGTCAGGATGTAGAAGCTGGGACTGTCTTTATGAATTGTTGTGACTTTCTGGATCCGGCTCTTGCATGGACTGGTTATAAGAACAGTGGTAAGGGTTCAGGGTTGTCCAGGTATACATTTCAGTTTTTGACCAAACTCAAATCAATAAATTTAAAAAAGGTTAAATAGTATGAATCAAATTGATGAATTATTGAGGGTATACCAAGAAGAGGATATCAAACGAATCAAATTAGCCTTTATTGATATCGACGGTGTGCATCGAGGTAAATATGTCTCCATTGAAAAATTTGAAGGAATACTCAAAGATGGAGGAGGATTTTGTGATTGTGTGTTGGGCTGGGATATGAATGATCAGCTCTATGATCATGCGCAATATACTGGGTGGCATACGGCTTTCCCCGATGCCAAATACAAAGTAGATCTGAGGAGTGAGCGTCGATTGAAAGATGAAAATAATACACCGCTTTTTTTAATTGACTTTGTCGATGAAGAGGGTGGTCTTCATCCTATCTGCCCTAGGAGTGTTTTTAAAAGGGTCCTAAGGCAAGCCGATCAGATGGGCTATGCTGTTCAGCTTGCTTTTGAATATGAGTTTTTCGTTTTCAATGAGACTTCTCAAAGTGTGCGAGATAAAGGCTATCAGAATTTAATCCCTATTAGCCCCGGTAATTTTGGTTATTCGCTTTTAAGAACCAATGTTTTTTCAGATTTGTTTCATGAATTTCAAGATTATTGTGATGATCTAGGGATTGAGATTGAGGGGATACATTGTGAAACAGGTTCAGGGGTTTGGGAAGCGGCTCTGAGATATTGCGATGCACAAGAAGCGGTCGATCGTGCAGCTCTATTTAAAACGTTTACTAAATCGTTTTTTCAAAAACGTGGAATGATCGTGACCTTCATGGCGAAGTGGTCTATGGACTTCCCTGGACAATCCGGTCATATTCATCAATCCTTATTAAATCGTGATGGGAAGAATGTTTTCTTTGATCAAGATGGGGAACACTTGATGTCCTCTCAAATGAAACATTATCTAGCAGGACAGGTGGAGTATCTTAAAGAACTCCTACCCATGTGTGCTCCAAGTATCAACTCATATACAAGACTTGTCAAAGGTGCTTGGGCACCCACCACATCTTCATGGGGTGTAGAGAATAGAACAACCTCATTTAGAGTCATACCAGGGAGTGAGAAGTCTCAACGTGTTGAGTTTAGGTTGGGTTCGGCTGATGCTAATCCCTATCTTGCCGCAGCTGCAATGCTAGGGGCTGGCCTTGCTGGAATCAAAGACTCTTTGGATCTGCCTGCAAGAATGACTGGTAATGCCTATGAACAAGAAGATGGCTTAGATGAACATTATCAACTCTCTAGTAACCTTCGAGATGCGACCAGGTGTTTTAAAAATTCAAAAAAAGCCATTGAAATATTAGGTGAAGAATTTGTCGAGCATTTTACTGCTTCAAGGTTATGGGAAGTCAGAGAATATGAAAAGCAAGTGACTCAGTGGCAACTTGAACGATACTTTGAAATTATTTGAGAGGACATTATGAATCAATACAATTACCCCACGGTTATCTATAGTGGCGAAAATGCTGCCCATTCTTTGGGAGAGTATTTAAAGAAATCAAATCATCAAAAGGCCATGATTGTCACCGATCAACAATTGGTGAAACTCGGCATAGTCAAGACACTTGTTGAAGACTTGAATTTTGAGGATCAAGACTATGTCGTCTATGATGGAGTGCATCCCAATCCTATTGAAGATGATGTCAAAAACGGGGTAGATTTTTATCAAAATAATTCTTGTGATTACTTAATCGCACTAGGTGGTGGTAGCCCAATGGATGTGGCTAAGGTAATTAAAATTATGCTGAATCACCCATGGCCAATGGAACAGTATGATGATAGCTTAGGTGGTGATGATCTCATCACAGAGGTGATGCCAGAGCTCTATGCTATACCTACAACTGCGGGTACTGGATCTGAAGTCGGACGTGCAGGTGTAATTATTCTCAAGAAAAGCCAAAGAAAAACGATTTTCTTTCACCCAGATCTCATCCCTAAGATTGCAATACTGGACCCAACATATTCAATGAATTTACCTAGGTCCATCACAGTGGCCACGGGGATTGACGCTTTAGTTCATTGTATGGAAGCATTTTTATCCCCAGGGTTTCATCCCATGGCAGATGGGATTGCCCTCGAAGGAACTCAGTTGGTTTTACAAAATTTACCCAAGGTGTTTGACGATGGGCATGATTTGGATGCAAGAAATAAAATGCTCATGGCTGCCACGATGGGGGCTACAGCATTTCAGAAGGGACTAGGTATGGTGCACTCTCTTGCACACCCGTTATCTTCTCAATTCAATTTACATCACGGATTAGCGAATGCTTTGATGTTAATTGAATCATTGAAATTTATTGATCAAAGAGTGATGCATGGAGGGAGTGAAGAAAGAAATAAACTTCAACGTTTAGAAGACGTGATCAAATCAAGTTTAGATCAGAAAACGAGTTCTAAAAGTCTACCAGATATTTTGAGTGACTTTATGAATGACTTAGAAGTGGAACTTGGATTGTCCCATCATGGTATCACTGAAAATGATTTGGATAAATTGAGTGAAGAAGCTTTTATGGATGGTTGTCATCAAACCAATATTATCCCCATACAACAAGACGACTTGAGACTTGTCTATAGAAAGGCTTTGTGATGAGACTTGGCTTGCTCATCTGCGATGAATCAAAATCAACAATTGATCATCCTTGTGGAAGTTATCTGAATATGTTTCAGAAACTTTTTAGTGAATTTAAAGAGGTGGAATTAGTGGGCTTTGATCTAATTCAAGGGGAGTACCCGCAGGATCTGACAGAGTTTGATGGATTTGTTTCCACGGGATCTTCGGTCTCGGTCTATGATGACCTTATTTGGGTTCAGGAGTTTGAAGAGTTTCTTAGGACGTTGCATCGATTAGATATTAAGTTCTTTGGAATCTGTTTTGGTCACCAAATGTTAGCAAGAGCATTAGGAGGCGAGGTAGGCAAGGCAACTCAAGGTTGGATGGTAGGTGTCAAATCAGTGGAAGTTCATTCTGTACAAGATTGGATGGATCCCAATATTCAGACATCAGCTGAGAATAAAACTAAGGTAAATATTATATCGAGCCACCAAGACCAAGTGCTCACTCTTCCCAAGGATGGATTTCCCATTGCTTCTTCATTGGATTGCCCCTTAGCAATGTTTGGTGTAGGTGAGAATTTTGTGGGCATACAAGGCCATCCAGAGTTTCAAAGAGAGTATGCCGAGCCATTACTCGAATCTAGGCGTGGGATGATTGGTGATGTCATTGTCGATCAAGCCATTCAAAGCTATGAAGAAGTTTTGGACAGTAAGGGAGTCGCTCGATGGATTGTGAATTTTATGAAATGAGGTGAAAATAATGATATTGTAGGAATTAGCTCATCCTTAAACTTGATAATATGAGCTATTCAACTGAGACCTCTCACTCTTTAAGTTCAACAATAGTATTATTAACTGACTTGGCATCCTCAGCTCCCAAGCCTTCTTTGGATGACTGAAAAGCAGACCCCTGCGGGTTCGTAAATCAATCTAAGTGACTAGCACACTTTTAGAACACAAATAAACTCACTTATACGCCAAGTCAGGACTTCTAATATATCTTTAATCCAGAAACAAAATGTTATTAGAAATACTTCGGAGACAGATATGAAACAAATTTTCTTTACTTTAATGCTCTTAACAAGCTTTTCCTTATTAGGATGTGTGATCGAATCACAAGATGAAGCCTTGACTGCTGATTCAACTTCTAACAATGAATTAAATTCAAGTTCTCATGCTGGTATTGATTCAATCTGGAAAAAAGATACTGATTCAATCAATCAAGAAGATATTGATTCAACCAATCAAAAAGATATTGATTCAACTCAATATTATACTGATTCAACTCAATATGAATTTCCCGACTTCATGACTTGCACATTGGATTACACTCCAGTCTGTGGAGATGATGGTAATACTTATTCTAATGATTGTCATGCCACCCGCGCAGGTATCAAAAATTATAAAGAGGGCGAATGTCTTCGCATTCTTGATTCACTGATAAGCAAAGATTCACTTGACATAACTAAGCCTCAAATGTGCACTAAACTTTATGCTCCTGTCTGTGGAGATGACGGTCAGACTTATTCAAATGATTGTCTTGCCGAAAACGCAGGTGTGAAAAATTATACAAAGGGTGGATGCACTGATATAGTGATTGATTCAGTAATTTCACCACAATGTCCAGTGTTTATTCGTGACCCATTGGATATTGAATGCGGTCAAGGACAAATGCCTAAAGCTGTTTATGATGAATCAGGTTGTTTAATTGATGCTAAATGTGCTGAGGTTATTTTGGATCCAGTGCAAGTCTGTGATAAAGTGGGACCGTATTTATTTGGTCCTAAAACTCCAAACTCAGATTGTTGGGATGAATATGATGCAAATGGTTGTTATGAAGTGAGTGTCTGTTACTAATGACTAGCTAATTCTCAAGGTTGAATTGACTCCAACCAATCGACCGGAACCGTCATTTTGGCGGTTTTTTTGTTTTGGTAGGATGAAATATCATATCAATTATTACATACTCCAATATGAGTATAGATTATCTTGGCACACTATCTTTGGAGGTGAATATGCTTAATTCTTTCGCGGCAGAAAATCAATCAAGGTGGAGCCGAAGTTTTCATTATTCAACCTTGGGTTGGATTCAAGGCGCGACTTTTATTCGTTAAGTTGATGTTCTCAGGATTTGAACTTGGGAACATCCTCAAGGTGAGCATAAGGGTAATCAGCAATTTTAACCATTTTATAATAGTGATCTAACCCCGATATACCCGTTGATCCGAGCGCTTCTAAATCGATTTGACCAGTTTTATTGACCATGTTATCTGGGACCTCTATGTGTTTTACCTCTCCAATCACAAGGACCGTCTTATTGATTTCAAGCTTCATTTCTTGAACAAACTTGAGCCCTATCTTTAAGGGACTTTCTTTGACAAAAGGGGCTTTAAATCCAGCCTTGTATTCAGGAGTTAGATTGCATTCCTCAAATTCTGAGATGCCCATGGGGAATTTAGCCGAAGTAAAGTGTGCGTTACAAGTCAGGTGGTTGGGGATGTGGTTGATGGTGTAAGAGCCGGTATCTTTGATGTTTAGGTAGGTACTTGTAGGTGTTTGTTCTTGTGGTCTGAGTATTAATCCAATTAAGGCTGGTTTACTTCCGAGGTGGATGCAGCTACTCATGATTGCCAGGTTCTCATCGCCACTTTGTGATTGAGTGCCGACAAGGTTCCCTGGTTTTATTCCTGTAATAGCGTTGATGATATTAATCCGTGTAATATGATCGAGATTGTCCAACTTTTCTTCATCAATATGCATGGGCGATTACCTTGTTTTTGATAGTTTATTGAGCATGCCATTGAATATATATCCATGCAATGGCACAACAGAATACCAGTAAAGTCTTCCTGCTAATCCCAGAGGTCGAAATGTGGCTGTTTGTTTCAATTGTGTTCCTTCAATTTTAAATTCTAACCAAGCCTCTCCAGGAAGCTTCATCTCAGCGAATAAAAGCAGGTGACCTTCCTCTTTGTTAGCATATAAAACTCTCCAGAAGTCTAGTGGGTCTCCTACATTTAATTCAGTTTGACTTCGCCGACCGCGTCTGAGTCCAACTCCGCCAAAAAGCTTATCAAGGTAGCCGCGGACTTTCCAAAGCCAATTCCCATGAAACCAGCCCTTGTCGCCTCCAATAGACCAGATGGCATCAATTGTTTTATCTTCACTGACAACTTTTTGAGTTCTTTGGTCTTTGAAACATCCGAAAGTAGGAACTTCAATAAAATCAGACACAGTAAATTCATTATCACTACTTGAATAAGAATCCTTCCATGTGGAGACGATTTCATTTTTTTGGGTTCGATTAAAAGCTTTGATGAGGGAATCTTTATAAGAGATAGGAGCGACATCTAACAGAGTATTGATATCATTATTTTGACAAACAACTTCAATTTTCATACTATCAACCAAGGATCTTGCCAACCTAAAAGAGGTCGAGGTGACAAAATACAACCAATAGGATGAGAGCTTGGGTGTGAGGACCGGAACGGTCCATATATACCTTCGAAGGTTTCGAACTTTTGCAAATATTAAGAGCATTTCTTTATAGGTTAATACGTCATTACAGCCTATATCAAAATGTTTATCATAAGTATTAGGGTTTAGGGCGGATCTATATAAAAACAGAAGGACATCGCTAATCCCGATGGGTTGGCACCTTGTCATGAGCCATTTAGGTGTTATCATGATCGGTAGTTTCTCTACTAAGTCCCTCATGATTTCAAATGAAGCACTCCCTGAGCCGATAATAATTCCGGCTCGAAGACTTGTGATGTGGTATGATCCTTTGGATAATTCTAACTCGACATTCTTTCTAGAATTTAAATGATCAGATAATTCAGAATCATTCAAAATACCACCTAAATAGATGACTTGCTCACATGATGTTGATGACACTTTTAGTTGAAAATTTGTGGCACAAGTTTTTTCAAAACTAGTGTAATCTGCATGACTTGACATTGAGTGGACTAAGTAATATGCAACCTGAATATCATTTGGGATCTCATTGAGCGATTCAGAACTCAATAAATCGCCTTCTATAAGAGTGATTTGCCCATCAGTATGTTGAGGCCTGGTGAATCTTTTTTTGTCTCGAACAAGACAAACAACATGGTGGCCTTTTCCTAATAGATAAGGTAGAAGACGTTTGCCAATGTATCCTGTAGATCCAGTTAAAAGAATTTTCATTTATACCTCCTATGAACATGATAGCCAATTGACATTGATAATGAAAGCATTACTCGATGAAGTAAAGAAAAAAGTGTTATCTAGGTTGGAAGGGCATAGCTCTCACTATGGGGAGTATCTGTTCTACCCAGAGTGAGTATTGATCAGAGCTTGGATGTAATTGATCTTCAGCCAGAGTCCCTTGTGCGCTTCGAGAAATGGGAGTAATATCAACAAATGCGACACCCAATTCGTCCGATTTTTCTTTCATATATGAGTTGTATTGGTCTAATTCAGTCGAGATAATTTCTTGGCGTGATGCTCCAAAGGGAGTATATCCATAGTCTGGGATTGAGACCACAAAGACATTTTCCTTAGAGCCAGCATAGTCAATGCTCAACTGAATAATACTATCAAATTGAGTTTGAAAATAGGCATAATCCCAACCTCTAAACTGGTTGTTTACTCCAATTTGAAGAGAAACAATATCAAAGCTTCCAGAATCAATCGGAGTAATGGCTGACAGTAGGTCGGAAGTAGTCCAACCTGTTTTAGCCAAGACGCTAACGGAGTCAAACGACCAACCTAAGCTATCCACTAATTGAGCAGGCCACATTTGGGTTGAATCTACACTTTCACCGATACTATAAGAGTCCCCCAGGGCGAGAAAATGAATATTTTCTGGTGGATGTTCAGTCTTTTCTTCTGAAGCGACAAAGCATCCCATTAAGAATATTGAGACCATGATGATAATGATATTCTGCAGTTTCATATTGAGTCCTAAAAACAATCTTAGTTAGCTAAGTAAATGTGTGATGTGTTATTTCGGCTTGTATTGGGTTCTGCAGTGAAATCTTGTGATTTCGGATGAGCGTTTTGAAAGATGCTTCATACTGACTTTCGTATTGACTCGTTTACGCCAATTGCGAAATGAAGTTGGTTTGAGGTTCGTTCGCATGAGGTGAATCACTTGATGCTCATTGATGCCAAATTGGTATTCTATGGCTTCAAAAGGTGTTCTATCTTCCCATGCCATTTCTATGATACGGGTAGTGTCTTCAAGCTGAAAGCTTTGTTTTACAGGGCGTGTAGTTTGTTTTATCATTCAGCTAATTTAGGTTGAAAAATTGTTTGCTGCCAATGTTTTCAGACCAAAGGTAATTTTGGAGGCGTCAAAGGGTTGAATAGGTACGACTAGGTTTTCCACATCATCCCTAGAATAATCTACTTTATAAGTAGTTGAAAATTAACGAGGTAATAACATGAAAAACTACTTAGTCATCGGAGGATCAAGTGGGGTCGGGAAATCAATTGTCGATATCCTACAATCTGATAATCACGCTGTAGTATCGAGTTTTCGTTCAAATTCTAAGGAAAGTACCGAAAAAGTCAAATACTTTCAATTTGATGTCATGACTGATGATCTTGACCTAGATCTACTTCCAGATGAACTTGATGGCTTAGTGTATTGTCCTGGCTCGATTCACCTCAAGCCATTTCACCAAATCAAAGATGAAGAGTATATGGCAGACTTTCAATTGCAATCACTCGGGGCAGTTCGTGTCATTCGGCGGGTTTTACCCAAGCTAAAAAAATCAAAAAAAGCAAGTATTGTGTTGTTTTCGACCATTGCTGTGCAGAAAGGGTTTAGTTTTCATGCCTTGGTTTCAATGTCAAAAGGAGCTATTGAAGGTCTAACCAAAGCACTTGCAGCAGAGTTTGCTCCAATTATCCGAGTCAATGCCGTGGCCCCAGCATTGACAGATACCCCGCTTGCTAATCAGTTACTCAACTCACCTAAAAAGAGGGAATTTCATTCTGAGAAGAATCCACTCAAAAAAATAGGTACGCCAGAAGATATTGCAGAGGCTGCAGTCTATTTATTATCGGACAAATCATCATGGGTCACTGGGCAGATTCTACACATTGATGGTGGATCTTCGGTTATCGGTTAAATTCAAAAGGAAAATATAATATGTCAGTTTTAAATGAAATCAAAGTCGCTAACATTCATGGAGAAGATGTTTCAATGTCTCTCTATGAGGGTCAGTATCTAGTCATTGTGAATGTTGCCTCTGAGTGCGGTTTTACCAAACAGTATGAGGGTCTTGAGAAATTACATGATGCGATGAGGGCCGCAGGAGTATCTGTTTTGGGGTTCCCTTGTAACCAATTTGGTGGACAAGAGCCAGGGACAGAACAAGAAATTATCGAAGGGTGTGTCTTGAGCTTTGGTATTCAATTCCCTATGTTTGCTAAAGTTGAAGTCAATGGTCCGAGCGCTCATGCCCTTTACCAATTTTTAAAATCCAAACCCGGATTTGAGGAAGATGTAAAATGGAATTTTGAGAAATTTTTAGTTTCTCCTGAGGGAGAAGTGATAAAACGATATCCTTCTAATATTACACCTGAGCAGATTCAAAATGAATTACAAGAAATGATTTCATAAGATGAAACACATCACTTGGTATCTTAACAATATAAAATCAAAGTGGCTCTTTGCTGCTGCTTTGTATAATATCATTTGGGGAGCATGGGTCATTTTGTTCCCACAAGCAATTTTTGATTTGACTGGTATTCCTGCAATGCAATACCCTCAAATATGGCAATGCGTGGGTATGATTGTCGGAGTTTACGGTATCGGTTATGGTATAGCTGCAATTGATCCTAATAGACATTGGCCGATTACCTTTGTTGGCTTATTGGGTAAAATATTGGGTCCCATTGGCTTTCTTTTCTCTGTCATACAGGGTGACTTTCCAGTCTTGTTTGTTTTCACTCTTATTACCAATGACTTTATTTGGTGGATTCCTTTCTATGTACTACTGAAAAAAGCTAGGGCTCAATCTCAAAATAAGGAAGCCAATTAAAATGGGTCCTATGAGTGAGTATCTTCCCCAATTAGTGGTTTTGGAATTAGTTTCAACATCGTTACTTGTCGGATTGATTTGGGTGATTCAACTGATAGTCTATCCGAGCTTTAAGTACATTGCTGAAGAAAAATGGCAATCTTTTCATCAATTACACTCCCACAGAATATCATGCATCGTCACTTGGTTGATGCCCTTAGAATTGATCTTAGCCCTATTGATTATATCAAATAGTGAAACATCAGTCTTGGCACTTTTTAGTTTAGCTTTACTAGTTATTGTTTGGCTTTCGACCTTCTTACTTCAGGTACCAGCTCACAATAAACTCTCTAAGACTCGCTCTCCAAAAGTGGTTCTATTCCTTATCAATTCGAATTGGTTGAGGACCATTGCTTGGACGCTTAAGTTAGGGGTGATATTAATCAGCCTGAGTAATAATTGAAAGAATGAAACTTTAACATCACAATATTCAGGATAAAATGAAGTTGATAATATGTTTAAAAACAATGGGATGGGTGATTTGAATGAAAATAAATGTTAAAACTTTAATCAAAACTGATCTTAAGCTCTTAGAAGTCTTCAATCAATTTAATAAAGAAATGTTTATGTATTTGACTGCAAACGCACCCGTCAGACCTTTGCGTTATGATGGTGATGAGGTGGGGTCAGAGGTTCATTTACAAATGTTACTTCCATGGAAAGATAAATGGGTGAGTGTGATAACGGAGCGTTCACAAGGTGAGGACGAATGTTATTTTGTGGATGAAGGTAAGATACTTCCTTTTAATATAGTGTCTTGGAAGCATAGGCATATCGTACGAAAAGTTGAGAATGGTGTCATCATAGAAGACGATATTACATTTGAATCTACCAATGGGTTGTTCAATGTCTTTTGGTGGTTTGTATTTGTACCTCAGTTTTTACTGAGAAAAATCCAATATACTAACTACCTAAAACCCTAAACACTAGATTGTTATTAGATCTAACATTCGAGAAAAACAGCTTTTGATGAAGGTTTAATTCGATTGATATTGTTTGGGGGTGACCCCAAATTTTATTTTAAAAGCCTGAATGAAATTTGAGAGGTTTTTATATCCAATTTCTTGATAAATATCTGAAGGTCTTTTTGATTCTGTTTTTAATAAGTAAGCAGAATGTTCAAGTCTTTTATCTTGAAACCATTTACTAGGTGAACTCTGAAAATTTTTAAAAAACTCTCTCTTGAAAGTCGATACACTCATATTGGATAAAAAAGAAAGCTCTTTTATTGTGAGTTTATTCAAACTATTGCTTTCAATAATCTGGATGAATTTTTGATTTTGATTATCACTATTGTTAATCAAGGAATAAAGAAAGTCTAGCCCATTCATGTCTATAAGGTAAAGCATTATTTCGTCAAACTTTGTTTTCAAAATCTTTTCTTGAAAAGTATTTGACAGCATAGATATATCGAAAAGACTCTGAGTAAAACTCTTTATAAAAGAATCATATTTAAAGGCAAAAGTCGAATGATGAGTTTTCAGAGAAGATTTTTCAAACTCAAAGTCAAACTTTTTGATAAAGTTTAAAATTTCATTGGTAGTAAAGAAAAATAGAATACTTCTATAATTCCGTGATTCGTTAGAAAGTATTTCAGTCATTAAACAATGGCCGGATTTCATTAATAAGAACTCTGAATTATCTATTGCATAAGAAGAATTATCAAAATAAACTTCTTTCGTTCCAGCTTGAAGAAAACTAAACGTGTTTTGATTTAATAAAACTTGTTGCTTAGAAATTTCATTAACACTTTCGTAATTATAAACACTTATAGGTAGAGAAGAATCCAAATTTAGTTCGTCTGGCAAAGTAATTGTATTCATTGGATTCTCATTCTCTCTAAAGATAAAGATAACACCTCACTAGTTAGAAAATCAAAGAATTTCTATTGTAATTCTTTCAATACGATAGAAAACTCTATGATTTTCAGACCCATGAATTAGGAAGGTTTTTCCTATTAGCTTCTTTGGAAATAAGTCACAATACTTGCTTTTGAAATAGTGTTTTCCCAAAGATTGTAACCTATAATGGCGGGATTTATGTTTTCATCTAAGCCCAATGATTCTACTTTTAAAGCATGAACGGTGATGATGTATTGATGCCACCCATGACCTTCGGGAGGACAGGGACCACCATACCCTTGAGTGCCATAGTTATTTACGCTTTGAATAGAATTTGCAGGAGCTAAATTTAATGCAACAGTTCCTGCGTTTTCAACTAACTGATTCACATCACTTGGAATATCAAATATAACCCAATGCCACCATCCACTGCCTGTTGGTGCATCAGGATCATACATCGTTACTGCAAAGCTTTTTGTTCCTTCAGGTGCGTTTTCCCAAGACAATTGTGGAGATATGTTGTTACCAACACTTCCCCAATCGTTGAATGCTTGATTAATTGTTGCTTCTCCGCCAAGAGTGTAACTTTTTAAGGTAAATGTTTCTGTACTTTTCATGAAAACTCCGAGTCTGTTTACGTTCCATATTAATATAGGTTTAGTCTCCTAGCTATTGCTAAGTAGAAAAGACCAAAAAGTATTGATAAAAGTTCATTATAATTTCTTGTATGAACTGTATTCCTCAACCTTTTAAAGGTGTGAATCAAGTATCTTAACCCTCTAGTTTTGCAGCAATAAACGCCGTGGTCCAGGCGGCCTGAAAATTATAACCACCTGTGATGCCGTCAATATCCAACAATTCTCCAGCGAAATACAAATGAGGGCAGACCTTACTTTGCATGGTTTTAAAATCAACACTGTCCAGGCTGACACCACCGCAGGTGACGAATTCTTCTCGGAAGGTGGTCTTGCCTTTAACTTGATAGGTGTCATTGGTCAATAATCTCACCAGCTTATTGATTCCTTTTTTACCAAGTTCATTCCATTTCCTAGCAGGAGAAAATTCCGCTTTGTTTAATAAAAACAACCAAAGTCTTTCTGGCAATTGATAGGCTCTAAAGTTGGATAATTGTTTGCCTGAGTGTTCTGTTACGATTTGGTTTAAGTTTTCAAGAACAAGATCATTATTTGGTTCATTCACCCAGTTCACCTGAACTGTAAAATCATACTCTTTATCTTTTAAAATTCTTGCTCCAAAAGCGGATAATTTTAAAATGGCTGGGCCGCTCATTCCCCAATGGGTGATTAAGAGAGGGCCGTCTCCCTTTAGTTTTGTTCCTTGAATGCTGACCAAGGCTTTTTCAACTACTATCCCCATTAGCTCTTTAATGGGTTCGTCAGGCATGTTAAAAGTGAAGAGGGACGGGGCTGGATCCTCAATCTTGTGATTTAATTTTTCTAGCCAAAGAAAGCCTTTTTTCATAGGGGAACCACCAGTCGTGATGATCATTTTATCATAGATTTGTCGTTCTTTGACTCCGCCTTTAAATTCAATCGAGAGTTTGCCATCGACAGGCAGCAGGGAGCTCACTCGGCTTTCTAGCTGGATTTCGATCCCGAGGTTTTTGATTTCTGCGTGAAAACAATCGATAATACTTTGAGAATCTTGAGACACTGGAAATACACACAGATCATCTTGAATCACTAAAGGAACTCCTCGAGATTCAAACCATTCCATCGTGTGTGAATTGTTAAAAAATCGGAAAGCATTTTTAAGTTTTTTGCCTCCTCTTGGATAGGCACGAGCAAGTTCTGATATTGATTGAGTGCCATTAGTCACATTACAGCGACCACCACCAGAAATTTTCACTTTAGTTAATGTTTTTTTTGATTGTTCAATAATGACAACACGGGCATCAGGGTGGTTAATTTTAACATGAATGGCAGCAAAAAAACCTGCGGCTCCTCCTCCAATAATGGCTACATTCATTTTGACCCCTTAGTAGATTGGTTGACTTAAAATTTACCTTTAAGTGATTTATTGTGTGACTTTTAGTTTGTCTATTGATAACTAACAAGAGTCTCTATGAAAATGGGTTGTATTCATTGGCGCTTGCGGATATTACAATAAAACTATTCCTTTCGTTCTCAAAAACCTACCCTTTGTCGCTATGATATAGCCTGAACCATGAATTGGATATATATTTAACGAGAATTAAAAATTCTCAATCAAAACTAAGGATTCATGATGAAAAAAATCGCTCTCACAGCAATGGCAATCGCCCTAATAGCCTGTGGACAAGAAGAAGTGCAAAAAGATGCAGCTCCTGCTACGCCGGCTCCTGTTAAAGAATTGGCAAAGCCTGCAGAAGCAACTGTAGCTGAAGTTATCAAAATTGAAATTGAAGGCAATGACCAAATGCTTTACAACCTCAAGGAAATTAAAGCCAAAGCTGGAGCAAAAGTCTCTCTTACTTTAAAGCATACAGGTAAACTCCCTAAAGCGGCGATGGGTCACAATATTGTCATTCTTGCGGCTGGTGAAGACTTCGCTTCGTTTGCAACTGCATCAAATGCAGCTGGAGCTGATAAAGAGTATTTACAAGATGGCGCTCAAGTAATTGCTGCTTCAAAAGTCATTGGCGGTGGCGAATCGGTAACAGTAGAGTTTACAGCACCTGCAGCTGGAACTTATGATTTCCTTTGTACTGTCCCTGGACATTATGCAATGATGAAGGGTCAATTCATTGTTGAGTAAGATTTATATTGTTTTGTAAATAGTCATTTGTTGATTTAGTCGACTTATTAAGAATTATTTTAATATGAGACTAGATTGGCCAATGACTTTTTTTCTTTCTAGTAGCAAACATCCTGATGAAAAATATCGTCATCTGTGTCGTGTTCCTCATCTGCACCCGGGCTTCGGATTTCAAAACCTTGTCTTCCTTGTTCATCTTCAATTAGACTCACGTAGTAATGATTCTCCCAATGATCTTGGGACGTATCTCTAGACTTGTCATTCGAACCCATGTTTGTTCTAATATATTCATACCAATCATCTTGAGAATTATCAGGAAAGTTACAATCGTTTCCAATAGCATAATTAAGGTAGATTGTTTTACCAATGCCCTTGACTTCTGTAGAAACAATGACATTCTTCGTTAAGTTGATGAAAAAAGAGAGTTGATCCCCTCCAACACTAGCACCTTTATGGATGAGAAATATCACGACTCCGAGTCCTATTAATTTACTAAACATGTTTCATAAACTCCTTTCCCAAAGTATTGAGTCTTTTACTGGCCAAATCATTCAGCTTAATACCTGCAAGCAGGTTGTCCTTAATGACATCATAAAAGTCTTGTTTAGTTAAATAGAGTGTATGAGACTGAGAAATAGAAATAGCTGAGGCGGTTCTGGTTATGTTTTTAATTAAGGCAATTTCTCCAAAGTAATCACCTTTGGATAGTGTTTTTTCCAGAGTTATTTTTTCATCTTCAGAATGTTGAATGAGGATGTCTCCATCTTGAATGATGTAAAATTTATCACCCTGTTCATCTTGTTTGAAAATAGTTTCATCTTTATTAAAATCAGCTGATTGGAGTTTTGAAATCAATGAATTAATTTGTGAAGAATTAAGGCATGAGAACATTTCAATATTCATTAAAATTTTGCTGATACCAATCATGTTCGTGATTTTTTCTTTATTGATACCAGACTTTTTAATAAATTCATCAAAGTCTTTTTTATCAAGTTTAATCAGGAATGTTTTTGTGACCGCTTTTACTGTGGCAGTTCGGTAAGTATCTTCTATTAATGCGATCTCACCAAATGAGTCACCAATTTCAAGAGTGGCTAAAGATCGGTCGGCTCCGTTCTTCAAACTCTTTGTGACGTTTACTTTACCTTTTACAATCGTAAAGAATTCAGTTCCTTTGTCACCTTCTACAATAATGTTATTTCCAGCTGGAACTTCAATTATTCTTAAAATCTCACAAAGGGATTGGGTGTCAGATTCACTGAGTTTGGAGAAGAGTGGGATTTCATGTATGAAGTTATAAACACTCTCTTTTGCAGGTATTTTTTTACTAAAAATATCTTGTGATATTTTAGATAGCTTGTATATCGGTGTTCTAGCCACACTCTTAAGGTTTTGAATTGCAATGATACAAGTCGTTAATAACAAAATGATAGAGGGGACTACCAATGATACAATGTAAACTGAGATCATCAATTTTTCAGCAAGTGTAAATTGAGAGATGTTTACAAAAAATGACAATAGGTTGAGCTTCAGGCTGGTCCAAAGATAAGAGTAAAAGAGGTAAATCCAAACGATACTATAAGTAGATGTTAAAAGGTTAAAATTTTGTCCCTTGTATTTATTTCCAAAATTGAAAATTTCCTTAACGAAATTTTTGGATAAATACGCAAATGAGTTGACTGGCTCGCCTCCATCAGGTTTAATGAGCCTGAGGATTTGGTTGAGTTCCGTCTTGAAAAGAGGTGAGATATTTATAAAAGAAATTAAAAGACTTAATTGAAATAAAAGTGTGAGTAAAGATTCTTCTATTTGAATCATACCCCAACCAAAGCAGGCCAAAACGATTGTAAACGGAAAAAATATTCGTGAACAATAAAAAGAAATCGATTTAAAAAGACCCTTTTTTACGATATCACTGCTATCTAAAGTGAAAAATAGAAATCCCCAGGAGAAGGTTATTCTCGGGTTAATACTGTCCAACTTGTAGTGCGACAATTTATAAGCTGATAGAATGTTCTTGAGGGACAAGCTGAGAGAAATAAATAGCCAAATGGCGATCATTTCAATGATGGGTGAACTGAAAAATTGAGATTGTCCATAAATTGTTTTAAAATGAAATGAGTGCATGTAAATAATATTGCGCATAGGTGCATAGGCAATGGCAATAACCAGGAGTGTCATTAAAAGAGGAAGGGATAAGATGGCTGATGAAATTTTTGATAAAATAGGATTAGAAAATTTTAATTCTAATTTAATTACATCAATACTAAGAAACTGAAGGATTTTGTTTTTCGCTTTTATTGACTTCTTATCCGATTCAAGTATCTCAATTTCATCTTTAATCTCTTCGGCATAATCACCCGAGAGAAAACCTCCAGAATTGAGTTTGATCATAAGATCCATTATTGCTTGGAAATCTTGAGCACCCTTTTTTTCTAATTCATCTTGAAGTAAGTCAGAAAACGATTTCTTGCCATTAAATTTTTCAATTAGCTTAAATTCATCATTGTCAATTTTTAGGTAATTCTTGTTCATACTGTTTTTTAGAAATTTAACAGATTCAGAAAAGTCAATTATTTCAGTTTCTGGAATTAATGCAGGTTGAATGTCTTCAATTTTTAATCCGCTATGGTCGTTCGAGTTCACTTTAAACCTCTATTTAATGAAACTGACTAATACGTGCCAATTATACCATCAATTTATGAAAATCCTAATTTTTAAAAAGGGTGAGATGCACTATGTCCTATAAAATCAATGTGTGTATAGAGGAGGTGAATGAGTCCTGCTTTA
>CAWVXU010000045.1:0-20763 GCA_963934255.1 uncultured Fibrobacterales bacterium
ATCCCAAAGTGGAAAGGGATTACCTGCTAGGTCAATGATATTTGCCTCCAATCCATTTCTCAGTTCAATTTGCTTTTTAAAAAATTTGGCAACTTTAGAACTCTGTGAATTCTGTCGGTGACTACCTGCTATGATCCCTATTTTCAAAATTCGTCTACCTTGCTAAGTGTGTGAGTATCTGTGTGATGAAATATTTCTTTGATTTCTTCAGTCATTGTTTCCTTGTAATAAGAAGACTAATTCTTATTAAAATAGTCTATTTACTTAGTTAAAGTACAACCCTCAGCGAAGAAACCCTGAGTCCTCAATTGATGAGATTTCAAAATCTTTCGGATTTTGAGTCAGAATAAACCTCATAAATAGTGATTAGTTTCTATTTAATAATTTGTATTTTTATGTCATGGCTCAAACGTCAAATTGTCCGTGTTCTCGTTTTATGGTGAGTTAAGTTTCTAGGCTGATATATGCAATCTCCAAATGTTCTTAAAAATCTACTGCTGGTGATGATCATTTTAATCACACTGCCTTCAACTATTTGCGCTGGAATTTTTGAAAATCCCTCCATCACGCTCTCGTATTCTGAGCTTTTGACTGAAAAAAACACTGCCAATGATTCTTTAATGCCCATACTTGATGGTGAAGAATCCATCCAAGAACTCTTCAGAAGATATCCGAGGTTTTGGGAATTAAACACTCTAGGTAGAGACATGAAAATTGCCACCAGGCTCAACGTCGAGATTGTTTTCGTTGATGGTAACAGAGAGGAAGACTTTTGTAAAATTGTCAGGCTCAAAAATATTGAGAGTACAGAAAAACTAGAAAATCTAGAAAACTCTCAAAACCTAGAAAATTCGGCTTCTTATAATTGGCATTTAAAACTGGGGCTTGACTTTATTTCGGGGAGCTCAAATAATGTTCATCAACACGTTAAACTCTGTTTGCAGAGAGCAAGAGAAGAGCTCGGTGTCGTTATTGTTAATAAGCTCGGCAAATTAGAGCTTTTACTGCCTAAAATGATTGAAGAAAAGATCGAAGAATATCGTGTGAATGCTGAGCTGACAAGTGAACAAAAACAGACTATCCTAGCTATTTCGGATGAAGTGAAGATAAGTGGTAAATGTCCTAAGGATATTGACAGCTATCTCATCCTAATGGACCTATATGATAAAGTCAATAAAACTCCAAGTGACCCTTTTCAGCTAAATGATGAACTCAACCCCAGTAATAATGGTTCTAGGATTGCTGAGTCATGTGCCTTTAGTCGTGAGTGGAATCAACTTTTTAATGAAACTTTTAGGCTTAAATGTAATATTAACAAAGAAACTTGCTTGAGTATTCGCTCGGGTCAGGACGAGCGTGAATGGATGTTTAATTTCGATAAAAGAGAATTTGAATTTCAGGGCTTTAGCTTATTAGGTATTTCATTTGGGGAACAGAGCGTGACCGAAGGTGGGGAAGTATTAAATCTCAAATTAATTCCGCTATCCAAAAATATTTATCTCGAATCTTATCTTGATAACAAAGGCGACCCGAAGTCTTTAGGTATGCTTATCCTAGAAGATTTGCCAGTAGAAGAAGATAATATCAAGAATAAAAAATAAAAAAGGGTGAACCTAATCTTAGATTCACCCTTTTAAGCATCAACAAATTGACAATCTTAAGTCTCAAGATCTCCACGAACCATAATCACTTTACCTGTGCGAATATACTCTTTAACAGAGAATTTTTCACAAAGAGTGCGAACGGCGTCAATTTTGTCCGAGTTTCCACTGATTTGAATAATCATAGAATTTGTTGTTAAGTCGACTGTTTCGCCTTTAAAATGTTGAACAATCTGAAGTAGCTCAACGCGTTCATTAGCTGTGTAATCGACTTTAATTAAGGCGAGTTCTTTCTCAACAACTTTATGTCCAGTATGATCAGTCGCGTTAACCACATCAATGAGCTTTTCAAGTTGTAGAATAATTTGGCCAAGAGTGTCTGGGTTGCCACGAGCTACTACATTCATGCGCGCGAATTTCCCATCAAGAGCAGGCGAAACCACTAAAGAGTCAATGTTGTAACCACGACGTGAAAATACCATGCTCACACGAACGAGAACTCCTGGATTGTTACTTACAAGTAGGCTAATACTGTGTGGTGGGTAATGTTCAAACATATCAGGTACTCCCTGTTGGTTTTTCAAGTTTTTCTTTAGGCTCTTCAGTTAGCATGTTAGAATAAGGAGCTCCTGCGGGTATCATAGGATAAACGTTGGCTTCTTTTTCAACTTCACAATGAACAAGACAAGGTCCATCGTTGTATGCCATCACTTTTTCAAGAGTCTTGGTAACATCGGCCGAGCGTTTGATTCTAAAACCCTTGACGCCATAACTCTCTGCGAGTTTAACGAAGTCGGGATTGCCTTCTAACTCTACTCCTGAGTATCGACGATCAAAGAAAAGCTCTTGCCACTGACGTACCATTCCTAAATATTTATTATCCATTACAAATATTTTAATGGGAAGCTTTTCAATAGCTGCAGTTGAAAGTTCAAATAGAGTCATTTGGAAACCACCATCACCGGCAATAGCGATGACTGGTTTGTCTTTACGACCAATTGCAGCACCGATAGCAGCTGGAAAGCCAAAGCCCATAGTTCCTGCTCCACCTGAATTAATCCATTGGCGAGGTTCGTCAAACTTATAGAACTGAGCAGCCCACATTTGATGCTGACCAACGTCAGAAGTCACAATTGCATTACCTTTAGTCACTTTGTACAATTCATCAAAGATGTATTGCATTTTGAGCCCGCCTTGTTTTTTGTACTTTAGCGGGTATTTCTTTTTCCAAGAAGAGATTCTCTTAAGCCAGTCGGAGGTGTCTAATTGACGAACTTGAGGTGTGAGCTCTTCTAGCACAAAACGAGCATCACCGTTTACGTGAGCATGCACTTCCATTACTTTATTAATTTCAGCACGATCGATATCAATATGAATCTTAATAGCATCAGGACAAAATTCTTGAATTTTACCTGTAATACGGTCATCCCAACGAGAGCCAATAGACATGATTAAATCACAATGCTCTACGGCTTTATTAGCATAGGCTGTGCCGTGCATTCCGAGCATGCCAAGTGACAAGTCATGAGAGCCCGGGAAAGACCCGAGACCAAGGAGGGTGTTGACTACTGGAGCTTGTAATTTCTCAGCAAATTCTTTAATCTGCTTAGATGCACCCGAAAGAATCACACCTTGACCTACGAGTAGGACGGGTCTTTTTGAACCAGCTAAAATCTCAGCCACTTTTGAAATTTCTTTAGAGTCACCTTTGCCGGGAATAGCATATCCCGGGAGGCTGATAGTGTCGATAAATGGAGCAGTGCATGGGCCTTGAGAAATATCTTTAGGAACATCAATCATTACTGGGCCAGGCCGGCCGGTATTACAGATGTAGAATGCTTCTTTGATTGTTTTAGGGATCAGCTCAGAGCTTTTTAATAAGTACGAGTGCTTGACAGCCGCGTAGCTCATACCAGAGATATCACACTCTTGGAAAGCGTCAGTACCTAAGTTAGCTGTAATCGTTTGACCACAAATAACAATCATAGGTGAGCTGTCCATTTGTGCTGTATACATACCAGTCAAGGTATTGGTAGCGCCAGGGCCTGAAGTCACAAGTACGACACCCGGTTTACCTGTAGCTCTTGCATAGCCATCAGCCATGTGAGTTGCACCTTGTTCATGACGAACGAGTACTAATTTGATAGAAGAATCATATAGAGCGTCAAATAGGGGGATGGCAGCTCCACCAGGATATGCGAAAATAACCTCAACACCTTCTCTTTTGAGGCATTCAATGATTACTTCTGCACCAGTTAATTTTTTTTCACTCATGTTGCACCTTACGAGAAAGTAGTTTAACCAATTTTAACAAAAAATCGAGTGGATTTTAAGTTCAAAATTGCGAAAAAATGAAAACTTGCAACAAAAATGGCTCAAAATGTTAAAAGTGACACCCAAATGACTCATGTGAATCGTCAAAATGATGAAATGTTGTATCAGTTTAGACGAAAATAGTGGTGTTGTTGTGGTAAATGAGAATAAGGTAGGCTTTGAAGAAAAAGTAGACGAGTTTGGGATTCAAAGTTTGGAGAATTGGGAGTTAATTGCCTTAGTTTTAAGGCGAGGGACCTCTAAAAACCCGATAGACCGTCTGGCGAAGCTGCTAGGTGGTTATTTTTCAAAATTAAGTCGTTACCCTGATTTGGATGAGTTATTAAATATAGATGGCATTGGTATGGCCAAAGCATGCCAACTACTGGCTTGTTTAGAGTTATCTACGCGTTACCTGCTCACTTATGATAAGATCTTATTAAACACCCCAGAGCAGTGCATTCATGTATTAAACCATTTGAAAATGGCAGAACAAGAGGAGTTTTGGGTCATATGTTTAGATAGTCAGTCCAGGTTAATTAGCAAGAACAAGTTAAGCTTAGGTTTGGTGAATCAAACTAGTGTGCACCCCAGAGAAGCCTTTCGAATAGCTATCAAAGAGAATTCAGTGACTGTGATATTTGCTCACAATCACCCGAGCGGGGATTCAACGCCAAGCACTCAAGATATTCAAGTCACCCATCGTTTGATTGAAGTGGGTAAAATTGTAGGTGTAGAGGTCCAGGATCATGTGATTATTTCACGTAAAGAGTGGCATTCTATGAGAAGAAGTGGCCTAGTTTGGGTCTAAAGGTTGAGGACATCATAATGAACTAGGTGTTATTAAAAAAGCTCCAAACGTCAGTTTGGAGCTTTTTGATTTCGTTGAAACGAAGTATCAATTACTTAGCGAATTTAAGCTTGTCATAATCATAGACAGGTGCTTTAGTCTGATAGTACTCTTCGTACATTGCCACAAGAAGCGAATGCTTAGCTGGTACACCAAAGTCACTCAGCATATCCCAGAACATAATCCCTGGATATTCAGTGTGCTCACGCATGTATTTTGTTTTAGCTACAGTAGAAGGAATACCGTTAAATACGATGATTTCACCATTACCAACTGCTATTTCAGAACCAGTTTCTTCATCATAAGTGACTTCGTATTTAGTTGTTTTCAATTGTTTAAGAAGTTTGTTCCAAAGTTGGATTCCGTCAAGTCCTGAACCTTTACCATCGTAATCACCACCCAGTTTAGTTCCACCATTGAATGATTTGCCATAAAAAGCATATCCCATAATGAGTTTGTCCTTAGGAAGGCCGCGCTCTTCGTAGTATTTCATAGTTGCCAATGAACGTGGGATGCCTGAGTTAGGGAGAATTGACTTTTCCCAAGTTCCCATGTAATCATAAGTCATCAACATCAAGTGATCTAATTGGTGGAGTGATTCATCAGTAATGTGACGAGCCCACCAGTCAGTCGCAGGCAGTGCAGCTGAGAATTCAATTTTTTTGCCGGTAGCAGCTAGATGAGCATCAAAAGCAGCGCGGGTTTCATTAAATAAAAGCCTATGACCTTCTTTGTCATCACGAGTAGTCCCTGGATTAAGAGGAGTTACTGGGTATTCCCAGTCAATATCAAACCCATCAACATCAAATTCTTTAACCATACCAAGCATGTTGTCAATGAAGAATTTGCGGCGATCGGCTGTTTTGGATAATTCAGCAAAACCTTCAGATTGGTCAGCACCACCGATTGAGACAATGAGCTTAACATTGTTCTCTTTAGCCAGTTTAATCATTTTTACAAAGTTGTCTTGGTCAGTTTCATCTGCATTGAACAAATCGCCATTAGGGTTTGTTTTGTAAAATGAATACATGATGTGAGTATACATCTTATATCGGATATTCTCTGCTTTAAAACCAGAGTATTGGCCCCAATTTGGGTAGTACCCCATGATGTACTTTTTGTGGCCAGCTTCTTCGGCTGCTAATATAGACGCAGCACTTATGAATAGCGCTAAAGCTAATGTAATTGCTCTTTGCATTTGCTTTTCCCTTCATTATAAAGTTGAATTCCTAAACATTAGCATAAAAGTATAATTTTCTCCAAAAGAGAGTGCAAAAAGTTCAAACATTGTATTTGTGTCCATTAAGAGAACACTTTACACATTTTTTTTAAAAATTGTTGTATTTTTATTTTGCTTTCAGTGGTAATAAGTATAAGTTGTCACTAGCGAAGGTAATTGTGAGAACATTTTAAGGAGAAATAAATATGAAAATTCTTTCAACATTTAAAGCGTTTGGCCTAGTGGCCGTTTTAGCAACTGCATCATCTGCAGCTGTATTAGATGATATGTCTTCAGGTAATGGAACATCGTCTGATGGCATGGGTCTTTGGACTCCTGATTCTGACCAAGGTTCAGGTGGTAACTCTGACGTACTTATCGATGGGTTGTCAGCTATTGGCGAGGACATTGCAAATTGTCCTACTGGTGATGCAGACGAGGATGGCTTATCTGATTGTTATTGGGGATGGAATGTTGACCAAGGTTATACAGGTGGAACATTAAATTCAACAATTAAAGTAACTGCTGCAGTTCCTGCTTCACTTGGAGAAGATAAATGGTCATGGGCATCAGCTGGTTGGTTCTATATCTTTAATGGAACATCTTTTGATAATGCTGCTGAAATGGGATTCTCTGGTCAGGAAACACTTACCTTAAGTGCAAGCTTCCCAATCGGAAAAAAACTACGTGTTCAAGTTAAGCAAACAAACCTAGGTGATCTTGACACTCCTGCTCGTATGGAGATTTCAGGTACTGGTTCTATGAAAGATTATAACATTCCTCTTTCTGGTCTTGTTGTTCCTGATTGGGACGTTGCTTCAAATGGCAAACGTGACATGTCTAAAGTAGTTGCAATTGGCTTCCTTTACACTGTTGGTGGAACTGCAACTGGTGCTGACCTTCCTGATGGAGCTGCTGGTGAATACGCAATGTCTATTGCAGGACTTTCTTGTGAAGGTTGCTCTGCCGGTACAGCTCTAGTTAATGCTGCTGCAGGTTCTGCTCTTAACTTTGAATTATCTTCAAGTGCAATTGATTTCAGTCAAGTTTCTGAGCAAACTACTGTTGAACTATTCAACCTTTCAGGTGAGCTAGTTTCTTCAGAGTCTTTCTCTTCTGACGCAGCTGTTTCAATTACTAACCTTTCTAACGGAACATACATTGCTCGCGTTAACGAAGGTTCATCTGTAAGTTCATTTCGTTTTTTGGTTAACAAATAATAATTAGATAGACTTATAATACTTTGGGGGAGGTTTTGTACCTCCCCCCTTTTTTTTGGAGGTTATATATGAAAAAGCTAATTCTAGGACTAATTTCAATTGTTCTTTTATCGGCATGTTTTTTTGGTGATGATGAGGGATCTAGTAAACCTAGTATCGACCCACTTCACTATGCATTACTGAATGATGATTTGACTCTCCATTTTGGTGATGATAAAAATGAATTGCTTGCATATTATCAAGGTGGTGCAGTCCCAGTAACATATGACCCGAACAACTATATAAACCATTACAACACCACTGGATCTTTAGAAGCTCGCCCTTATGCAATTACTCTGCCAGCTGATTATACCTATTTAGGCTATATTGAAGCCAATCCAGACCTTGCAGCTTTCGATCAAGCAACGGCTAATAACCATTATCTTACAGCCGGTATGTGGGAGGGTAGGGGCTATGGTGCAGTTGTGGTAATACCACCTGACAACAGAATTAGTCGCATTGGATTTATCCAAGCTTATGCAATTTCAGGGCAACCTCATGTTGATGAAATCGACATCAATAGATATACCCAAATTAACCTTTTCTCCGTTGAAGCTGATGCCAGCGGAAATGTTAATTCTCAAGCCATAGACAGGAATATTGCCAATATAAATTTAATGGTGACTGTTGCTCGTAACGCTGGAGTAAAAGTCTGGATGACTCTTGGTGGAGCAGGCAAATCAGATTTCTTTCATGACCTAGCTGTCAACCCTGCAGCTTCAGCTGCACTCATCACAAACCTAGTAACTTACCTAGATACAAATAATTATGACGGACTTGATATTGACTGGGAATTTCCAGAAACTCAAGCTGAAGCCGATTGGTTTGCTGTCTGGTTAGGTCAGCTAAAAGCTGCAATGGGAGACAAGAAGCTTTCTATTGATATCCCTACATTTTATCATAGAGACACTTGGGCAAGTGAAATCCCTGCTCGTGATGCTTTTACGGCTGCATTCGATGCTGTTGATGAAGTCAATATCATGGCTTATGACATGGCTGGCCTGGATCATTCCAATTACACATCTACTAACTTGACTATTGATTATTTCAAAAGCTTGGGTTTGGATATGGCTAAGACCAATTTAGGTGTGCCTTTCTATGCCAAAAACAAGCAAGATGGTGGTGATATGACTTGGGAGTATTTCCAAATTTATAAACTCAATAACCCGATTGATAAAGTTGTCTTTACCCCAGAATCAGAGAGAATTGAAAAAGTTAATCGTATCATTGACGAGGGTATGGCTGGAATCATGTATTGGGAAGCCTCTCATGACTCGTATGACGCTACTTCATTAGCTGTTTGGTATGACGAACAATTAAAAGCTCGTGGCAAATAATCCTTCAAGCTAGTTTGTATTGATTATGTTAATTAAGCTCTTTCATTTGGAAAGGGCTTTTTTTTTGTTGAAATTGAAAATTTGGTAGATATAGATTGGGAATAAAAAAAGCCGCACAAAGAATTGAGCAGCTTTTAAAATTTGTGTATAAGGTATCTATTAAAAATGATTGATCGACGGCATTATTTATCTAAGAGTGTAAATATCTCTAAGCCATTGTCAGTAAATCCCATGGTATGTTCAAATTGAGCAGATATTTCGCCATCAGCAGTCACTACAGTCCATTCGTCTTCAAGAGTGATGACTTTGTGAGTGCCTGCATTAATCATAGGTTCGATAGTAAAACAATGTCCAGGTTTAATTAAATCGCCTTTTTGTCCACTACGGTAATGAAGTACATGAGGATCTTCATGGAATCCACGTCCAATACCATGCCCACAATAGTCTTGAACCACTGAGTAACCTAATTCATCAGCTAGGCCTTGAATTGCGTTGCCAATATCCCCATAGTAACCACCATTTTCAATGGCACGAATACCTTCCCACATACAGTCAAATGCTGCCTTGGTAATGTCTCGCGCTTCTTCACTACAATTGCCTACCAAATAGGTACGTGACGTATCCCCATGGTAACCTTTGAGTTTTGAAGTGACATCAATATTAATGATGTCGCCTTCTTTCAAGACATAGTCATCCGGGATGCCGTGAGTCACAACTTCATTGACTGAAGTACAGACTGACTTGGGGAATCCGTGATAATTAAGTGGAGCAGGTATAGCATTGTTTTTGATTGTGTAATCATAAACAAATTGATCAATTTCATTCAAACTGACACCCGGTTTGACCATTTCACCAGCAAGTTTGAGGGTGGTTGCCCCCAAAACACCAGCATCACGCATCATTTGGAGCTCTTTTTTTGTTTTAATTTTGATCCTAGACATTGTTTCCCTTATCTACGCTTGTTGTGGTTGCGTTTTTTAAATGGTTTTTGATCTGAGGCATAGTCATCTGATGATGCTACAACAACCACTTCTTCTTCTTGATCTTTGTGCGAATTCATATAGTATTGGTTAATCAACAAAGCAAGTAGCTTCTCTTGATCTTCTTCTACTATTTTTTTTGCAAATTTTTCAAATCTTGGAACTTGATTTTGTAGTGCAATCTTAAGCCCTTTATGGTCTTTTTCAAGCATATTCAAAATATGGTTCTCAACTTTAGTTTGAACTTCAGTAGGGTCAAGTGGTTTTAGTTTCTCAAAACGGATCTCAAATTGGCGGGCCGTCTTCTTAAGAGCTAGCTCTTCCACAGGAGATACAACTGAGATTGCTTTACCTGAACGTCCAGCACGGGCAGTACGACCTGCTCTATGGATGTATACTTCAGAATCTTCAGGATGGTCATGTAAAATGACGTGCGTCACATGAGAAATATCAATACCACGTGCAGCAACATCGGTTGCGATTAAGATTTTTAAGCTTTGTTTTCTAAAGCGAAGCAAAGTTTTTTGTCTTTGGCTCTGACTCACATCGCCACTCAGGACGCCTGGGTCAAATCCGAATTTTCGTAAATAATCAGCTAAGTACTCAACATCGCGCTTCATGTTACAGAAAATGATAGCAGACTCTGGTACTTCAAACTCTAGGAGTGAGACGATTGTTTTGTCTTTATCCATTGGGTCACAAACCATGTAGCTATGAGCTAATGAATCAACTGAAATTTTGTCAAAGCTTAATGATAAAAACCCAGCGTTGTTTGCTTGGAATTCACGAGACAGAGTTTTGATTGACTCATTAAAAGTCGCACTAAACATGGTAGTACAGAATTGCTTAGGAAGGTACTTGCGAATTTTTTTAAGATCTTCGTAGAATCCCATGCTCAGCATTTCATCAGCTTCATCTAGAACCAAATCACGTAGTGATAAGAAGTCTAGATTGCGTTGTTCAAGATGATCCATAAGACGACCAGGAGTCGCAATCACAATATGCACGCCTTCATTAAATGCTTTAATCTGAGGTTCGTATTTAACACCACCAAAAACAGCAACACTTTTGACGCCACGATTACCCTGGATGCGATCACATTCAGTTTTGATTTGAAGTGCAAGTTCACGAGTAGGAGCTAGGATAAGCGCCTGTGGAAAATTGTGTTCTACTTCTACGATTTGAAGCAATGGAATGAGGAATGCGCCTGTTTTGCCTGAGCCTGTTTTACTCTGGATTAACATGTCGCGCCCCGCATTCATGTAAGGGATCGTCTTTGTTTGAACAGGTAAGAGCTTTGACCAACCAGCGCCCACAAGAGCACTTTTGGTGATGTCATCTAATGATTCAAACTCTACACCTGGTAGTGGGTTTTCTGGCTCGATAATTTCCAGTGGTGCTTCCATTTGCTCAGTAAGATCTTCTGGCGGCTCTTCGATAGCGGCAATTTCAGAAGGTTTTTCTTCAGAAGTTGGAGCGACTACTTCAGCTTCAGCTGATTTCACTTCTTCTTCAGTTTCTTTATCAGCGACTGCAACCGGTGATTCTTCATTCACTTCTTGGGCAGTTTCAACAGAGGTTTCTAATGTTGAATTGACTTCTTGTTCAGACTCGATTTTTGAATCTTGTTCAGACATATTATGCTTTCTCATTTTAACTAGTCTTAAATATAGAAAAAGCTCGTATCAATGTACTCAAGCTTGTGGATTAAGGCGCGGTATTTACTCGGATTTGATGCGCACAAACAGCAAATGCATTACTGACATTTAAACTTGTCTTTCGACCATACATGGGAATCTGGATAAATTCCTCACACGCTTCGAGTAACTCTTCTGAAATACCAAACTCTTCGTTGCCTAAAAGTAGGATTCCCTGCTGAGGGAAATGAGCTTCGTGAAGGCAGGGTGCATCAGGTGCGGTCTCAAGAGCCCATAACTTATAAAGATTGCCTTCACCAGATTGACCAGTAGATTTCTCGGCTGAGTTGGGTTTCTTTAAATCTTTGATTTCAGATAATACGGCATCAGTTGATTCAAAATACCGAATCTTCATCCAAGCCTCACTCCCCATGGAAGCAGCCTTTAAGGATTTGTTAGCAGCATCAGCTGTGTATCCTGAAATCCAAACTTCACAAAGTCCAAAACAATCAGCACTTCTGATGATTGACCCGACATTATGAGCAGACCTAAGGTTGTGACACCAAACTATCCATGGGATTCGATCTGCCTTGTCCTCGATATCATCCGTAAAATTCATCACTGAATAGACGCGTTCCTCAAGCCCGAGTCCCGAAATCTTACGCCAAAATTCGTAGGCTAAGACAAGCTCGCGGCTCCACAGAGTCTCTGGCGCTACTTTGGGGAGAATGGGTTTTGAATCTTCTGAGGTATCTAGACTAGAGAACCAGAACGCAAGTTGGTGATACTCGCGAAGCTTCACCTTCCAATCTTTACCAGGTTGTAACAAAAGTTCACGCAACATGTCAGAGCACTTTTTAGCGCGAGTGCTTCGTTTGAGTTGTGTGAATTTTTCTAGGGTAAATGCCATAAGTAAAAGCTGCAGTATTCAAATTAATGAATACTCGCTCCTTCAGGTGCTTGACAAGTCACTTCAGCCCAACCAAATTTAAGAACTTGACCATCAGCTACAACTTTACCTTCAACGACAGATACGGGCGTCTTGTCAAAATCTTTAATAGAAGCCTTTGCTTTGGGTTGACGTGGTAATTCACCGAAATGTAATTCTGCACCGACTTCAAGCTCACCTACATCAAGTAGTAAGGCCTTATCGTCAGCACCATCTCCTGCAAGTAACATTCCTTTACTTTCAAGACCGCGAAGTTTTGAAGGTTTGAGATTCGCAAAAAGGACCACTTTCCGGTCAGTCAGTTCAGAGGCTGAATATGATGATTTGAGCCCAGCGCAAACTTGTCTAAGGCCTTGGCCATCATTGACTTGAAGCACAAACAAAGAGTCAGCTTCTGGGTGATCAGCGACTTCAACAATTTGAGCTACTCGCATATCTAATTTTGATAAGGCGTGTAAGTCTTGTTGAACTTGTTTGGTCTTTTGAGGCTGGCCTTCACCTTTTTTAGGTTTTTCAATGAGCTCAATTCTTGGGAAAAGAGCTTGGCCTTCACCGAGTGTTAAACCACTAGATAGCATGCCCCATGTTGGTTCATCTTCGTGATTAATCAGACCCAGCATGTCAAGTCCTTGTTTGGATTTGTCAGGCATTACAGGTCCAAGTAATTTAAGCGCCACTGCCATTGCTTCTGCTGAGACGACAAGTGTACGAGTCAAGTCAGGGCGATCGTTTTCCTCTTTGACTAATTTCCATGGGGCTTTCACTTCAAGGTATTTGTTCACAGCGCGAACTAGCACAAAAATTTCTTCGATAGCTTGAGAAAGTTTTAACTCAAGTACGAGAGCTTTAGTGTTTTTGATGACACGTTCACCCAGTATTTTTAAATCATTCTCTTCTTCACCTAGCTCAGGGCATTCAGGGATGATATTATCAAAATTTTTGGATAAAAGCTTGTGTACTCGATTCAGCCCATTTCCTAAGTCGTTGGCAAGTTCACTATTGATACGACGTTCAAATGCTTCATCTGTAAATGATGCATCATTGCCAAGTACCATATCCCGAATGACATAGTATCTAAAACTATCGACACCAAACTTATCCATGTATGGAATAGGGTCAATAGCAGTGCCACCCGATTTGGACATTTTGGCTCCACCATTCATCCACCATCCATGCGCTAGAATGTGTTTTGGTAAAGGAATTTCAAGAGCCATCAACATGGTGATCCAATAAACAGAGTGTGTTGTCAGGATGTCTTTTCCAATAAGATGGAAATTGGCTGGCCACATATCGGTGCCGTCTTTGAACTTGCGACCTTTGACACCTGAATAATAATTGAGCAGCGCATCAAACCAAACATAAGTGACATAATCCTCATCAAATGGAAGTGGGATGCCCCATTCAAGGCGAGACTTAGGGCGGCTAATACAAAGGTCACGAAGGTTGTTTTTTAAGAAACCTAAGACTTCATTGGCGCGAAACTCAGGGACAATAAATCCTGGATTGTTTTCAATATGGGCAATCAATTGTTTCTGGTAAGAGCCCATTTTGAAGAAGTAATTTTTTTCTTCAAGCCATTCTACTTCACGACCACTAATGGGATCTTTGCCATCGACTAATTCTTCTTCTCCAAAGAAACGTTCTTCACCTACAGAATACCACCCCGCATAAAGCTCAGAATAAATAAGATCTTGATCGTATAATTTCTGGAGTTGTTCTTTTACGCAGGCTTTATGGTCTTCCTGAGTGGTACGAATAAAGAAATCATAATCAATATTCATCTTAGTCCATAAGTCTTTGAACCTGACATTGTATTCATCTACATGAGTCTGAGGATCTACTTCTCTTTTAGTGGCGGCTTGTTGAACTTTTTGACCATGTTCATCAGTTCCAGTCATTAAAAATACGTCATATCCATAAAGTTTATGGTATCTTGAAATAACGTCAGCAAGAGTGGTAGTATATGCATGTCCAATGTGTGGAATGTCATTGACGTAGTATAATGGGGTCGTTAAATAAAAATTTTTATCGATCATGATATTTCCAGTGGTTTTCTTTGACCCAAAAATAGAAATTAATAGTATGGAACGAGTTTACATTGCAAGTGATCCTTCAGAAGTTGTTATCGTACAATCGAGACTTAACTCTGCAGGTATAGAATCAAAAGTGGTTGGAGACGACCTTTTTAATCTTCGAGGGGCCCTTCCTATCGAAGATAGTACTCTTCCCACCATTTTTGTGGATGTTAAGGATCTACCTCAAGCTCAAAAGGTGATTGAAGCTTATGAAGAGTTTAAGATCAAAATGAATCAAGAAGGTGGCTTTGGAGAAGACTGGGTCTGTTCAAAGTGTTCTGAAACACTAGAAGCTCAATTTGCAACTTGTTGGAGTTGTGGTACTTCTAGAAATACCGAATAATAAGTTAGCTGCAGGCGATCTTTAGATTAGAGTTCAATTTCATGGTCTTGAAGTTTTCGCCAAAGGGTGGAACGACTGATCCCTAACTTTTTTGAGACTTCAGTTTGATTGTTGCCAAGCTTTTTAAGTGTATCGATGATGTGAAGCTTTTCGATCTCAGATAGTGTCAAAACATCTGATTCGAGTGTCGCCTCTAAGGTTTGTTCGAGTTGGCCACCTGAGATGTTTGAGGTTCTCATATGAGGTTCATCGCTTTGATCATTGTCAAGCTCAATCCTAATTTCTCCACTCAAAGCTTGGTTTTCATAGTTAGGCAGCGCCTTTTGACCTGGATGTGCAGTCATTCGTTCGGGTAAATCTTCTAGGCGAATTTGGTGTTCTTCAGCCATTACGACAGCGTGTTCAATCGCGTTGGATAATTCACGAATATTACCCGGATAGTTGTAGTCAGTCAGGGCAAATTGAGCAGCATTATCAATTCCAGAAATTTCACGTTCATGATCTTGATTGTTTTTTAACACGAAAAATTTCACCAAATTAGGAATCGTTTGCTTTCTTTCTCGCAGTGGTGGAAGGTGAACTTGAAATGTATTGAGGCGGTAGAAAAGGTCTTCTCTAAAATCCCCTTTTTCTATGGCTTGACTCATATTTACATTTGTCGCGGCGATGATTCGAACATTAATATGCTTGCTCTCTGTGTCCCCAACACGGCGGATTTCACGATTCTCCAAAAAGCGAAGTAATTTCACTTGAGTTTGAGGGGGGAGTTCACCCACTTCATCTAAGAATAAAGTACCGCGATCAGCCTCTTCAAAGAGTCCTTTTTTATCGGCAATTGCTCCAGTATAGGCACCTTTTTTAGATCCAAAAAGTTCACTTTCGACGATGTTTTCTGGAATGGCTCCACAATTTACTGCGATAAATGGTTCTTCGGCTCGTTTGGATAATCTGTGAATAATATTGGAAACAAACTCTTTTCCGGTACCTGATTCACCTGTGATGAGTAGGGTCGAGGAGGTCGGAGCTACTTTATAGAGAGTCTTAAGAATTTTTTTCATGGCAGGTGTTTGCCCGAGTAAATCTTCTAATACATGGTCTTCCATCAAGCGATAGTTTTGGCGAGATTGAGATCTTGTGATTGCTTTTTTGGCCGTATCTTCTAAAAGTTTTGGCCCAATTGGTTTCATTAAATAACTATGTGCACCCTTAGAAAGGGATTTCTCAGCTTCTCCTAGAGATTTGGAATCGCAAAGGACGATGATTTCAACACCTGGTGAACAATCTTTAAAATGAGAAATAGTGTCAAATCCATCCACGGTAATGAATTCAGTTGCTAAGAAAATACAGTCAAAGGGACCCTTTTCTGCCGATGAAATCACCTCTTTGTCATTGGTGGTAGATATAATAACAACTTCGTTCAAACTCCAATCATTGAGGATTTGATCGGCAAAGCGAGTGTCTGGATCAGCTAATAGAATTGACATAGAGTCCCCTTATCGATTGAGAAACCGTTGTTTCAATGAGTTTGGCATCAGTATTGTTTAAAATTGAAACACATCCGCTCATATAAATATACAACGAAAACGTTCTAATATGAAACAATTTAGATGTGAGGGGAGGACTACTCCATCAATTGATGGAGTATCCAACACTAGATAATGTGGAAAATGATTTATGAGTGTCTCAAGCCCGAGTTTAGCTAAAAAGATCCTTGAAGCTATCAAAGAAAGATTTTTCTCTTGCAGAGTCTTCTTCAGATTGGACTTCAGCTAACTGAACAATGAGGTCTTTTTCCTCAGAGCTTAATTTTTCAGGTACAAGGACATTGATTTTGACATACAATGACCCTTTGTATTGACTGTGATTTACTTCAGGCAGGCCTTTGTCGCGAATTCGGAATTTCTGCGCAGGTTGTGTCCCGGCAGCAATTTTAATTTCGACTTCATCAAAAAGAGTGGGTATGCGTTGTTTGCCGCCGAGTACTAATTTGTGGTAAGGTACTTTGACTTCACAATGAAGATCAGCTCCATCACGAACATAGAAGCCGTCTTCTTTTTCGTGAATGACTGCAATGATGTCACCTGAAGCTCCGCCCATGCGACCGGCATCACCTTCGCCGCGTAGAGTCAGGTAATTACCTTCAGCAACTCCAGGAGGGACTTTAATTGAAATCGTAGATTCTTCTCTTACTCGGCCTTCGCCTGCACAACTTCCACAACGATCTTTAATGCTATTACCTGAGCCTTGACATGTTGGACAGGTAGTAACATTGACCATTTGACCAAATAAAGATTGAGTCATTTGGCGTACTTGACCTTGACCAGCACAAGTTGAACAAGTGCTTTTCCCAGTGCCGCCGGCACCAGCACATGAACCACATGAACGATGGCGTTTGATTTTAATCTTCTTAGTAATGCCTTCGGCAATTTCTTTGAGATCAAGAGTTAAGCGAACTTGTAGGTCTTTACCTGGAGGAGGTCCAGATGGTCCACGTTGACGTCTGCCACCACCAAAAATATCTCCAAATTGAGAAAAGATATCATCCATAGAGCCGCCACCAAAGCCGCCTCCACCGCCACCACCAAATCCACCTGGAGCATCATGCCCAAAACGGTCGTAGTTAGCTTTTTTAGAATCATCACTCAATATATCATAAGCTTCAGCTGCTTCTTTGAAGCGTTCTTCAGCTGCATCATCACCAGGGTTTTTATCTGGATGATTTTTGATAGCAAGCTTTTTGTAAGCTCGTTTAAGTTCTGCTTTATCAGCATCTTTGCTGACACCAAGTATATCGTAAAAATCGCGTTTAGACATTTATATCCTCTTAAATTCTTTTTTAGAAAACATCCTAAAATCCACTCAGGCTCATCTAAGCTGTTTTACAAAAAAGAAAAAAATCTGCCTCAGGAAACCCTGAGGCAGATTAATTTTAGAAAAATTATTTCTTTTCTTCTTCAGCTTCAGTTTCTTTGTCATCAACTACTTCGTAGTCAGCATCAACTGCACCATCGTCGTCTTGTGTAGACTGAGCTTGTTCTTGACCAGGCTCTGCACCTTCAGGGGCAGCTTGTGTAGCTTGAGCAAGTTGACCAAGTAGTGCTTGGAAAGCTTCAGTTTTAGATTTGACTTCTTCAGTGTTATCTGCTTCAATCGCTTCTTTGATAGCAGAAATTTGTTTGTCGATTTCAGTCTTAAGCTCTGCAGGTACTGCTTCGCCAGCTTCTGAAACTTGTTTTTCAGCTTGGTAAATCATTTGTTCTGCGTTGTTTTTAACTTCAACTTTTTCTTTTGCTTCTTTATCGGCTTCAGCGTTAGCTTCTGCGTCTTTCATCATGCGATCGATTTCTTCTTCAGAGATACCTGAGGATGACTCGATTTTGATTGACTGCTCTTTACCAGTTTCTTTGTCTTTTGCTGAAACGTGTACAATACCGTTTGCATCAATGTCAAAAGTCACTTCAATTTGAGGTCCGCCACGAGGTTTTGGTGGAATCTCAGATAGGTCAAAGCGTCCAAGAGTTCTGTTGCCAGAAGCCATTTCGCGTTCACCTTGAAGTACGTGAATAGTCACTGTAGGTTGATTGTCTTCTGCAGTTGAGAATACTTGTGATTTTTTCGCAGGCACAGTCGTGTTGCGTTCAATCAATTTAGTCATCACACCACCCATAGTCTCAATACCAAGAGAAAGAGGAGTCACATCCAAAAGAAGTACATCTTTTACAGCGTCATCACCAGCAAGAACACCAGCTTGAACTGAAGCACCAATTGCAACAACTTCGTCAGGATTCACACCTTTATGTGGGTCTTTACCAAAGAATGATTTCACAGCTTCTTGGATAGCTGGAATACGTGTAGATCCACCTACTAATATTACTTCTGTGATTTCAGAAGTTGAAAGTCCAGCGTCTTGGATACATTTGCGAACAGGATCCATTGAACGTTTTACAAGGGCCGCAGTCATGTCTTCAAATTTTGCACGAGACAAAGTAAGATCAAGGTGTTTAGGACCTGATGCATCAGCTGTGATAAATGGAAGGTTGATTGCTGCAGAGTTTGTACCTGAAAGATCAATTTTTGCTTTTTCAGCAGCTTCTTTAAGACGTTGAAGAGCCATTTTGTCTTTACGTAGATCAAGTCCGCTATTGTCTTTAGCAAATTCATCAGCGATCCAATTGATGATAATATCATCAAAGTTGTCGCCACCAAGAGAAGTATCACCATTCGTTGCAAGTACTTCAAAAACGCCATCACCGATATCAAGAACAGAGATGTCAAATGTACCACCACCAAGGTCATATACAGCGATTTTACCTGAAGCACCATCAAGGCCATATGCAAGAGCTGCAGCAGTTGGTTCGTTGACAATACGTAGGACTTCAAGACCAGCAATTTTACCAGCATCTTTAGTTGCTTGACGTTGTGAGTCATTAAAGTAAGCAGGAACTGTAACAACAGCTTGAGTTACTGTTTCACCTAAATAGTCTTCAGCAATTTTTTTCATTTGTTGAAGGATGATTGCAGAAATTTCTGGAGGAGAAATTTGTTTGCCATCAATGTCAACTTTAACAGCATCAGATGCGGCACCAACAAGTGTGTATGGTACAGTTTTCTCAGCAGAAGAAACTTCTGAATGAGTACGACCCATGAAACGTTTGATTGAGTAAACAGTTTTAGTTGGGTTAGTGATTGCTTGACGTTTAGCTACATCACCGACAAGACGTTCGTCGTCTTTGGTGAAACCAACGATTGATGGTGTTGTGCGTTTGCCTTCTGCATTAGCGATAACAGTTGGTTTACCACCTTCCATTACAGCGACACACGAGTTTGTAGTTCCTAAGTCTATTCCGATAATTTTACCCATGATAGGTCTCCTTGGTTTTTTTAAAATTTATTAAGCGCCAGCTGATACGATAACTTTAGCGTGGCGAATGACTTTGTCTTTTACTTTATAGCCTTTTTGAAAGACTTGTAATATATGGTCTGCTTCAACTTCTTCCGAAGGTTGCTGCATGAGAGCTTCATGCTCATTTGGATTAAAAGGTGTCCCAGATGGGTCAATTGTTTCAAGTCCAAAATCGCCAAGTACTTTTTTGAATTGGCCTGCAATTAAGTGAATCCCTTTAGAGAAGTCTTCATGATTGTCAGCGCCACCCTCAGTTTCAATTGCACGATCAAAGTTATCTGCAACTTCACAAAGTTCACCTAAGATTTTCGAGTTTGCTCTATCGACTAGCTCTAAATTTTCTCTTGCTGTACGACGACGATAGTTGTCGAATTCAGCATGGAGGCGAAGGTATTTATTACTGAGGTCTTTATATTCATCAGAATCTTTAACAGACACAGTTTGGATTCCTTCAATTGCTTCTTCTAATACATCTGCTTCTTCTATTTCAATTTCTACAGAGTTTTCTTCAACTTGATTAGATTGTTGAGTCCCTTCAGATGACTCAGCTGCTTCACTTACAACTGCTTCTTCGTCTAACTCTTCATTTTGAATGTTTTCTTTTGTCATTGACTGATACTTTCAAAGAAATGGTTTCTTATTTTTCTTTAGAGCGATGTTTATGCCAAGTTTCTATAGGCACCTTAAAATGCATTTTTTCGTTCAAAAAGGGCAATTTTACAGTTGTTTAAAATAAACTTGAATCATATTGTTGTGGGAGTGTTTCAATATTGAACAGCTTAAATAGAGTAGTTTTGGAGCGCTGTTTGATTGTGCAAAGCTTTATATAAAAAAAGCTGCCTCAGATTATCTGAAGCAGCTTTAAAGTTTTGGATTGAGTTCAAATTAAAACTCGAATTCAACACAGGGGAATGATTTACATCATTCCGCCCATGCCTCCCATTCCACCCATAGCAGCTGCAGCAGCGCCACCATCATCTTGAGATGGAAGATCAGCTACGATACATTCTGTAGTAAGAACAAGACCAGCAATTGAAGCAGCATTTTTAAGAGCAGACTTCGTTACTTTAGTTGGATCAATAACACCCGCAGCAAGTAGATCTTCATAGACATCTGTTTTGGCGTTATAACCATGAGAACCTTCAAGCTCTTCAACTTTGTTCACAATAACAGAACCTTCAAGGCCTGAGTTGATCACGATTTGACGAAGAGGTGCACTTGCTGCTTTCAAAATGATTTGAGCGCCAAGTTGTTGGTCATGATTTTCATAGCCGTCGACTTTAATAGAAGTTGCCGC
>CAWVXU010000046.1:0-20236 GCA_963934255.1 uncultured Fibrobacterales bacterium
CAAAATTTGCCAATAAAATAAAATCTGATATTGAAGCTAAGAAAAAACTTCTTGAAAGAGCGCACACTGTTGCTGAATCAAGTCAATGGTCTGGTACAGCAGAAGTACTTAAAGAAATGCAACAAGAATGGAAAGAACTCAATCGTATTGGTTCTCAAGAAAAAATATACTGGGATGAATTTAGGGAAATCTGTGATTCATTCTTTGATCGCCGTAAAGATCAATATGAAATCATGGAACAAACTCGCTTGAATAATCTAGCAGACAAAGAAGATTTACTAAAGCAAGCTCAAGACATTGCTAGTCGCCCTGTATCAGGGGAGTCTCAAAGAGAAATCAAACACTTAAGAACACAGTGGAAAGAAATTGGACAGGTACCGAAGAAATACTCTGATCGAATTTGGAAAGATTTTAATACTGCATGTGATTCTTGTTTTCCAAAAAGAGAAGATGACTAGGTTTGATTTGAATTGAATTCAATGGGATTTTTATAAAAAAAGGTCTCAATCCACTAATGGATTGAGACCTTTTTTTATAAAATCATATAGTTCAAATGTATTAATACAGCTAAGCCTGGCTTAACCTAAGAGTGCATTTCTTAATTTCATACCCACCGACACCCAGTCATACTTTTCGACGGCAAGTTGACGAAGAGAATCACGGTACTTACCTCGATGATAAAGTTCCTTTAATAACTGACTTTTTAAATCTTCTACTAGATATTCAGGTTCTTTTCTGAGTTTCATTTTATCAGCCGCTTCTTTAGATATAAACTCTTCAACACGGTCTATGGACGCTCCCATACCTGCGAAATAAGTCCCTAATGGAAAGCTTCCTGAAGCCATGGCTTCAAGGAAAACCAATGGGCCTGCTTCAGCAACTACAGATGGAAATGCTGATATATCTGAACATGGAAATAAATGACACAGTTTATCGTGAGTTAAATAGCCTGTAAAAATAACTGATGATTCCTTGAGAACTTTTGACACATCTTCAAACCATTTATCTAGTACCCCTTGTTTATCAAGTTCATCCCAATAAATAATAAGCTCATCAAGTGGGGCTTCACCATTACCTTCAAGTATCCCCCCCCATTTTGCCCACAATCTAGCTTCAGTATATTTCTTATTTCGGATTGCCCACAATATAGACTCAATTAACTCCCTTTGAGGTCCGTGTCCAATCAAAACAAATCTCGTTGAAGGGAAGTCCTTAAGTATACTCAAGAAAGCCCCCAGGATCGCATGAGCACCTTTGGAGTTAATAAGTCTCCCTACAAATAACACAATGGGGTCTTTTTCCCAATTAACTGTGTTTAATTTTTCACTAAGGTTTGCATCAGTTTTTTTATGAGAATAGGAATCACAAAGTTTCCTCAATACGGCAACCCAATCATCTTGATTTTGAGAATCGATCTGAGACAATTCTAGGTTAAATAAATCCAAGGATGAATTTACTCGGCCAGGTTCAAGTCCTTTTACCATTTCTATCACAGTATCAACTTTTTGACGACGACCAGCTAAGTCCACTTGATTAAAAAGCTCTGTGTCTACGCCAAGATTCAGTTCAATCATTTTTGACACCATATCGTCCTTCGGAAATAACTCCTTAACACGACCGACCATTTCATCGCCAATAACAAAAATGTTTTGTGCATTTATAAAGGCATCATGCGCCCATTCATACATCCTCTCATCTTTTTTCACAGCATACTCAATGGCACTTCCATGCGGCATAATCACATAAGGAATATTTAATTCTTTTTGAAGACGCCTAGCTACCACTGACATCAATACAGCGTGATTAGCATGAAGCACTTGAATACCCTCTTCGGGTATGACTTGACGGAGAATCCTCAGGTTTTTCTCCATATAATCTTCTAGTATGGAAGTTTCAAGCTCAATCATCGGATGAACTTCTGAAAATTCTTCATATTTATCACGTACATAAACCGGGATCATATTTCCGAGTATTGGCTTATGCATAATACAATCACCTTTGTAGGGAGATTCACGTTTGAATTCTACAGTGACATTTCCATCTTGATTATAAGTTCTGAACTCATTAATGAAATCATAAATTTCTGGGTGGTTTTCTTGGCAAAACAAATGAACTGTTTCTCCAGATCTGACCAAGGCGATTACTATTGATCTTGTCCATAAATTCGAACCTGACCCTTCTAATAAATATCCGTGTAGTAAACCAATCATAAGTTTCCCTTTATCAAGTATCGGTTGTCTGTCATCTTGAAATACAAAACAGCTTATCCCGAAAATTTAATTTATTCAAACACTTACAACTCAGCAAATAGTCAATTTATTGAGAATACCAAATAAAAAAGACTGCCCCTGAGGGCAGTCTTTAAAGAGAACTCTAAGCCGCCAAGATGGCTTCATGTATTTTATGCACGTTTTTGATCAATTTTCCCCATACCTACAATAGTATACCAAAGTAGTCCAACAAAAATAACCATCAAGATTGAACCCACTAGGTATTCGAGTCTTAGAAGGTAACCTAAGCCAAACATACCGGCATAAATAGATATTGAACCAGTTGCAAAGTACAAGAATGATTCGGCAAGTGATCTTTCAGCTGAATATCCAACATTAAGTCCTTTCCAGAATCCCATAGGACGAACTTTTTGAACGAACTTAAGTAAAATCTCATCTGGAACTTTTGCTGTAAGCATCGTTACAACAATAGCAACTGATCCAGAGATCAAACTTACCCAACAAATCCAATTAATCGCATGTGGTGCCATTGATGTAGGTAGTATTGAAACTGCACCCTCTTCTTTCAAGAAGAAGTTAAGAATCGCTAGGCCAACGCCCACAATCATACCTGAGAGTTCTGTCCAAGCATTTGCTCTCCACCATAACCAACGAAGTAAATGAGGGAAACCAAGTCCAGCCATCATCGCTCCATAGAATTCCCATGCGTCACCGATATTTGTAATAAATTTCCCAATGAAAATCGCAACGACTGCAATACCCACAGTAGACAAACGAGAAACAAATGTGAGTTGTTTTTCTGAAGCTTTAGGATTAACAAAGCGATAATAAAAATCATTTGCAATATATGAAGCACCCCAGTTAATATGAGTTGAAACTGTTGACATGAATGCCGCCATCAGAGCTGCAATAGCCAAACCAATTAAACCAACTGGAAGAACTTTTTTAATTAGGGCAGGGTAACCACGCTCACGGTCTTCTTTGAAAACTGGAACATCTTTGAAAGTTTTACCTTCACGAGCTTCTGGAAGCAAAGGGTTTGCTCCAAACACCTCTAATGGTCCTTCAGATTTATATAACATGCCAAATTCTTCAATTTCACATTGGTAACGATTTTCAATACAAACAGTCATTTGCTCTGTACACTGCGATGAGTCGTTTTGACACATAGTAAATGCACGAGCAGCGTCATCCACACTATTACGTGGGAAAATGACTAAAGCTGCGACACCGGTTATAGCCCATGGCCATGAACGAAGCATGAAGTTTGCAACACCATACCATAGCGCTCCTTTTTCTGCTTCACCACCATCTTTGGCTGTATATAATCGCTGAGCAAGATAACCAGACCCATCGACATTACCATTGGCCCACCAAGCCATACCAAGAGTTAATACGAATGCACTTAAAGGAAAACCAAGGGCTCCAATAGCTCCGATATCGTCAAACGATGGAATGAATGTTGAAACTTGTTCATGTGTTAAGTAAACATCACCAGACCTACTTTGAGCACTATGATCTGCAGGATAGAGCGTTTCTAATTTTGACCATGTTTCGCTCATACCACCAGCATAATTTACTGCAGCAAAAGCAAGGAAAATAGACATTCCCATCGCAAGAACAAATTGAACTAAATCTGTAATAATAACAGCGCGTAAACCACCTACTGTAGAATAGATAACTGTCACAACAATAAGAATCATCAAGGTGATTGTATTGTCTAGAGTATTAAACATGAGCTTTTCAGGATAGAAATTCCCAATAAAAGTGTAGAACCCTGTACCAAGCCATGATTCCCAATCCATAAATGGTTCAGAAATTTTGGCCATACCAGCTAGAACCCAACCCAGGATAATACAATTTACTAATGTAGAAGAAATTGCCGCTTTGACCGTACGAAGTACAGCAGCAGGTTTACCACCATAACGCATTTCAGATAACTCAACATCAGTCACAACACCTGAGGTTCTCCATTTACGCGCAAAGAAAACTGTCATAGCCATGGTACCTAAAACACCACCCCACCAAAACCAGTTACCTGCGATACCATATTTTGCTATCCACCCAGTAATAGCAAGTGGGGTATCTGAAGCAAAAGTTGTTGCAACAATAGATGTGCCAAGAGCCCACCATTTCATGTCACGTCCAGCAGTAAAGAACCCGTCCATACCACCTTCATTTGCTTTGTCTTTTACTAAGACTCCAACTGCAAATGAAAAGACCAAAAAGGCCCCAATTATTGATAGGTCAATGACCGAAAGTGCACCCATGTATATAACCTCAAGTTTTATAAATTAATTTGAGTTCAATATAGCCAAATACTCAACTTTCATCGGTAATTTAAGACCTTTTATCGGAGTATTTCAAAAGATTTTATCAATCTGAATACTGAAATTATCAAGTCACAGTGGTATATTCAGCATTTCAGGATACACGTCTCTAGAGGCTTATTAATATTGAATTGATTTATTCAATCCCTCTTACAATTTATCAAAAGTATGATATTTGAAGGAGACTAATGATTTGGATGATAAAAAGCCCTTGTAAAGTGCATTTACAAGGGCTAAAATTTCGGCAATCTACTTTGAGAAAGACCTCTTTGAGGTATAATATTTAATCATTTTTTCTGTAGTTAGGTGCTTCCTTCGTAATAGTTACATCATGAGGGTGGTTTTCTCTTAAAGTGGCAGAAGTAATTTGGATAAATTGAGCAATTTCAGACAATGTTTTAAGGTCAGGAGCTCCACAATACCCCATACCTGAACGTATACCACCTACAAGTTGATAGACTGTATCTTTCAGTTTTCCTTTATATGGAATTCGTCCTTCAATACCTTCAGGTACAAATTTTTGTTCTTCTTTGACGTCTCCTTGGAAATATCGGTCCTTTGAGCCTTGAGACATTGCACCCAATGAACCCATTCCACGGTATGATTTAAAAGTACGCCCATCGGCAAGTATCACTTCACCAGGAGCTTCATCCGTTCCAGCGAACATCGAGCCCATCATGACTCCACGAGCACCTGCAGCTAAAGCTTTGACTATATCTCCAGAATATTTAACACCACCATCTGCAATAATTGCAATCCCATGCTTGGCCGCTTCTTCAGCACAATCCATTATAGCTGTTAATTGAGGCACACCCACACCGGCTACAACACGGGTTGTACAAATAGACCCAGGACCAATCCCCACTTTGACAACATCAGCACCGGCTAATGCAAGGTCCTTTACTGCTGCTGCAGTAGCCACATTACCACCTACAACCGTTAGAGTTGGGTGAGTATCTTTAATCGTTTTGACAGTATCAAGAACTTTTTTCTGATGCCCATGAGCAGTATCAACAACTACCATATCAACACCAGCTCGAACTAGAGCTGCAACTCGATCAACTACGTCAGCTCCAGTACTTACAGCCGCAGCTACAAGCAATTGACCATTGTCATCTAAACTTGCATTTGGGTGCTCTTCTCTTTTACCCACATCAGATAAAGTGATTAAACCTCGAAGCTCACCAGCACTATTGACAAGTGGAAGCTTTTCAATTTTTTTCTTGCGCATGAGACTTTCGGCCTCAAGAAGCGTAATTTTATCTGCACCGACAATGGGGTTTTTTGTCATTAACTCTGAAACGATCATCGTTTCAGGGTGACTAACTGCACGAAGATCACGCTTAGTAAGAATACCTACTAGTTTAGAACCTTCAACAATAGGAAAACCCGAAAAGCTTTTCTCTGCCATTAACGCTAATGCATCAGTTACTGGCTGAGATGGGTTTAAAGTCATAGGATCAGGGATAACCCCGCTTTCCCATCTTTTCACTTTTGTTACTTCAGCAGCCTGTTCATTAAAGTCTGCCATCTTGAAAATAACACCAATACCACCTTGACATGCAATAGATATTGCAAGACGAGACGTAGTAACCGTATCCATTGCAGCAGAAATAATGGGAATGTTTAATTTAACACGCTCACTTAATTGGACCGAAAGATCAGTGTCAGATGGTAAAATGTCTGATTTACCAGGGATTAGTAACACATCATCAAATGTCAAACCTTGTTTTAGGACTTTCATATTACTTTCCTTTCCACTAAGTGGAGCTTTCTACTAAATTTAGTTAATTCTTTAAACTTGAACCAACAATTTAAGGTTTAAGCGGCGCCATTAAATTGGCTCATAGCCTCACTTACGCCACTTTGTATTAATACTGTAGATAATTTTTCGACTTTATCTAGCATTGAATTCAGGTCATCTGCTTCAACACCCTTGGGTTTAGATAATACAAAACTGGACAAGTCTTGATTACCTAGTGGACCACCTACTCCAAGTCGAACTCGAGTGAAATCACTTCCTATTCTTGAAATAATGTCGCGCAATCCGTTTTGCCCGCCATGAGAACCCTTTGAACGAATTCTGATTTTTCCAGCATCAATATTTACATCATCTACAAAAACACAAATTTCTTGTGGCTTAATTTTAAATGTAGTCATGAGAGACTGAACAGCTTCACCAGAAAGATTCATATAAGTTTGTGGCTTTACAAGTAAAACATTCTTATTACCCACCTGCGCCTTACAAACTTTAGCCTTGCCTTTTTTTTCCCAATTTTCAAATTCTGCTAATTTATCTACTGCCGCAAAACCAATATTGTGTCTAGTTCCTTCGTATTTTGAACCAGGATTTCCTAAACCAATAAACATTCTCACGCTTGAACCCCTGAATATAATAAGTTAAAAATAAGCAAAAAGGACCCCACTTAAAAAGCAAGGTCCCTCAAAAAAAGCTTGGCCTAAATGATTATTATTTAGCGCCGCCACGACCTGATTTGATAGTGAAAAGAACTGCTCTATCAGAAGATTCTAACTTAGCACCTTTCAAATCAATATTACGCACGTAGTAAGAGAAGCCAGCCTCATATTCATTAATATCAATTGAGAAACTACCAGGAATTTCAGCTGGTAGACAAGAGATACGAATGACTTTAGTCTGTTGCATGAAAGCCCCACCTTGAGTACGAACACCCACAGGAACTCCTTCAAGATGGACAGGAACATAAACTTTAATCGTTTCGTCTTCACGAACTAATTTAAAATCAAGGTGCACTATCTGTTGAGTAATAACATCTTTTTGAACATCGTAAACAATAACAGAGTACTCAGAACCACCAACAACAACATTTAACAAGTTGTTACGACGACCAGGACCATATACATCTCTGAATTCAGTTTGTTTGACAGAACAAAGAACTGGCTCAGCACCTTTGCCGTAAATTACAGCAGGAATTGAATCAGAAGCACGTAGTGTATTAAGATCACCTTGACTTGTAACTTCACGAGAATTTGCATTTAGTGTAATAAGTTTCATCTTATTGCTTTCTTCTTCAAAAAAACATCTAGCCATGAGCTAGTATGTCTTCAAAATTAAATAGTTGGGGTAGCAGGACTTGAACCTGCGCATACCAGAATCAAAATCTGGTGTCTTACCAACTTGACGATACCCCAACAAAAGTGGGACAAATATAAATTATTGACTTTCTGCTTCCAAGTGGTTTTTTTCAAAAGAAGTCACTTTTTTGTATCTCAAACCAGGAAAAACCGAGGATACAGCATCATATGCACTCTCTGCATCCGCTTTGTCTTTAAAAAGACCAAAAACACTCGCTCCCGAACCAGACATTAAAGACTTAACAGCACCTTGTTTACTCATCCAAATTTTCAACTTTTCAATCTGTGGATGTTTTTTAAAGACAGTCTTTTCGAAATGATTGAAATAAAGTTTGTCTAAAAACGCAGATTCACCCCTTAAATCTTTTTCAGACTTATTAATAGAGCATTCATACTGCTCAATAAATTTTTGAAATTCATTGGCACCCCTCGGGACAAGCTCTGAATAAGCTGCTGCTGTACTGACGAAGTCAGAAGGCGTCACTATTAATACATGAAAACCACTAGGAGGTTGAACAGGTCTTAGTCTCTCGCCTATGCCTTCAGCAATCGCAGTTCCACCTTGAATCATAAATGGAACATCTGCCCCAAGTGGAGTTCCAAGCTTTTCTAGTATAGAGAAAGATAACGCTAAGCTCCAAAGTTTATTGAGTCCACGAAGCGTTGCAGCAGCATCAGCAGAACCGCCGCCAAGACCTGCACCCATCGGTAAGGACTTTTCAACAGAAATTCGCACACCTTTGGTTTCCATCAACACCGAACTGATACCTTGAGACTTCGCATATGATTTTAAACTCATCGCGGCCTTGTATATTAGATTATCCTCAGGATTATCAGTCACCTCCGAATCGCACTCTATTTGAATACCTAGATCGTCAATTAATTCAAACTCCAAAACATCATGAATATTAATTGTCTGGAAAATAGTTCCAATGTCGTGATAGCCATCGTCTCTTTTATTCAAAACATCTAAATGCAAATTTACTTTGGCAAATGCTAATTCTTGAATCTTCATAACACCTCTAGTTGAAACTTAAGGCAAGCTTTCCTACCTTTACTTTTTTTCCAATAGTTAAAGTAGAAAATGATGGATACAAAAAGCCACCTTTTGACATTGTTGGATTGGGACGCGTCTCAAATACAACAATCAATTAACCTAGCCATAGAGCTCAAATCAAACTTGAAATCATCAGGTCCTGAGACTTCGCGTCAAGGCCGCACGATAGCAATGTATTTTGAAAAGCCTTCGCTTAGAACAATTTCCACTTTTCAAATTGGAATCACTCAACTCGGTGGGAATTCTATTCAATTAAATCCACAGTCTATTGGTCTTGGCACCAGAGAGCCGGTTGAAGATGTTGCACGCTGCGTTGGTCGTTGGGCTGATTGCTTGGTGATACGCTGTTTTGACCAATCACTTGTTGAAGACTTTGCAAAATTTTCTGGAATCCCTGTAATTAACGCTTTAACTGATGATTTCCACCCATGTCAGGCTCTTGCATTAGGACAGACTATACAAGAACATTTGGGCGCTCTCAATGGAAAAACGGTCACTTTTGTTGGAGATGGGAATAATGTGGCTAATTCAATTGGAATTATGTGCGCCAAACTTGGTATGCATTTTAAGCTTGCATGCCCTAATGGTTATGAACAATCCGCTCGCATTATTTCGGAAATAAATAACCTAAACAAAGTTTCTGGTGGATCATATGAAAGATATGATAACGCTCAAGATGCAGTAAAAACAACTGACCTTATCTATACAGATGTTTGGGCTTCAATGGGGCAAGAAGAAGAACAAGTTGAGCGAGCTAAAATATTTATGCCGTTTCAAGTCAATGATGAGCTTATAGCAATCGCTGGTCCTGATTGTCTTGTCACACATTGTCTTCCTGCACATCGTGGTGAAGAAATTAGCGCCTCCGTTATGGATATGGCTAAAAATGTTTGCTTTGATGAGGCTGAAAATCGGCTTCATGCACAAAAAGCAGTAATGAAACTTCTCATTCAGAAATAAGCCCAAATTTAATAAACCAAAGGCTAACCAGAATAATGGTTAGCCTTTTTTATTTCTCAATATGATTGCAAATACCCGTCTTATATGCCTCTGCCCAATAACGTTATCACTTGCACTAAAGATTGTAATAATAATAGACTAGAACTACTGACAGAGCCACCACAGACAAAAATATTGAAAGGTTTAAAATCTTGTTAACTTTTTTCCAATTCACTATTCGTCTCCCTTGGGCTTTCTGTCATATTCAAAGGCATCATACTCATGCAGTTTATTTCTTAAAGTCCGAATAGATATATCAAGCATTTGAGCAGCTTTGGTTTTATTTCCTTCACATTCATCAAGTGTCTTTAGGATTAAAATCTTCTCGACTTGGGCGATGGTCATCCCAGCTTCAAGACCCGTGGAATCTTCTATTTCTTCATCGGAAACAACGACTTCACCAAGTGGGAATTGATTATCAGCTAACATACCAGTGCGTGTAAATACCATTGCTCTTTCCATACAATTTTCAAGCTGCCTAATATTACCAGGCCAATCATAATTCTTTAATTTAGTCAAAGCTATTTCTTCAATTCCCTCGACTGAATAACCGTATTCGTTGTTAAATTTTGTAATAAAGTGTTGGACCAGTGGACCTATATCCTCACGACGGGCTCGAAGTGAATGTATTTCCATCGGAATCACATTGAGACGATAAAATAAATCCTCACGGAAATTGCCATATTTCACTTCAGACTGAAGATCTCTATTGGTGGTACAAATGACCCTTACATTGACTGGAATTTCTTCGTCAGAGCCAATTCTGGTCACTTCTCTTTCTTGGAGAACACGCAGTAGTTTTGATTGAGCCATCAAAGGCATTTCACCAATTTCATCAAGTAATAAGGTTCCATCATTAGCGAGTTCAAATTTCCCTTTTTTATTTCGGATAGCACCAGTAAAAGCACCTTTTTCATGACCAAATAATTCAGACTCAATTAAATTTTCAGGCAAAGCAGCGCAATTAATTTTAATAAACGGTCCAAGTGAACGGTCAGAACGTGCATGTAATGTTCTTGCAATTACTTCTTTACCCACTCCCGACTCACCTGTAACTAGGATCGTAGCGTTTGAATCAGCTACACTATGTATGGTTTCATCAATACCCTTCCAAACTGGTGACTGACCAATGAATTCATATTTGGACTTGAGTTGTGCTTTTAAATTTTCATTTTCTCTTTTGACATCGAGATTTTGTAAAGCCTTTTCAACCGCAATTTCAAGCATCTCCGGTTGAAATGGTTTTTCTATAAAATTACTCGCACCACTTCTCATGGCTTCCACTGCAGTGTTAATAGTACCATAAGCTGTCATAATAATAAAAGCTTGTCCAGGTGCGCGTTTTTGAACTTCCTTTAGAAATTCAAGACCGGTCATGCCAGGCATTTTAAAATCACTTACAATCAAGTCGGGTTGGACTTTTTCAAGTTGATCTAGACCTTCGGCCCCTTCCTTGGCTTTAAAGATTTCATGACCAGCACGCATAAGCGTTTCACTAGCCAATTCACGCATTAATTCTTCATCATCAACTACTAAAATTTTAGCCATGAATTACCCCCTTAAGTCTAATTTCAAATGTAGTGCCTTTTTCAAGTTCACTACTTACCGTGATTTTACCACGATGTAAATCAATAATTTTTTTAGCTATTGCTAGGCCAAGACCTGAACCTTGTTCTTTGTTAGTAAAGAATGGTTTAAACAATTGATCCAAAGTTTCTTGGCTCATTCCACAACCATCGTCTTTGATGCCAATCACCGCCTCAGAGCCCTCAACACTTAAACTGAGTATTACTTGCCCCCGCTCTCCAACAGCATAGACTGAGTTTTGAAGAATATTCAACATTGCTTGTTGGAATTTCCCTGGATCAATTTCAATCATTAACTCTTCAAAACTAAATTCTTTAATCAGTTCAATATCATTTGATTCCGATTCAATCTCAACTTCAAGAAACATGAGAATGTCAGAGAGATAATCACATAAATTCAATGATACTGGGTGTAGTTCAGATTTGCGTGTATAGACTAACATATTTGACACAATATTATTAAGAGAAGATACACCTTGTATAATTCGATCAACTAGGCGGCGGCGCGGGTCCTCTTGATCCAGGTCTCTGGCCAAAAGACCTGCGTAGCCACCAATGCCGCCCAAAGGGTTTCTAATTTCATGAGCAACAGTTGCCGCCATCTCACCCATTGCACCAAGTATTCTTACCTGTTGCATTTCTTCTTCCAGCTTTTTAAACGAACTTAAATCTGAAAACGTTTCAATTAAACCAATAATATTTCCATCAACATCTATAACGGCAGAACTTTTAAAATTTGCAGGAAATTCTTTATCTTGAAATCTGATATACCGGTCCTCATCAATGATTTCTAATGGATTTTTAAAAGTCCTTGGGAATGAACGACCAAGACCAGAGTCAATCGGAAATACATCTTGTATCAATTTATCAACAATATCAGCTTGACTAATCCCCAATAATTTTTCAGCAGAAGAATTAACCTGAGTTAATCTCATCTCACCATCAACCATAATTACACCAGGTTTCATCGAACCAAGCAAAGTCTTCAGGTTTTCTTCCATTTGATTGAGTCGATTTGTTTTTTCATCGAGCTCGCGATTCACATCACCAAACTTTACTTCTAGATGACCATAGGCCTCTTCTAGTCTTGAAACAGTGTCATTAAACCACTCAAAAACTTTCTGAAATTCTTCGGGATCAGGTACTTTTTGAGGATCTACAGACATTAGCGTAAACCTCTATAGGCATTTAATAAATTTTGAGGATCGACATCAGCTTGAGTGTTTTTTTGGTTATTGAAAAAATTTATCATTTTCTCATCTTGATCTTGAATCAGCTTGGCTTTTTTTGAAACAACTTCCAACAAGGAATCCACTTTATGATATCTTGGGTCCTGTGCTAGTTCCGCTTTTCGTTGCATCCAATCAGCTATAAATGGTTGATGTTCTAGGGAATTACTAGAGATTTTAGTAACGATTTCTTCTTTTTGATTAAGAAGATCCATCATTTTAGAAAAATCAGCTTCTTCATCTAAAGTTTTGAGTATCGCATTTTGAATAATGATCACGCGATCAAACAGGTGGGTTTGTTCATTCAATAGAGTTTCTAAATCGTCGAAGATTTTCAAATCACTCATTTGGACAACACCCCTTCGTATTCTTTACGCCAAATTGCATCTTCACGTTTCCATTGCGCCTGAGAAGCCCAATAGGATTCTGAATATTTCTCACTGACTAAATTATAACTCTTGACTGCCTTATCAAATTTCTTCTGTTGAGCAAAAATGTTCCCTAATTGATACTGAGCCCAGGGAGAGTCGCTGGGATCTTTGAATTCTTTCAAAACTTGTTTGTAGAACTTTTCAGAAATATCCCATTTTTTCAACTTAAAGTTTTCATCGGCAACACCTACAAATGCTCTTCGGCAAATCTCATCAGTTGTACCTTTTTCACATTGAGAAATGATATCTTTATATATCCCAATCGCTTCTTCTACTTTCTTTTTCTCGAGTAGGATACTTGATAAATCATATTTCAAAAGTCTTTTCTTTTCAGTTGTCTTAGCATTTTTAATGGCAAGCTTTAGTTTTTCAATCCCCACTTCACCTTGGTCTAATTGCTTAGCAAGTTCGGCTTCAAATCCTAATTTGTCGGCTCCATTTGGTCCAAGGGCTCCACCAATTTTTACCTGTTTGATCAACTCAAGCGATTTTTTCTTTGAGCCTACCTCAAATTCAGCTTTAGCTATTAGATATTTTATTGAAGACAAATATGGCTCAGGCGGGTTGTTACGAAGTATCATTCTTCCTGTATTTATTACACGCTTCCCTAAACCTAACTCAAGATAAATACTCGCTAAATTGTATTGAGCAGCCAGTGCATTAGGAGATGCAGGCATGTCTCTAAAAATTTCCTTTAATATATCAATCGCATCATCAATTTTTGATCGGCTATATTTGGACCATGCTTTATTTATTTCATCAGTACCTCGAGCCTCTTTATCTTGAAGAGCAAAGAATAGCCCAGTATTTAATGTCATTACCTTATCAGGAGCATTTTTACCAGATAGTTTTGGTGCTTTGCTCACTTCATTTGAATCTGCAGCTTCAGAGCCATCTTTGGCATCAGGTTTATCTGAATCTTGCTTCGCTAAGGGATTTGAAGGGGTCTTAGATAATCTTTTAATCCTTGATTCCACTTCTTTTTTACCAGGGGCGTGAGTTGTTTTCTTTAAATAATCTTTATAATTCTTAATTGCTTCTTTAGGTTTATTCTTTTTCTCTGCAATCCGACCGAGATAATAAGATGCATTAAATCCTTTTTCAGGGTATGATTTGGATTTTGAAAAATTAATCCTAGCGTTGTCATAATCTTTTAGATTATATCTATTTACACCAGCAAAATAATATGCACCAGGATTGCCCGGATTTTTCTTGAGTACTTTTCGCCAAAGTTTTAAGGCTTTTTTGTCTTGGCCTTTATCCGTCAACATCCTTGCTTTTGCAAATAGATCTGAAGAATAAACCGAGCTTTCTTGAGTTAGGCTCCCAACCTTTTGATTTTTATTGCCTTGTCTGGCCTTTACTTTCATTAAATTTGAAATTTTAGCCTCAGCAAATTCCTTATCCTTAATAGAAGCATTGGCTAGCTTTCTGTATAGTCCTATCGCTTTTTCAGTCTTTTGTTGAGATTCTCTCACTTTGGCTAAGGATTTAAGTCCTTCTGGTGATTTTGGGTTAATATCAAGCGCTTTTTGGTATTGCTTGGCAGCAGTTGAGATAGCGTTTTTCTTTTGATAAACCCGCCCCAAAGCAATATAACCATCTTCAGAATTAGGGAATTCCACCAAAAATGCACGATACTCTCCTAATGCACGGTCATAATTTGACGTTTTTTCATACTGTTTTGCCAATTGAAAACGAATATTATCCTCTGAACCTTGAGCCCAGAGTGATGCTACTGTAAAAATTAAGATGAACCAATTCATAAGCTGGAAATCTCCCTATCTAGAATATATTCTATTGAGCCAATTCTGTCAGAACTTCTATCATCGCATCACCTGCAAATGCTAGGTCTTCTTCACTGTGAGCTGCACTCATAAAAAATGCCTCATAACTTGAAGGTGCAACATAAACACCTCTTGCCAATAATCCTTGGAAAAACTTAGCAAAGTACTCATCATTTCCTTGACATGCATCATGAAAGTTTTGAACTGGACCATTTTGGAAAAAGAAAGTAAACATAGAGCCGACCTGCTGAAGATGAATAGGGATTTGCAAGTCCTTGACTCCATCCAAAACCCTTTGGGTCAAGGCTAGTGATTTATTGTCAAGCTCTTGATAAAAACCAGATCGACCAAGTTCAGTCAAAGTGGCAATCCCTGCGGCCATGGCCATTGGGTTTCCAGACAAAGTTCCAGCCTGGTAAATAGGTCCTAGAGGAGAGATTTGTTCCATAAACTCTCTTTTACCACCATATCCACCAACAGGCAGGCCTCCGCCAATCACCTTACCAAAAGCCGCTAAATCAGGTGTGATGCCATAAAGTCCCTCTGCACCAGCAGAACTTAAACGAAAGCCCGTCATCACTTCATCAAAAATCAATAAAGCGTTGTGTTTATCACATAGATTTCTAAGCCCTTGTAAAAAACCATCAACTGGGGGAACAAGACCCATGTTTCCCGCCACAGGCTCAACAATAATACAGGCTATTTCGTTCGGATTTGCATTAAAAACATTTTCAACACTTTCTAGAGAATTGTATTCAGCTAGTAAAGTATCCTTGGCTGCACCTTGAGTAACTCCTTTAGAGTTAGGCTCTCCATGAGTGACCATTCCTGAACCTGCTTCGATTAAAAAAGCATCCGCATGCCCATGGTAACATCCACGAAATTTAATGAGCTTTTCTTTTCCTGTGACACCTCGAGCAACTCGCACGACTGACATAGTAGCTTCAGTTCCGGAGTTGACCATTCTTACCATTTCAAGTGAAGGAACTCGTTCACAAACCATTTCCGCAAATTCAACTTCCAATTCACAGCAAGCTCCAAATGATGCGCCTTTTTCCAGTGCTTTTTTAGTCGCCTCAACCACCTGAGGATGAGAATGTCCAAGTATCATAGGCCCCCAAGAACCTACAAAGTCAATATACGATTTCCCTGATTTATCGAAAATTCTGGACCCTTTGGCTTTATCAATAAAAATTGGGTCTCCGCCCACGCTTCGGAAGGCTCTTACTGGAGAATTGACTCCACCAGGTAATACTTTTTGGGCTCTATTCCATAATTCATTCATATTAGACTCCGTATAAGACTTGTTCGGCCTCATTTATATTAAGGCTTTCATATTTTAAATTCATTTTATTCAGCTCTTTAGCTGAAGACTCACCTATGGATTGAAAACTCCAGGTGTAAAAAACTTTTTGATCTATAGCCGCTTTTGATATCCATTTTTGAAATGAACGTACCGCCGATCCTGAATAGAAGAACCATTTGAGGTCTATTTCATTAATGATACTGAGCAAGTCATCTAAACTTGAATTTGGCAATACAGGCTGATAAACAAGAATATTCCGAATTTCTATACCTGTCACTTTGGTGAAAACTGACTGTTTAAGATTGGTCTCTAAGCTGCATGGATGTATAAACAAGTACTCTTCTGGCTTTTTATCAAAAAGCCTCGGTCTAGCCTTCGAAATTTCAGTCATCATTGCTGCGACATTTGGAACACCAGAAGTCCAATAAGGCTCTAATCCGACGTTATTAAGACTTTTACTTACCCCTTCGCTCAAGGACAAAACTTTAACTTGATTTGATTGAATCAAATCTTTAAGCCATGTTTCGATAAAGTCAATCGTCCCGGGTGAAGTCAAAAGGACAAGAATTTCTTTATTAATTCTAAAGCTTTTGTTTTCAAAAGCTTTATGCTGCAAGGGTCTCAACTCGACAAGAGGTATTTTCCTCACATCAACAGGGTACAATTTGTCCTGGATACGTAACAAGGGTCTCGTTGTTATTTTCATTTGAGGCTAACTCTCTATTTTTTGAAATTTGAATCAATTAGAGCATGATCTGGTAGCTCTGACGGAAGTGGTATACCGGCGCTCTTGGCCTTTTGCTCCATTTCCAAAGCAAGCTCCTCCAACCATGTGTGTGATTCATGGAGAGAGTTAGTTTTTTTAACTGAAATCATCTTGTCACTTCCTAAATCACCTAGAACCGCTTCAAATTGAAGCTGGTCACCTTGCACCTGCGCAAGAGCCGCCATAGGAGCTTTACAACCACCACCCATTCTTACCATCCAAGTTCTTTCGGCACTCGCCTCAACAAGCGCATTTGCATCCTGTATTGATCGAGCGATTTCTATAGATACTGAGTCACCTCGACGAGTTTCAATTGCGATAATTCCTTGCGCAATTGCCGGAACCATCTGATCAATTTCAATATAATGTGAAATTCTATCTTGATAAGAAATACGATGAAGTCCTGCAGCAGCAAGAATAACTGCATCATATTCGCCAGATTCAACCTTTTTGATGCGAGAATCAATATTTCCACGAAGCTCTTTAAATACAAAATCCGGACGAATTTTCCTCAGTTGAAGCTGTCTTCTTGGTGAACCAGTGCCTACAACTGCGCCTTGAGGTAACTCTTCTAACCTTACATTATCTTTTGAAATCAGAACATCACGAACATCTTCTCTTTTGATATAAGAAGCAATTTGCATCATGCTCGGGATTGCGTGAGGAACATCTTTAAGGGAGTGTACAGCAAGATCAATCTCCTTACTGAATAAAGCTTCTTCAAGCTCTTTGATAAAAACACCTTGAAAACCAAATTGAGCCAAGCTCGTATTTTGATCTTTATCACCTGTCGTCTTAATTATTACAAGCTCAAATTCAGTCTCTGGATTAGCCTCTCTTAGGGAGTTAACCACCATCCCAGTCTGAGTTCTGGCCAATAAACTCCCACGAGTCCCTACACGAACTTTAGTCATCTGCTTTTCCTTTTTCAATTTCTAGATCAAAAAGTCGGGATAAAACCCATATTGACTCTTCGGCAATACCCTCTTCACTTAGTTTCTTCAACTCTAAACAAGGTTTGTGTAATAGTTTGTTTACGAATAAATAGCCCAATTTCTTTATCGTTTCTTGCTCTGAAACACTTAATTTATTGGTCGTTTTATTCACTTCAATATTCAATGTCTCTTGAAAAGATTTTCTTAGGCTTTTAATAAGAGGAACTACATTAAGCGACAAATACCAACTTCTAAATCCACTTAGCTCTTCAAATAAGATTTTTTCGGCTTCCTGCGAGGCTTTCATTCTCTTTTCTCGATTTTCATTTACCACATTTTTGAGATCATCAATATTAAAAATAAACACCCCGGGTAAATCCTGGTCAGAAAGTTCAATATCCCTTGGAGCTGCGATATCCACATACACAGTCGTGGCGGATTTTCGCTTGGATTGAGAAAGCTTAATATTAGTCTGAGAAATAACAGTTCCAGGAGCCCCGGTGCATGAAATAACCAAATCAAAATCTTCTAATCGTTTGGGGATATCCTCAATCGAAAAAGCGTCGGCATTAAATTGATTACATAATGGAACAGCATTTTCAATTGTACGATTGGCAAAAACTATGTTTTTGACACCCGCGTCCTTAAGGTGGGTTGCAGCAAGTCGCGCCATCTCCCCAACACCCACGATGAGAGCTGATTTTTTTGATAAATCTTGAAATACTTTTTTACAAATTTCGACCGCTGCGAATGATATTGAAACCGCACCCTGGTTTATTTCTGTTTCAGTTCGAACTCTTTTGCCAAGAGAAATGGCCTGTTGAAAGAGGTGATTTAAATAAATCCCAGTCGTCCCTGCATCAGTTGCAATAAAATATGACTTCTTAACTTGCCCTAATATTTGTCCCTCACCTACTACAAGAGAGTCTAGGGAACAGGAAACTCGGAAAAGGTGTTCGACGGTATCTCCATGTGAATAAAAATAAGAACTTTTTTTAATCTCACCTGGGGATAAGCCTGAATGGTTAGCCCAAAATTCATACAAAAAGGGTTCTAATTCTTCAAGATTGGATGTTACACCATAGCATTCTACCCTGTTACACGTGGATATCAGTACAACTTCTTTGATAAAATATGATTTTTTTAACAATTGTAGGACAGCAGAATGTTGCTTTTCGGGTACACCTAATTTGTCTCGAAGCTCTACGGTAGAGGTTCGGTGATTAACTCCTAAAACAAAACTGTGCAAATTATTCATATTATACGAAAACCCCGAAGCTTTTGTCAAAAGTAGTAATCACAGAGTCCTTTTTCTGCTTAAATTGATTATATTATGGCGAAATTGTCTCTAAGAAAGAACCTAAGAATGATGATGATTATAAGAAATCTCAGTTTATTAGTTTTATTACTAAGCACTCTAGCCTCGGCTATGGGTCCAACTATATCGACTTTCACCGATGAAGAAGAGGGGGAAGCTAATTCTCATATTGTTGGTGAGTTTACAGATGATCTCACTAAAGCCAATATTGGTGACCTACGCGAAGGACGCTATATAATGCGTCAACGATTTGAAGACCCCTTCGATTCAGAATCAGTTCTTTACCAACTTTTCAGCGGTAAAGCCGGACCTTCAGCAGGGGACCTAAAAGCTTTTGAAGCTGGTGATTTACCATACAAATTAATGGCTCGTAAAAAATTCTACACCAGTGAATCGCCTGAACTCGATGAAGACTTAGAAATGATTTTTTTTGATGGTAAATATTTGTATGCTGATGCAGAAGTCGTTTTCATATCACACCAAAGCTCTTTTATCTCATTAAAAAGCGTTACTAATGAATTAAAAAAAGGTATGACTCCACCCGCTGCAATCCCTGTTGTAGCCCCTCAACTCGCAGTTATTACACCTGTAGATGAAGATCCTTCACTTTCTGATCAGCCTGAATCGGACCCACTTAGCTCAGACACCCTAGCAGATGCCCCAGTAGAATCCCCTTTTGATACACCTTCTGAAGAAACGGCCAATACATACGGAACTGAAGACGAGGACGAGGACGAGGACGCTTTTGATGACCCATATGAAAAATCCATTGAAGAAGCCTCAGCCGAAGTAGAAGAACAAAACTCATACGACCAAGCTGCTGCTGACGAAAATTTAGATGCCGTTTATGATCGATTTGGCCATGGCGATGACATACAAGAATATATCGGTTATGGCTTTATTACTATGGCTGGTGGATTTGCCGTTGCTACTCTCCTCAAACACATGAAGATTAAAGAAGCAGAAGATGTTACAACAGAACTTGAATTGCAATACCAAGACAATGTTGGAATCCAATTAATTAGCTATCCTGAGACAGATGATCCCTTACATTATTATGACAATACTGAAAATGCTCGTATACTAACGGGTTATATCAAACAAAGTAAAGCAGAAACAGATACAAGAAAATCATCACGAAACCTTC
>CAWVXU010000047.1:0-20054 GCA_963934255.1 uncultured Fibrobacterales bacterium
CAAAGTATTTAAGGAGTCATCACGCCCTTGTGCTCCCTTACCAAAGGTATGGTTAAAACCCATCAACCAAAGTCCAGCACCTAATTTATCCACAAGCACTTTTTTTAAATAGTCTTGTGGAGAAAGTTCCATGAATTCTCGATTAAAGGGTAAAAGTTGAAGTTCAGTACCATAAAACTCTTCGAGAATATGACGTTTCTCTAAGTTGGTTGTAAGTATAAATGGGTCAGTTGGTTCGCTTGTGACAATGTCGGTGTGTGGCTCGAAACTCACTACACAAGGCTTCAAATTATGTTGAGTAGCCAAAGCCTTGAGCTCAAACAATAAGTGTTCGTGACCTGCGTGAAGCCCGTCAAAATTCCCCGTGACAATCGCTCTTTTCATTTAAAGACGATTTTGGGGGTGAGCTGATCATCAACTGTTTGAGCCATACATATTAATTCTCCAGCCTGGTTTAATATAAAACCAGGCTTTGACTTCCATTGATTGGCATCAAATTTGACGATTGCATTTAAAGGGTCAGTATTCATTGAGTCCTTTGCAGCTGTGTCGTTTGATTCAAGATTCTTTTTATCAATCTTAATCATGCTTTTGACAAAATCTTGCCGTTGCTTCATCCCCTGAGTAAATTTAGCTTCTGCCGCTTCACCAGCCACAGCCAAGGGCCATTCAGGGAAAAATTCATGTGGAGGAGTTAAAAACTTAGAAAGCTCTATGAGTTTTGATTCTTTATCAACGACACCTTCGGCGTCTTCAAAAGAAGCTGCTTGATCTCGGAAGTCTTGAAGACTATGTGCATCTTCAATTTTCCATGAACCAATTTGAGTTCGGTAGATATCAGACACAGCACCTAATAAATTGGCTTCTTTAGCTAAATCAACGACGAGACTTCTGATATAGGTCCCTTTTGAGCAATGGCATTTTAAACGAAAACTTGCACGAGGTTCTTCAGGACTATTTAAAGCGTCTTCATCAATCACCTCAAGAGATAATATTTCAATTTCCCGGCTTTTAAGCAGGACTTCTTCACCGGCTCTTGCACGATCAGAGGCTCTTTTACCGTCTACTTTAACAGCACTATATTGCGGAGGTGTTTGCTTGATCTTACCTGTAAAGATTGGGAGTAGCTTTAACAATTCAGTTGTAGTAAGGGTTTGACCCTCGATATCTTGCAGAACTTCTTGATGAAAGTATTCAGCAGATACGGTTTCTCGCCCAAGATGCAAAGTGAATTCGTATGTTTTGTGAGCACCTTCTGCGTATTGTAATAATCTACTTGCGCGACCCACTGCGACAATCATTAAGCCTCGTGCATCTTGGTCAAGTGTACCTGCGTGTCCAGTTTTGGCTGGCTTGAAATGGTACTTTATTGGACCTATCAATCTAAAGCTAGTGATCCCTACCGGTTTATCCATAAGTAAAAACCCACAAGCTTGAGCTGATGGGTTTTCATTATGAGTCTTTTTAGATTTTTGAACCTTTGACATGAGTTCCTTTGAAATTGAATTTCAAACGTGAGCCTAATTACGACTCATCTTCAGTTGGAAGATCTGGATCATTGAGATTAGCTAGGAGCTCAGAAATTCTATCTGCATGATCCAAGTTTTTATCAATAACAAATTCAAGTAATGGAGTTTGACGGATTTTAAGAATCTTGCCAAGTGTACCACGAATAAATGGAGCCACACTCTTAAGACCTATTAATGCATCACGCTCATTTTTGTCAGAACCCAAGACCGATATATAAACCTTTGCAAAGCTTAAATCATCAGCTAAGTCAACACGCTGAACAGTAGCAAAGCCAATGCGAGGATCTTTTACTTCTCTTTGAAGAAGTATTGAAATCTCACGCGCTAGCTGTACACTGAGCCTCTCTTGTCGACGACCCATTATTTTTCAACGTCTGAAAGTTTACGTTTGATTTCTATTGTTTTGAAGAACGCTAGTGTATCACCAATTTTAAGTCCTTCAAATCCATCAATACCAATACCACATTCAAAGCCAGCTTTCACTGATTTGACTTCTTCAGAGTGACGTTTTAGTGTAGAAACACTTGCAACTCCCACTTCAGTTCCGCCACGGTAGATGCGAAGTTTCGCTTCAAGATCCACTTTACCATTAGTCACTACAGAACCTGCAATTTTACCAATTTTAGAGATGTTGAAGATTTCTTTCACTTCTGCTTCCCCAGCGACTTCTTCACGAGTCTCAGGTTTAAGCATACCTTCCATAACGCCTTTGAACTCTTCAATGATTTCATAGATGATGCGGTATTGTTTAAGATCAACGCCTTCTTTTTCAGCTAGCTCACGTACTGCCGGGTTAGGCAATAAGTGGAATGCAACGATAATTGCATCTGAAGCTGCTGCCAACATAACGTCATCCTCTTTAATGTTACCCACTGATTTACGGATAATATTAATGTGAACTTCTTTGTTGGATAATTTTTCTAGTTCTTGTGAAATTGCCTCTGCTGAACCATCTACGTCGGCTTTAACAATAACATTAAGCTCTGTAAAGCTACCAGCTTTGACGCGATCGAACAACTGACCAAGCGTCATGTGTTGACGACGTTGTAGTTCACGTTCTTTGGCAGCCATACGGCGTTTATTAGAAATTCCGCGAGCTTGTTTTTCTTCTTTGTAACACTGAATCTTGTCACCAGAGAATGGTGCGCCTTCAAGACCCATGATTTGACATGGCTGTGAAGGTCCAGCTTCTTTAATAGGTTTGCCGACTTCATCCATAATTGCACGAATCTTACCGAAGTAAATACCCGCTACAAATACGTCACCAACTTTAAGAGTACCCTGTTGAATGAGTATAGTTGCAATTGCACCTTTACCTTTGTCTAGGCGTGATTCAATCACTGTGCCTCTTGCTTCGATAGCTGGATTAGCTGTGAGCTCTAGGATTTCAGTTTCAAGAGCTAAGGTCTCAAGAAGCTTGTCCATCCCTGCACCTGTTTTAGCAGAGATTTCTACACAAGAAACTTTACCGCCCCAAGTATCGACTTCAATACCTTGAGCTGCAAGTTCTGCGCGAATTTTATCAGGATTTGCAGTGTCTAGATCACATTTGTTAATCGCCACAACGATTGGAACTTTAGCTGCTCTAGCATGCTCAATAGATTCAATAGTCTGAGGCATCACGCGGTCATCCGCTGCTACAACAAGTACAACTACGTCAGTGATTTGTGAACCACGAGCACGCATTGCTGAGAAAGCTTCATGCCCCGGAGTATCCAGGAATGTGACCGAGCCTTTATCGGTCTGTACTTGGTAAGCACCGATATGCTGAGTGATACCACCGGCTTCGGCATTTGTCAAACGAGATGAACGAATAAAGTCAAGAACGGAGGTTTTACCATGGTCAACATGACCCATCACTGTGACTACTGGAGCGCGCGATCTTAGCGCGGCCTCGTCAATTTCTTCACCCTCAACTTCTTCTTCGTACTCTTCCAGAAGCTCAACGTCAGTCGCGAACTCATCTGCAAGTAAAGTAATTGTTTCAAAGTCAATACGCTTATTGATGGTTACCATCATGCCCATTTCCATACATTTGGCAATAACCAATGCAGGAAGAACTTTAAGCATACCAGCTAGCTCAGCAATTGTGATGAAGTCAGAAACTTTTAATGTTTTTCTTTCTTCAATAATGCCGTCTTCGTCTTGCTGTCCTTTTTCATATTTCTTTTTGGTCGGTGTTTTAGAAAGAGAGGCCATCACGCGATTGACGTTATGCTTCATCTCGATAGCACGTTCTTCAGGTTTGCGTATTGGTGCTTTCTTTTTCTTCTTGCCTTTACCATGCTTTCCAGCTGCTGGGGCACCCGCTGCAGGAGCTCCACCTGGAGCGCCATTTGCCGTTGGAGGTGTAAATCCTCCTGGAGAACTATGTGTAGCACCAAATGCACCTTGGTTTCCACGAGGAGGACCACCTTGGCCGCCTTGATAGCCACCACCTGGTCTTGCTCCACCACCACCTTGGCCACCTTGATAGCCTCCGCCTGGTCTTGCTGCTCCACCGCCTTGGCCGCCTTGATAGCCACCACCTGGTCTTGCTGCTCCACCGCCTTGGCCGCCTTGATAGCCACCGCCTGGTCTTGCTGCTCCACCGCCTTGGCCGCCTTGATAGCCACCGCCTGGTCTTGCTGCTCCACCGCCTTGGCCGCCTTGATAGCCACCACCTGGTCTTGCTGCTCCACCGCCTTGGCCGCCTTGATAGCCACCGCCTGGTCTTGCTGCTCCACCGCCTTGGCCGCCGCGAGCACCGAATGTACCGGTATAACCTTGACCGCCGCCATCACGGTTTCCACCGCGACCGCCTTGATTTCCACGGTTGGCGTATTTTGCAATACGAGCAGCCATTTCATCATTTGGTTTTTCAACTTTAACTTTTAGAGAAGCAGTCTTTAACTCAGCATCCTTTAATTGAACCGGCTTAGCTCGTCCTGGCTTTTCGTCAGAAGCTTTTGATGTCTCAGAAGGAGCTTGACTTGATTTATTATTTGAAGTGCCCGCTTTAGGCTCTGCTCTCTTGTACTCAATTGGAGCCTTACTTGACACAGGCTCTTTATTTACTTCAGGTTGAGCTATAGACTTTTCAACTTTTGGAGTTGATTGGCTTGCAGGAGCTGAGCTCTTGTCATTAGCAGACTTCTCTGTGAAAAGTGAATCAAGTTTTTTGATTGCTTCTTTATTCACTGGTGCGTCAGGTTTTGACTGAGGAGCGCTCGAATTTTCTGTTTTTGGAATAACAATTTTAGCTTTAGCTTGAGCGATAGGAACTTGCACATCACCGTCTTTACTAGGTGTGCGCTTGCGAAGTGTAACCTTCGCTCCAAGTTTGTTGGCCACTTTGTTTTTAATCTCAGGTGATTCATCTTTAGCAGGGCTTGAAGGTTTCGCAATGTTCTTCTTAACACCGGAAACTTTTCTAGGTGCTACTTGCTTGTCTTTAGCATTGAGCAAATCCTGTTTGATGAGTCCGAAAGACTTAGCATCGATAGATGATACAGTTGAATGTACCTCTACGCCTTTGTCTTTGAGAAGATGTACTATGACATCTCCTGGAACACCATATTCCTTGGCAATTGTGTTAATTTTCTTTGTTTTTACTTCTGACATTCGATTTCTTCCGACTCTTCTATGTATAAATTTTAAAACTAATTACATTATAAATTAGCTTTCAGCTTCTTCTTTAGAGAACAAACCTTCAAGTTGTGAAAGCTTGTCATTTGAAGCATGTTCAGCTTCAATCTCTTCAGGGCTAAGCAAGGTATCACCTTGACGTTCTTCTTCAATAGCTTTGCGCTCTTCTTGAGTAAATCCAAGATATTGCTCTTCACCATAAATTTCTAATTCGCGACCAGTCAACTGACTAGCAAGGCGAATATTTTGACCATTACGTCCAATTGCTTGGCTAAGGTCATCTTCGCTGACAATGAGTACAACGCGAGTTGTTTCAGGTACCATCATCATCTTAGAGATTTCAGCTGGTGCCATTGCTCTGCGAATGAATGTACCTAGGTCGTTTGACCAAGGTACAATGTCAATGCGTTCGTTTGATAATTCACGAACAATACTTTGTACGCGATTACCTTTCATCCCAACACAAGCACCCACCGGGTCAATGCGTTCGTCATGTGATAAAACAGAAATTTTTGCTCTATAACCTGGATCACGAGAAACTGCTTTAATTTCAATAATTCCATCGTAGATTTCAGGAACTTCAATTTTGAATAGCTCAATCAAGAACTGGCCATTAGAACGAGATAAAATTACCTGTGCACCACGAGCCGTATCAGCAACATCTGATATAAATGCTTTGATCGGATCACCTTGACGATAACGCTCTTTGCGAATTTGTTCACGCGGAGGCAATACAGCTTCAGTTTTACCCAATTTGACTAGGATATTTCCACGGTCAACTTGTTGAACAGTTCCATCTACTAGAGTTCCAACACGATCTTCGTATTCTCTAATGATGCGAACTTTTTCGGCATCACGAACTTTTTGCATAAGAATTTGTTTGGCAGTCTGAATAGCCATGCGACCAAAATTTTGAATAGGGATTTCCATCTCTAGTAGGTCACCAATTTGAGCATCTTCATTATACTCAAGGGCTTCGTCAAGAAGCATATAACCTTCATCAATGACAGCAACTTCTTCAGCCGTTAATGTCTCATCCACATCCGGATAATCATCTGCCACTTCAACAGATAAAAACACATTGATCTCAGACGACTCCGTATCAATATCAACTTCGAAACGCTTTTGAATATTGGTGTACTTCCGTGCAGCAGTAATCAAAGCTTCTTTGAGTGAATCAAGAATGATTTCACCGTCAATGCTTTTACCTTCAGCAACACTGCCGAGACTTTCCAAAAGATTTATTTTCATATCAGTTTTCATAGTATTCTCTTTAGAATTGAATCTCTACTTTGGCGTTTATAACGTCATCGCGGAAAATCTGGTGCTCCTCATCCTTCACATGAAGTATGAGTTCAGAATCGTTCACAGCTTTTAGCTCACCAATAATTACTTTACGGCCATCCACAGGACTGGGCTTTCCTAAAGTGCATTTGACAAACTTTTGTAAGTTGCGTTCAAAATCTCGAGTTGTTTTCAAAGGGCGATCAACACCCGGTGAACTCACCTCTAAGAAGTAAGCTGCTTCAATAACATCATCTAAATCCATTATAGCACCGAACTCACGGCTGAACTTAGAACAGTCATCAACATTTACTCCACCCTCTTTCCATAGGTATACGCGGAGAATTGTTCTCTTACCTGAGATGAACATATCAAGTTCAACAAGCTCGAGCCCTTGCTCTTCACAGATTGAGCGAGAAATTTCTTCAACTCTAGGAGACAAACTCACGGCGGTACCTTTCAAAAAGGGTAATAAAATGACATCGCCCCGATGGAAAACCACCAGGGTAGGTCACAAATTTAAGAACTACAATGGTTTTTAACAAGGGAGTTATTGCCCATAGTGGCTATATTGTCTATTTTGTGCCAAACGAGGAAGTAATATGAGCATTGTCTTTTTAGTAATTGCAGCTGCTGGATTTGGATTTTTTGGCTTTAAACAGTTCAAAAAGAACCTATTTGAGGTTAAAATCAAGAATTTGGAGGAGAAAAACTCCTTTACACGTGGATGGAACTATTTCTCCCACTTGATTTGGGCTAGTTACATCATTGTCTTTGCAATGGGGCTTATTGTAAATAATCTCATTTTCGTTTAAAGATTTCTTTCATATCAAGACCTTTTTAAAGTTTAAGGCCTCAATCGTCTAACTAAGACCCGACTTGACCGGCCTTTTTGACCTGATTCCACAAATCATCAAGCTCTTCCAAATTCTTTTCTTTTAGGTTGGGAACTGCTTTCTCCATGGCTTGAAATCTTGTTTTGAATTTTGATGTAGCCGCTCGAAGGGCAATTTCTGGATCCACGCCACAGTGTCTTGAATAATTCACCACACTAAAGAGTAAATCTCCGATTTCTTCAGCCACATGCTCTTGATCGTTTGACTCACGAGCCTCTTCTACTTCTTCAATCTCTTCCTGTACTTTATCTAGTACTCCACTCATGTCAGGCCAATCAAATCCAACTTTTGCTGCTCGTTTTTGAATTTTAGCTGCATATTGAAGCCCAGGTAAGGCGCGAGACACATCATCTAATATTGATTGGCGATGCTCTTTACCTTTTTCTTTTTTCTTAATCTCTTCCCATTGCTCCTCAACTGCTGCTGCATCTTTAATCTGGCTTTCACCAAACACATGAGGATGTCTGTTGACTAATTTCTTAGATATACCATCAATCACACCGCTCATATCGTAAACTCCGCGCTCACTCCCGAGTTGAGCATGGAAAACCACCTGCAGAAGTACATCACCAAGCTCCTCTTCTACATGTGAATCATCTTTGTTTTGAATAGCCTCAATCAACTCACTCGTTTCTTCAATCAAATAAGGTAAAAGTGTTTGATTGTCCTGCTCTATATCCCAAGGACAACCACCGGGCCCACGCAGGCGTGCCATTATGGTCAATAAATCTTCGTAACTATATTGATTTTCTTGGCTTGGCTGCATGATTTTCTCGCTCTTTTGAGTTGTTCGGGGGTGTTCAGAAATGTTCTACGCCTTAATTTTAGCATAATTTTTCTTCGTTCAAAACTTTGGGAAACATGACAATAAACTTTTATGATCAACTCACCTCACTCACTCGTCTCATATAACAGCCTATTAAATAGCTGAGGGAATAAAGTGCAATATGATGTAAAGGGTGAAATCATCCATTGGGATGAAAAATTATTCTGGTTAAAAATACAACGTTGCCCAGGTCTCGGCGTAAGATCTTGGTTTAAATTTCAATCACTTAACCAATTTGAGCTTCAAGAGTTAAACCCAATTTCCTGGAGAAGCCTGGACTTGAGTATGAAAACCTGGACGATCTTTCAATCAGAAACTCTGCAAGCTCAATGCCTTAAAGAATTAGAATGGGGATACCTACATCATATCCATATTATTCACTGGCGTAGTGATTTCTATCCTCGTAGTCTGAAACAAAGCCAATGGGCTCACCCTGTTCTGAGTTTTTATTCTGAACAAAATTTATCAGAATTAGATATTCAACTGAAGCTTAAATCAATCAATGAAAAGCTCTGCTTTGGTATTGTGGGCAGCAGGAAATCTTCTACTGAAGCTAAGATTAAGTTGAATAACCTTTTTGATTGGGTGAAAACGCAATCCCCTATTTGTATTGTTTCTGGCCTTGCCAAAGGAATGGACACTATTGCTCATCAATTTGCTCTTGACCAAGGTATTGAAACAATTGCCCTCATCGGTGAAGGTTTCGCTCCTTACTTATTACGAAAATCTCATTGGCATTCCAAACTCATTATTGCCTCTCAATTTGCCCCTCAGATGGCAGCCTCAAAATCAAGCTTCCCTTTGAGGAATCAAGTGATTGCTGGTATAAGTGAAGGTTTACTTGTGGTTGAAAGTCAAACACGCGGTGGCTCATTGATTACTGCACAGATGGCTTTAGATGATGGAAAAGCACTTTGGGCTCATCCGGGTAATTGGAACTCTCACCTATCTCAAGGCCCTTTAAACCTTATTAGTCTCGGCGCCACAGCCATGTGGAAAAGTGAACAGAGTCTTGAATATTTTCAAAGCTTTTTCCCGCATTTTAATTGGGACCTAAGTATTTCATCAATGAAACAGCTTGAGGGTCCAGTAACTCATCACCCTATCCTTCAAGATTTGGATAGGGTCACTCAAAGGGTTTACTTCGAAATAAAGAATGGAATTGAGAGTATATCCGAACTTTTAGGGATTTTAAAAATTGATGGGAAAACTTTAATAGCCGCACTCAGCTTATTAGAAGTGATGGATCTCATTTATTCAAATATTCAAAACCATTGGTTTGTTTGTAATTAATCAGGAATCTTTTTAGTCGCCTTTGCTATATTTACTTATATGAAAAAAGCTGCTGCCATTATCATCATTGTCCTACTAGTTATTTACGGTGTGATTAGAACATTTCTTGGCTCTAATGGCCTGATTAGGCAATTTGCTATTAATGATGAAAACCTCAGACTACAGATGGAGATTGACTCCTTGAAATCTGAGGTTATTTTAAAAAATAAAGAGATAATAGGCCTCCAAGAAAACCTATTCGTTATTGAAAAAAAGGCACGAACTCAAATGGGGATGACCAAAAAGGGAGAGGTTGTTTTTAAATTTAGCACTTCTGATTCTCAAAATAAGAATCTGATCAAAAGGAAGAATGACTAGATCAAATAAGGTCTAGTTGGTTCTAATTAGTTCTCGTTAAATAGAAATAAATGAGAATTCACGAATAGTCTAATTATCTTGACTTTTGAATACAAGGAGATACCCACCCTTAAGATTGACATCCACATAATATCTCGAAACAACTACACGAGTGCGCAACTCTTTGCTGCCCTTGAGCTCATGTCGAGCATAAAATTCCAAAGTACTCCCTTGCCATGGTGATCTAATCATATATTCCATGCCAGACCCAGAACCTTCAACTCGAGTAGAAATCTTATCAATAGGCTGATGCATCATTTCAATAAGTGAGTATCCAAATAACTCAGATGCACCTTCATTCCATGAAGAAACAGCACCTTCTTTATCTACCACAACAATAGGGTCAACTTTTTTGACCTGGACAGAAGATGATTTCTTTAAAAGGCTTTCATAGATATCTCCATCAAGTGCCTCCGTTGAAATGCCTATTTCATTAATGTAAGAAAGAACTGAGGCTTCTGTAAGTCTTCTCGGACCTTTGCCGATTCTCTCGTATGGTAATCGACCTTGATCAAGCCAATTAATAACTGTTTGTGCTGAAACATGAAAGAGTTTAGCGACTTCTCCAGTGGTAAGCATATGGACCTCCAAGACTAAGTGTCATCCCTTTTTATTCTACGACACATCCAGGAGGAACTTCAATCAATTTAAAGCAAATTGGTAAAAAAAACAAAACTTTTCAAATAATTCAAAAAAACCCTTTTTTTAGGCTAAAAAGGGCAATTTTTGAATCAAGTGTGAAAACAAATTTGAGATAATTTAGTTTTTTTGCTTAAACCCTTGAGAATACGCACTTAGAATTACTCAAAAAACTCAATTTTCAAACTTTTACTACCTTGAAATATCAAATAAAGCTCTTAAATAGCTTTCTTGATTGAAGCAACTGCTTGAGCTGCTATACCTTCTTGGCGGCCTAAGAATCCCATTTTTTCATTAGTGGTGGCCTTGACCCCGAGCCTTGACGCTTCTAAACCTAAAACTTCTGACATTCTGTTTTGCATAGCCACTCTGTGGGGGTTAATCTTGGGGACTTCTGCAATCACTACAGAATCAATATTGACTATTTCAAATCCGTTGGCACGGAGGTGATTAGCTACATGCTCAAGAATTTTCATTGAGTCCATGCCTTTGAACTGCGCATCAGTATCTGGGAAGAATGTCCCAATATCTCCAAAACCACCAGCACCTAGAAGAGCATCTGCAATTGCATGAGCGAGCACATCAGCATCTGAGTGGCCAAGTAAACCTTTGTGGAAATTAATCTTCACTCCACCAATTATACAGTCACGGCCTTCTACTAATTTGTGGACATCATATCCGATGCCTGATCTATATTCAAATGACATTTCTAATTCTTTCGCTTTTAATTTTTATTATGGTTAGCTACTTGAAGCCAGCTTTGAAATTTTGAAAGATCTTCAGGGGTGGTGAGTTTATCATTCCAACTTGAGCCTTCAATAAGGTGGACATCAATGCCACAAGCTTCAAGAACTGAAGCTTCATCAGTAGGGTTTTGATCTGTTTGACTCATCGAATCAAAACAATCAATGAGGAGTTGCTTAGAACTTCCCTGGGGAGTTTGCGCCAACCAAATTTCATCTCGATTCAATGTTTCATCCACAATAGAGCTTGTGATGACATTTGAATTCAAGGACTTATTTACTTGGCTGGCGGTCCTTGAACGCTTGATGGTATCAACTGCTTTTAGGGCCACCACAAACGAACGATCAGCCTGAAGCTCACTTATACAGGATTCTAAAAGCGACTGAGGTAAAAACGGACGAGCCACATCGTGTACCATCACACTTTTAACATCATCACTTAAAGCTTGAAGACCGTTATAAACTGAATTCCAACGTTCTTTGCCACCAACGACAACCTTGATAGGTAGATCTTTGAATTCGTCTGAGAAGTGAGCTAACCAATCGGCGCCACATACAAAAACAATCTCAGAGATAAGAGGGTGCTCTAGGAAAACATCAAGGGCGTGCCGATAAATCGGACGCCCCTGAATTTCCAAAAACTGTTTGGGCTTATCGCCGCCCATACGAGCGCCAACTCCCCCAGCTGGAATTACTACACCAATCAACTTAGAACTCTACCGGAGACTTATCACCTAATTTCAATTGACGCGTCACCATTGGTAATCCAAAGCAACGGATAAAACCATTGGCATCTTCTTGGTTGTATGTCTCAACATCAGAAAATCCACCAAGCTCGTCATCATAAATGGAGTACGGGCTAGAGATGTGTGTTGGAATCATGTTGCCTTTGTAAAGTTTTAAAGTCACTTTACCTGTTACTACTTTTTGAGTCTCAGTCACAAATGCATCTAGTGCTTGGCGAAGAGGTACAAACCACTCACCGTTATACACAAGGTTTGCATAAGTATTTGCCATGTGCAGTTTTTCTTGAGATGTAGACTTGTCTAGTACTAAGGATTCAAGAAGCTCATGAGCTTTATATAGTACTGTGCCTCCTGGAGTTTCATAGACTCCGCGAGATTTAAGTCCTACCAGACGGTTCTCTACAATATCAAGAAGTCCTACTGCATGTTCACCGGCTATTTTATTGAGCGCTTCAAGAAGTTTGATTGCGCCCATTTTTTTACCATTCACAGAAACTGGATTGCCTTTTTCAAAACCAACAGTTACATACTCGGCTTTGTTAGGAGCTTTTTCGTAAGTGTTTGTCATAGTCAACATGTCGTAATTATGTTCTGTCTCTGGGAATTCAAGGATTCCGCCTTCGTGAGATAGATGCCAGAGGTTACCATCTTCAGAGTAAATCTTAGTCTTAGATATCCCACCAAGAGGGATGCCTTTTTCTTCAGCATAATCAATACACTCTTCACGCGAAGAAAGGGTCCACTTAGGGTCTTTCCAAGGAGCAATGATTTGAATCTTAGGGTCAATTGCAAGGTAAGTTAGTTCGAAACGCACTTGGTCATTGCCTTTACCAGTTGCACCATGAGAAACAGCTGTTGCGCCTTCTTTTTGAGCAATCAGCATCTGATGCTTTGCAATCAGCGGACGTGCAAATGAAGTACCTAGTAGATATGTGTTTTCGTATTTGGCACCTGCGCGAAGTGTTGGCCAGACGTAGTCTTCTAAGAATTCTTTACGAAGATCTAGTACGTAACATTTCTTTGCACCCGATGCGATTGCTTTTTTCTTAAGCGCTTTGGCATCAATATCACCTTGACCCACATCAGCTGCATAAGCAATCACATCACAATCATAGTTTTCAATCAACCAAGGAATGATAATAGAAGTATCAAGACCACCAGAATACGCAAGAACAACTTTCAGTTTTTCTTTCTTAGGTGCTTTTTTAGTAGGAGCTTTTTTAGCTGCTACTTTTTTTGTAGGAGCTTTCTTCGCTACTACTTTTTTAGCTGCTTTTTTAGGAGCCGCTTTTGCTTTTTTAACTTCAGCCATTTTTGCCTCTTTTAATTTATCTCTTGAAACACAGTTTCTAGTGTCTCTAAGAATTGTTCAACTTCGCTCACTTCCACATTAAGTGGAGGTAAAAACCTCAATACATTGGCACCAGCTCTTGCAATAATCAAACCTTTGGCTTGACAGGCACTAATGACGTCAGCAGGATTAAGAGTTGTTTCAAGTCCTAGTAATAGTCCTTGACCTCTTATGTTGCCTAAAAATTCATACTTATCGGATAATTTTTTTAATCCATGTTGTATCAACTTAGATTTCTCTTGGACATTGTCAAGAAATCCTTCAGATAATACTGTATCTACTACAACTTGTCCTGCCGCACAAGAAACCGGGTTACCACCAAATGTGGTTCCATGATCCCCAGGTACAATCGCATCTGCATATTGTTGACCCAATAAAACGGCCCCTAATGGAAGCCCACCACCGATAGGTTTGGCCATGCTGACAATATCTGGTTGGTAGCCAATACTTGTTGAACCAAGGAATGTCCCTAGCCTCCCACCACCTGTTTGAATCTCATCTGCACATAGAATAATCTCATGTTGTTCTTTCATTGCATGAAGAGCATTCACAAAATCTGCACTTGGAGTAAGGATTCCACCTTCTGCTAAAATTGGCTCCATCAATATTGCTGCTGTTTTATTTGAGCAGGCAGCCCTAAGACCTTCAATATCATTTAATTTAAGAACTGTGACTCCAGGGACAAGTGGTCCAAAGTTCTCTTGTAACCTAGATTGTCCTGTAAGTGCTAATGCACCACATGTTCTACCGTGAAAGGAATTTTCAAAGGTGATGATTTCAATTCTGTCAGTTTGACCTTTCAAGGCCCAATATTTTCTGACAAATTTCAACAAGGCTTCATTGGCCTCAGTACCTGAATTACAAAAGAACACTCTGTCTTGAGAGCAGGCTTTTGCCAGGGTTGCCGCAAGCTTTGACTGAGCCGGCATTTGAACGAGGTTACTGAGGTGGATATATTGGCTAGCTTGAGTATTGATAGCAGCTAGGATCCCCTGATGAGCATGCCCAAGAGAGTTGACTGCAATACCCGATAAGAAGTCTAGATAAGAATTACCGCTGACATCAAAAAGAAAAGACCCTTTGCCATGAGTAAATTCTATCGGGTTGCGCGGATAGACTTGCATATGATATTGCTTTTCTAAATCTGCAGGTTTGACTTCTTCGACTGGCTTAGTTGTGGATGATAGTGCCATAATTAATTTTTCCTTGAATTTGATCCACTAAGTCTTGGGCGCTTTTCCAACCTAAGATATGAACCTTTGATACTCCGTTTTCTACCGAGTCTATACAACTTTGAACTTTAGGAATCATACCACCAAGGATAACTCCTGACTCAATTTTAGATTCAATAGATCGTCGGTCCATAGTTGGCATCACAATTTTGTTTTCCATCACACCCGGAACATCTGATATAAATAAGAGTTGATCCACTTTTAATGCCTTGGCGATTTCACTTGCCGCTACATCAGCATTGACATTGAGGGATTGCTCGCCACCGCCCCATGAGACAGGGGATACCACTGGTAAATAGCAGCCTGCCCATAAATGTTGGATGATCGCAGGGTTGACTTGGTCTACTTGACCGACAAATCCGAGGTCAAGATCACTTTGTTTCTTAGAGGCTTCTATCAGTCCTGCATCAACAGAGCTGATGCCTACTGCCTGGCATTTTTGAGTAAGGAGTAATTTAACGAGTTTCTTATTTACAAATCCACTCAATGTCATTTCAACCATTTTGAGAACAGATGCGTCAGTGACTCTTAAACCATCAATAAAACGAGGTGGCTGCCTGAGTAGCTCTAGGTTTTCATTGATATCTTTGCCACCACCGTGTACGAGTATCAATCTATAGCCAGAAATACTCAGTTGAGCAAGAGCTTGACATAATCCACTCAAGGCCTGGTCATCTACAGCCATTGAACCGCCAATTTTAATGGCAAGTGTTTTTGTAATGCTGGTAGTTTGAGACATTGAATTTCCTTGTGTAAATTTCAAATTAATCTATGGTCTTAATTATACTTCTAATCCGAGTTCAGAAGCAACACCGAGTGCAATATTCATATTTTGCAATGCCTGACCTGATGCACCTTTGACAAGGTTATCAATCACAGATACTATCACAACTTGTGATTCGTTATGAGTTGGCTGGCTGTATATCATACATTGGTTAGTTCCACGAACCCAAGAAGTCTTAGGGATCTTTTCAGAAATACTTACAAATGTCGCCTCAGCATATGTTTCTCTCAGAGTCTCTTGAATTTGAGCATAACTGACACCAGTCTTTGGCTTGACATAAATCGTACTCAATATCCCTCTTGCTATTGGAAGTAGGTGAGGCGTAAAAGTTATGCTAACCTCTTCACCTGACGCAAGACTTAATTGTTCATTAATTTCTGAACAATGTCTGTGTGTATCACCGATACCATATGCTGTAAAACTATCATGGACTTCCATGAAATGGGTACCTTCAGAGATTTTTTTACCCGCGCCAGAAGTCCCAGATTTGGAATCAGAAATGATCCCATGAGCTTCAATTAACCCCTTCTGAAGAAGTGGAATCAATGGCAAAAGAATCGAGGTCGGGTAACAGCCTGGACTGCCAATCAGTTTAGATGATTTCACTTCTTCAGCAAAAAGATCACAAAGCCCATAGATGCTTTTTTCAAGAAGCTCAGGCCTTGGGTGTGGACAATAATATTGTTCGTATAGTGCTGCAGAATTAAGACGAAAGTCAGCAGAAAGGTCGACAATAACGACATCTTCTTTATCTAAGAATAGTTTTAATTCTTCGGCCGCAGTTTGGTGAGGTAGGCATGAAAAAACACCTGCTACCGATCTTTGACTAGCATCCACCATTGAAATAAAGCTGAGTGCTCCAGCCAGTTTACCCGTTAAAGCCGGAAACACCTGATCTAGCCTTTGGCCAGCATATCTCTCTGAAGTTATGAAGTCAATTTCAAACTCAGAATGGTTTCTTAAAAGACGTAGTAATTCTATGCCTGTGTAACCTGTGGCACCTAATATGCCGATTTTTTTATTTTTCATGGGTCTAAAGATAAAATTTGGCACCAAATACTACAAGGATGATAGCTGGTAAAAAAAGCCTGTTTTTTGCTTTTTTACGTTGGATAATCATACAAGCATGAAAAAAAACACCTTTAAGGGTTTTTTATATGGCAAATGTCAACCTTGGGCACATCAACCCATTTATCTCAGCCACTATTGAATCTTTTAAAACAATGGTCATAGCTGAGCTCAAACCAGGTGAAATTAGGCTAAAAGACAACACCCATCTGACAAACGATATTATTGGGATTATTGGGCTCTCGGGTGAAGTAAAAGGTGCAATTAGCCTTTGTTTCACACTTGATGTCGCTTGAGATGTCGTCACTCGCTTTGTTGGTGAACCGACCACCGAACTCAATGAGGATGTCACTGATGCAATTGGTGAGCTTGCAAATATTACTGTAGGTTATGCCAAGAAAAATCTTTCTGAATTCAATATTTAAATTTCTCTACCATCGGTCATTAAAGGCAAGGGACATGTTATTTCTGACTCCAAAGATGTGCTAAGTATGGTTATCACATTCCATTACGATGACAAATCCTTTGGCTTGGGCCTCGCTTTAAAGTCAGCTTAGTTTGAATAAAAAATTTTGATCTTAGTTATTAAAAAAACCGAGTCTGTAATCCAGATTCGGTTTTAAATTTTTACTTGAATATTTGTTGATACTATTATTTTAAAGCTTTTAGCTCGTCTGAGGCTCTTTGTTGCTCGTTAGTTCCACCACACTTGGGATGCTCAATAATCGTTTGTAGATGTTTTTTCTGACTAGCTACATCCTCTTTTTTGGCTGCAATTCGAGAGAGATGAAATTGGGTTGTGCACATTTTTGAACCTTCAGGGAACTCCTTAGTCAAACGATCAAAGACCGTCGCTGCCCAGTCGTGTTTTTCAGTTCTTTCATAACATACTGCCATCCAATAAAGAGCATCTTCAGCTCGGCGACCTTTGGGGTCAAGCTTATAGATATTGTTGAATTGTTTATAGGCTTCTTTAAAACGACTAGCACTAAAATCTTGTTGCGCTGTTGCAAATAATTTTTCAACTTCAATTCCCGCTAGAGAAGTGATTTTGGTTGAAGCTTGAGAAGACGAATCTGATCCACGTAATTCATGTATTACTTTTACACGATTATTCTTAATCTGATTAGTACTCACCGCAACCTTATCAACAGTGTAACCCATCTCTTCAAGTAAGGACACCATTCGATTGATGCCATTTTCTTGAACTCCCACAAGTGAACCTAAATCAGCTTGAATACGACGTTGGAAACTCTGTTGATTGGACCGCATCGAATCAATTTTCAATTCTAAAGAATCAATTTTTAAACCCAAATTAGATTCTACTGATTTAATTTCTGTGGTTCTAAGTGTTGTGACTTGCGAACAAGCACTCAGAACTAGTAACACTAGGCCCAAGATTGTTTTGTATAAGGTTGTTTTAGTTAATAACTTCATTGATTACCTATTTTATTTTCACTTGAAAATTCGCACGGCGATTTGCTGTGTTTGCACTGTCACTTTCACCGTTAACTTTTGGACTCTCTTCGCCAAAACTCACTGTAGATATATCACCCTTAGAAACCCCATAATCAATCAGATATCCACGAACAGCTTCAGCTCTCTTAGACCCCAGGCTCATATTGTAACCTTCAGTACCTCGAACATCCGTATGACCTTCAATCACAATAGAGAATTTTTGCTCCTTCAATAAGATATCACCTACTTGAGATAAGATATCGCGAGCTTCTGAATTCAGCTTTGATTTATCATAATCAAAATAAATGTCTGAGCCCATTAATTTGTTAAGCAATAACTCAAGCTCTGCGCGTTCACGCTCAAGCTGAACCTCAGATGATTCAATATCTACATCTGATTGTCCATTATTAACCTCTTCAACAGGACTTTCCATAGCTGTGGTTGGGTCTTCAATTGGATCCGTTTCAGGAACTGGATCGTCTGCACATGCCATCATAGCAATCGTAAATAGAGCGAGAGTACTTAGTTTTAAAAGTGTTTTCATTGTATTATCCTTTTGTTTTTATTTGGACCAACGAGGAGCGGTATGTGGTGCGCCGTGTGTCATTTGCGTCACTCCACTTCCATCTGCTCGCATAATATAAATTTGGGGTGTGCCTGTTTTTCTATTTGAAGAAAAAGCAATCATCTTGCCATCTGGAGACCAAGTCGGCGATTCATTGTTTCCATTATCGCTTGTTAATTGCTGCACACCAGTAGCATCAATGTTCATAACATAAACATTTAGACGCCCCTTATCCATACCTACGTAAGCAATTTTATCACCTTTAGGTGACCAGGCAGAACTTTCAATGTATTGGCGCCCCCATGTGATGCGTTTTTCATTCAGACCATCAAAATCAACTTTGTAAATTTTGGGATTGCCACCTTTGTCTGAGGTATACAAAACTTCATAGCCATTGGGCGACCACTCCGGACTTGTCTCTGTGGCTCGACCATAAGTGATTTGTGTGGATTTATTTGTCAATAGGTCAAGTCGGTAGACATCAGAGCCATGTGACTGCTGCTTAGTGTACAAAAGTTTCGCACCCTTTGGGTGAACCTTAGGACCAAAACTCTGCACCCCGGGTGTGATATGCTTACGCCTACCATTACTGAGGTCGGCCCGATAAATTGAAGGATAGCCTGGGCGAAATGAAGTAAAAAATATTTGAGTATTGTCATGTCCCCAATCAGCTAATGTATTGATATGCTTATCATTGGTCAACATCCATGAACGATGCCCATCGTAATCCATTACCTTGATGTTTTTATGGCCTTTGGACTTAGTAACAGCTAGTAACCTTGATGTAGAAACACCTTGCTCACCCAATACATTTTTTAAAACTTCATCTGAGAAGGTATGCAATACACGCCTTAAATCTTTAGCCGGAACAGAATAAGATTTACCGAGTATCTGCTGCCGCGTAGCTACATCCATCACATAGCCTTCAAACCGAATATCAGGACCTTGACTGATTATTTTTGCTTCTATATAATAGTATGCTTTGGATTCTTGAAATAGAGTCGAATCAAATTCAGGGCTTATTACCGTCTTAAAGTAACCAGGAAGCGCTAAGTCTTGAGATATTACTTCTGAAGGCTTCTCGATATCAATCGTACCTTCAATTTGAAAATGGATAATCCCCATTGCAGGAGTAGTAGATCCATCAATTTCAATCACTTTAATCTCTTCACTCATTACGAGTGAAGAGATTAACAACACTAGGTAGATTATATTATTCTTCATATTTGAACAAGATAAATAACTTTGTCTCATTCTTTGGGAAAATAGATGGTATTGGAGGTAATTGCGCCAATCTTATCGCTCTTTTGGCGATGTCATCCAACAATTTTGATCCACTAGAATTTTTTAGTTTAACTCCGATGGCTTTACCACCTGCACGAAGCACAGTCAGTTCAAACATAAACTCAGTGCCAAAAGCCACACCGGCGTTTTTGGGTGGTCTATAGTTAATCATGATTTTACGCTTGACTGTCGCATAGAAAAGATTAAGTCTTGAATCAATTTGTGGTAAATTTATTTTTATCGGAGGCGCTTTGATTTGTATTGGTGTTTCTTCAAATTCTGGTGCCTGCATATCAGGTGGGTCCATTTCTGGAGGACTTGGTTCTTCAGGAG
>CAWVXU010000048.1:0-20048 GCA_963934255.1 uncultured Fibrobacterales bacterium
TCAAAAAAGTCTAACCTTTTTGATGTACTGAGAATGCATGACCAGGACCATTTTTAGGGTCAAGTACCACAAAATTAGTAGTGCCGTTCCAAGTGTAGCTTGCTCCATCAAATGTATCTGTGACTTGATATTCACGCCTATTGCTAAGCCCTAGGTCTTCAAGATTGAGAACAATTTCACCCGATTGAGAATTTTCAATATCAAAATTCACAATAAATAACATACAGTCGTTAGTGACTTCATGACGTTTCGAGTAAACCATAATTTGATCATTATTACAATCGTGGAATCTTAAGTTATCGTATTCTTGTAGAGCCGGGTGTTCATTTCTGATTTGGTTAAACTTCTTCACCCAATCCTTGATGTTCCCTTCTGCATTCCAATCACGTACTTTGAAATCGTACTTTTCAGAATTCCAGTACTCTTCTTTATTTGGAAATGGTTTGTTTTCACAAAGCTCATAACCATTCACCATACCATAGCTTGATGATAAGGTTGAAGCCAAAAGAAGGCGTAGAATAAACATTTCACGAGGTGCATTTTGTAGATGCTCAGGTAGGATATCTGGAGTCGTCGGGAAGAAATTTCCACGCATGTATTCAGTCAGAGGTGATTGAGTCAGCTCTTCACAGTATTCACGCATTTCGAATTTGTCGGTACGCCAAGTAAAGTAAGTATAGGATTGATCAAAACCAAGTTTGGCCAAATACTGCATCACTTTAGGGCGTGTAAAGGCTTCAGATAAAAACACTGTTTGGGGGTGCTTCGTTTTGACTTCACTGATGACCCATTCCCAAAAAGGAAAAGGCTTCGTGTGAGGATTATCAATACGAAATATGGTGAAACCTTGGTCTACCCAGTGTAACAACATATCCCGAATCTCTTCCCAAAGTGCTTGGTGATTTTCGTTATAATAATCGTACGGATAGATGTCTTCGTATTTCTTTGGAGGGTTCTCAGCAAACTTGATAGAACCATCTTCTTCGTGATAATACCACTCAGGGTTGGTCTTAACATGAGGATGGTCTGGTGAGCAGTTCAGCGCAATATCAAGAGCCATTTGAAAGCCCATCTTACGTGCCGATGACATAAAGTCTTCAAATTGTTCTTGAGTCCCAAGATTGGGGTCAGTATGGAAGTGTCCACCCTCAGAGGATCCAATGGCATAATTACATCCAGGATCGCCTTCATTACAAATCAAAGAATTATTGGGACCTTTACGATTAGTCACACCAATGGGGTGAATAGGTACCGTGTAGATGACATCAAAACCCATGTCTTTAATTTCACCGAGTCTGTTTTTGCAATCGACCCAGGTGCCCCAAGCGCCTTCAACTTGACCTTGTGAGCGAGGGAATATTTCATACCAGGCGCCCACACGAGCATAAGTAGGGTCAACACGGAGTTCGTAAACATTTGAGCGGTGAACTTTATCTTTAGGCGAAATGGTCCATGCACTGACGGCATATTCATAGTACCCAAGTTCAGTCACTACAAATTCACCAGTCCAGCGATCGTTATTACCTTGGGTCATAGGTGATTTGTGCCATTTCTTTTCACCTCGACGGCGAAAAATAACTGCGGCATCAATTTTCTCATGTGAATGACGAAACAAGTCAGCGCTGACAATTGTTCGGTCCATAGGTTCACGTTTGATTGCAAAGCGACCACCATCAATAACAGGGGTCACGTTTTGAATCATAATATTCAATGGTTTTGGAAATTTACTCATTTGGATTCATTAACCTTATTTGTCTTTTTTGTCAGAGTTGTATTTTTCAATGACTTCTTTATAAAAATCTTGTGTTTGCTGAGCGATAGAGGTCCAGCTAAATATTTCTTCTACACGTCTACGTGAAGCTTGACCCATACGTGTTCTGAGGTCTTCATCGTCAAGAATACGATTGACGTCGGTTGCTAAATCCAAGTGAAATTGTCCCGGTATCATCGGTTCAAAATTAGTTTTAGACACGGATTGAAGTGGTACTAGAAGTCCTGTTTCTCCGTGGATAATGATTTCTGGAATTCCACCGACTTCAGAGCCGACTACTGGAGTACCACAAGCCATTGCTTCTAAGTTAATGATCCCAAATGGTTCGTATAGGCTAGGAGTGATAAACACATCAGCATGACTGTATAAGTGGCGTAGATCCTTGTGGTCAAGCATCTCACCAATCCAAATAACATTAGGGCGAGTTGTCTTGAGTTCAGCCATCAAGGTCTGAAACTCTGCTTCAATCTCAGGGGTGTCAGGAGCGCCAGCACATAGAACCAGTTGGCAGTCATGATTAATATGAGCTGCTGCTTTGAGTAAATGATTGATGCCTTTTTGACGAGTCACACGGCCTACAAATAATGCGATTTGTTTATTTGGGTCAATACCATGAGCTTCTAAAATTTGAGGGTTTTCCATGGGCTGATAGAAATCAAGATCAATTCCGTTATAGATGACTCGAACTTTTTCTGGATCAACACCATAAGAATCAATCACGTCTTTTTTCATATCATTTGAAACCGCGATAATTCCATCGGCATCCGCATAAGAATTGCCTTCGATCCAGCAAGAAAGGTCGTAACCTTTACCAAGTTGTTCCACTTTCCAAGGGCGATGTGGTTCAAGTGAATGAGTGGTCATGATAAGTGGAATATCATTGAGCTTTTTGGTTAAGAATCCGGCAAAGTGCGAATACCATGTATGGCAATGAACCAAATCAACGCCCTGAGTTTGAGCCGTCATCTGTAGGTTGCGATTGAGGGTTTCCAAAATCTTTTGATGCGGGTTCGTTGACTCGGGGAGAGTTGCCTGAACGCCAGAGACATCAAGGTTGGTTTCTTGGACATCTTGTTCACCAAAGCAGCGAATTTCAAGTTCCATATCTTTCTTAAGTTCACGTGATAAAAAGTCAATGTGAATTCCTGCTCCGCCATAGACATTTGGTGGATATTCGTTGGTAAATAGTGCTGCTTTCAAAGGAGCCTCCTCATTTTAACAAAATCTCTTCAATTCTTACTAAATATAAAACTAAAGGGGCAAACAATGGCAGAAGAATGGTTAGATAATAGTTTAGATCCTGCTCAAAAACTTGAGGCTCTTGAGTTAGAGAATTCTAGAATGCTCCAACAGTTGGAATCCTTACGTGATTTTTCCCAAAGAATTGATAGAAATTTATCAGATCCCAAGCTTTATCAGGTGATGTTGGATGAGTTTCTAATCCATTGTCAAGCCGATAGGGTCGTAATATTGGTTCAAGATGAGATTGAAAAACCCTGGATTACTCATATTCAGTCGTGTGATCCCAATGTCAAATCTGTCTTAGTTCCTTATGTTAATGATAATTGCGAAGGTCTCTATTTTGATTATTTAGAAGAAGTCGTCAAAGTGAATACCACGCAGAGTGTTCAATGGAATGAAGCTATTCGTGTTCATGAGGATATTTTTATTCAAAGATGTATGGCTGCTCCCTTTCAAGTTGAAGGTGAGTTTGGCTCTTGGTTAATTTGTCTTCAGTGGGTGGGCGCTGCTGTTGATTGGGAGTCAAAAGTTCAGCCTTTGTTTGAAAACATGACCCAATATGCCCAAGCGATCGTGGATCAACGCCAAATGAGAGTCCAAATTGAAGAGTTACAAAACCAAGAGCAGACTTTTCTTGATCTGATGCCGTCTGCTTTGGTGGCAATTGATATTTTAGGAAATATTACTTTGTGGTCTGGTAAATCAGAAGAGTATTTTGGTATGAAGCTTGCAGAAGTGATTGGTGCACCTTGGGCTGAGCTTCTCCCGGAATTTAAAGTAGTTGAATCTCGTATCCCTGAACTAATGGACGGTTCTGAGCCTATTACCTTGCAAAATCTCGAATTTGAAGGTAAAAAATATAATTGCCTGATGTATGGTTTGATTGAAATGGGTCGAGGCGAGATAGGGCTTAGGCTTGACTTAGTCAAGTAATCCCTTTTCTACAACAAGTGTGGATATGTTATCTGGTGATAAGCATAACGACTGTGTGCAACTTTGATAATGTAAGATGACTTCTTGACCTCGAATGTTATTTAAATCTACAAGGCCATTTAACACTAGTATTACAACAAAGGTGCCTTCATAGAAGCTACTTTCTATACCTATTGATTCTATAAATTTGACAGTCGGTTCGGGCCAAATACTTTGTCTTATTTTTAAAGCTTTGGGGTCGGAACTATTGGCAAGCTCAACTTCTGCTCCAAATGCAAACTCATCCTTAGGTTGATGAGATGTCATGTGCCAGCCTTCACCTAAACGGACTTCTAATTCAATCGCTGGCATCCCTTGATATTGAGAAACTCTAGCAATAAGATCGGGCTTGGGTAAGTCCTGAGCATTGACAAATGATGCTAAGACGGCTAAGGTGATTAGGATGAATATGCCTGTATTTGTCTTTTGGGGAGAGAGTTTAAAATATATCATAGACATAATCTAATAAACTCAATTGGAAAAGCGTGATGAGTCGGCTTATGAAGTTATTGACTATTCGTCTCTTCGTGATATAATTTAAAATACTAAATTAGGCTAATGGCTAGAAAAAATCGAACTCGTTTTGTCCTTCTGGGGTTAATCGCTAATCGCGCACGTTCAGGCTATGACCTCAAGCGGGCTGTGGAGTCAAGTATCGGGCATTTTTGGCATGAATCCTATGGACAGATTTATCCCCATTTAGGTTCATTGGAGGAAGATGGTCTGGCAACTGTAGAGCGAATTATAGAAGAAGGTCGCCCCCAAAGGAAGCTTTATCGTATTACCGAAGTGGGTCTTGATGTCCTAAAAGAATGGTTAAAAGAGCCCGTTCAAGTTTCGAGACCGAGAAATGAACTTCTTTTGAAATTATTTTTTGGAAAAAGGATGACTACTGAGACTAGCATTTCCCACTTGGAGAAATTTATGGCAGACCTTGAAGCCAAAAGGGCACTTTTGGAATTAATTCGAGGAGAAATGGATGAATCGCTCCACTCAAGAGCAGATGCTAAGTATTGGATGATGAGTCTTCGTTTTGGGATTTTGGAATGTGAAGCTCAGATTCAATGGTCTCGTGAGTCAATGGGAATACTTCGAGAAGATGACTTTCTCTAACAAGTCGAACCAGGTTTTCGTTTTTTAGTTAGAAATTTGGTGAATCTTGAGAATAAAAAATGCTTTTTAATCAAAAACTATAATTGATTCCTTGCCTTTCTGAACTGAGCAGTTTATTTTTCCAATAGAAATCAATCATCATCCCCAAGAGAATTTAATGAAAAAAATAGTGTCAGTTCTATTATCTGTAGCGCTTGCTGCGGTATTTGTTGCTTGTAACGAGCCTGCAGTAAAAGCAGAGAAAAAAGTAACCCCAGCAACAGCTGCAGAAGCAAAAGTTGTTAAACCAGGTCTTGATCAAGTAGCCGGAGAAGTTGATAAACTTGATGCTGAACTTGAAACCCTATTGTCTGAAATTTAAGGAACTATGATGAAAAAATTATTAACCACACTTGTATTATCTGCTCTTCTAAGTGCAGGAACAATTTATGCTGAAAAAGGCCACGGCCACGGCCACGATCACAAAGCGATGAAAGCTGAAAAAAAAGCAGAACGCCAAGATAAAAAAGATGAACGTCAAGCAAACAAAGCTGAAAAAAAAGCAGAACGCCAAGATAAAAAAGATGAACATCATGCTAAAAAAGCTGAAAAGCGTGAGAAACGCATGGCTAAATTTGAAAAGAAAATTAAAAACAAAACAAAAAAAATCGCAAGGTTTGAAGAGCGTATCGCTAAGAAAGAAGTAAAACTTGCAGCTAATGCTGAAAAGCTTGATGCTGAAAAATTAGCTGCTAAGCAAGCTAAGCTTGATAAAGCAAAAGTAAAAGTGGCTAAAATGAAAGAGCATGTTGCAACTATGTCTGAAAAACTAGCTGCAAAGCAATCTAAAAAAGCAGAGAAAATGGCTAAAAAAGAAGCAAAAGAAGCTGAAGCAGCTGAGTAGTTTTCAACTTTAATCCCTATTAATTGAAGACCTCTTCGTAAAAAACGAAGAGGTCTTCTTTGTTTCTTTATTGATTTTTGATGGCTTTTCCTTGACTTTGAATCAAATCCCTCTTATCATATCACATAGAATGTATTCATTGGGAGTCTCTATGTGTGGGATTGTGGGATATGTGGGCTCAAAGCCGACAGTAGATGTATTACTTGAAGGTCTGCGTAAATTAGAGTATCGAGGGTATGATTCATCTGGCATTGCTTGTGTTTCCTTAAGTAAGAAAGATGAAGTCTTTCGGCATCGTGCCGTTGGTAAAATTTCTGAACTAAGCTCTTCTCTTGAGCAAATCCAAATCCCTACTGACCTTTCTGCAGGTATTGGCCACACGAGATGGGCAACTCATGGTGGACCTAGTGTTGATAATGCACACCCCCATATTAGTCGTCAAGGGCGAATTGCGGTGGTCCATAATGGGATTATTGAAAATGAAAAAATACTCCGTAACCAACTGATTGCTGAAGGGGTCGTCTTTACTTCAGAAACCGACACAGAAGTTTTAGCTCATCTTATTGAGAAAGAATTGACACTTATTGAGTCGTCTCTAGTTGATGGTCAGGGAGAGTTAGACGATAAATTTCATTTGCGAGAAGCGGTGCTTTCCGTCCTTCATCAAGTCAATGGTGCTTGGGGGATAGCGGTGATTGATTCACATTTTCCAGATAGAATTATTGGTGCCAAAAATGGGTCTCCACTGGTCTTAGGACTCAAAGAAAATTCATATACTCTGGCTTCAGATGCAACCGCTCTAGCGGGTCTTTATGAAAATGTCATTTATCTAGAAGATGGCGATTTGGTTGACCTATCATCATCAGGATTTGACATCGTTAATTTATCCCACCATATACAATTTCGTCAAGCAGAGGCTTTAGAGGCTGATGCCGAAGAAGTCGCCAAAAATGGGTACGATCATTTCATGATCAAAGAAATCATGGAACAAGGCGATACTTTAGAAAACACCTTGAGAGGTCGATTGTTAATTGAAGAGGGGACGACAAAGCTTTCTGGTTTAGAAGAAAACATGCAGGAACTACGGAAAGTCAACCGACTCCTTATCATTGCCTGTGGGACTAGTTATTATGCTGGCCTTGTCGGTGAAAACATCATAGAGGATTTAGCTGGGATACCAGTAGAGGTGGCGATTGCCTCAGAGTTTAGATATTCTAACCCAATTATTACTCCAGAAACCATGGTGGTGATTATTTCTCAATCAGGAGAGACGGCTGATACCTTGGCGGCCATGCAAGAAGCCAAACGCAGAGGTGCCTCAGTACTTGGAATTGTCAATACAGTCGGCTCAACCATCGCTAGAGGCTCTGATGCCGGTGTATATCTACATGCAGGACCTGAAATTGGTGTGGCATCAACTAAAGCATTTACATCTCAAGTTGCGGTGCTATCAATGATGGGCATTTTACTCGGACGTATGCGTCGGGTATCCAATGTGCACGGGCGAGAGCTTGTTTTGGGTCTATCCCAAATACCTAACATGGTGAGGGATATTTTAAGTCAATCTGATGTGATTCGTCAGTATGCCCATGAGTTTTGTGATAAGCAACATATGTTTTATTTAGGACGAAATTTGCTATACGCCGTCGCTTTAGAGGGCGCTCTAAAGATGAAAGAAATTTCATATATGTACGCTGAAGCCTATCCAACAGGAGAGTTAAAGCACGGTCCGATTGCGCTGATTGAAGAGGGGACTCCCGTTGTCTTCCTACTTCCCGTAGAGCCGGTTCTTCGTGAAAAGGCTTGCTCAAATTTAAGAGAAATCCAGGCTCGAGGGGCTAAAGTCTTACTGATTGGCGGACCTGAAGGTATGGGTGCAGAGCTCAATGTCGAGGGGCATATTCCACTTCCCGAGGTTGAAAACGTGCTCAGTCCTATCATTTATACAATTCCACTTCAACTTTTGTCCTATGAAGCGGCTATTATGAGAGATTGCTCGGTGGATCAACCACGAAATTTGGCTAAATCAGTCACGGTAGAGTAAGTGATTTACTAATTTAGGCCTATGTCTACTTATGAAATCAAAATCGGTCTATTTGAAGGTCCTCTTGACCTTCTCCTTTATCTTGTCCAAAAGCAAGAATTAGATGCCCGTGAGATTTCCATTACTGATATTTGTGATCAATTTTTAAAATACCTAGATGACATGGAATCAATGAACCTTTCTATTGCGGGTGATTTTCTTTATATGGCGAGTCGACTCATGTCGATGAAAGCTCGCGATATGCTTCCACGTGAAGATCAAGGTGAAGAAGAACTATTTGAATTTGATGAAGAGCGTGAAGCTTTAATTCGTCAGATGCTTGAGTATCAAAGATTTAAAGAAGTTACTCGTGAAATGCGAGATCTTGAAGAATTGAATTATGGTTCATTTTCTCGTGGACGTGGTGAGACTGCCCGTAAAGAAGAACAAAAAGAACCGGGCATTGTTGATGCTGGTGTGTGGCAACTTTACCAGGCTTTTAAAGAGTCAACCAAAAGTCGTGTTCGTGAGAACGTTCACCACATTGAAGTAGACAATATTACCATTGAAGATTGTCAGCAATTTATCGACAATTTCCTGCGTCAACGAGGGCGAGCTGAATTTGAAGAGCTCGTTCGGGATTCTGACTCTAAACTGGCCTTTTCCGTGACCTTTATGGCGATGCTTGAAATGGTCAAGACCGATGATATTGTCATACGTCAAGCCAATCCTAAGAGCTCGCTTTGGGTTTATAAACGCAAAGACAATCTAGACTTTATTGATGAGATGGGCAAAGATCATACTGAATTTACTCGAGATAATGATTTTAAAAAGGGCCTTGCTGATCAAATGAAACAGCGTAATGCTGAAGTTCGTAAAGATGATTTAGATCTAGATGAGATGCTAGCGATTGTGATGCAGCGTGTAAAAGAAGGTCAGAAAATTGGGGACAAAGAACTCAACTATTTGATTCAAGGTAACCAAGGTTATATGATTAAATGGGAAGATTTTTATCTTCAAGTCCAAGCCGAAGTCATCCTGATTAAAGAAGTCCATGAACGCCAATTGAGAGAAACCTTAGAGTCCAAAATGGTGCTTGGTAAAGTGGTGGCTCGCCATCCAAATACCTCTGAACTTCATTGGCTTCAATCTGATATTCACAATAATCCGGTATATTTGAATATGATTATAAAGCCGGGTGCGCCTTTTAAAGAGCCGGTTCGTGATCATTTACATGAACGCCAATTGAAGCGTCGTCCTCAGCGTGTGGGTAAACCATTGGGTTCTGGGCGCAGAAATAATTTCTTGTGAACATTATACTGATAAGGCAACTCTAGCGAGTTGCCTTTAAATTAGCATGTGCAAAGTCATTCCTTATTACCTACAAAGCATTAAGAATTCTGAACGAGTTTTAGCGTCGTTCTTAAATGAACCCATCAGTTTCGAGGTGACCATTGACGCACCGGGCTTCTTGACACCTCTCATAGTCATACAACTGTGCTCAGATTCAATAATGACGCCAACACCTTGAGCGTCAAGATGTGAAGAGATAAACTCAGCGATTTGGTTGGTGAGGCGTTCTTGAACTTGTGGTTGTTTGGCGAAGTGATCCACGATACGTGGAATCTTTGATAGTCCAACCACACTGTTTTTGGGGAGGTAAGCCACATGTGCTGTCCCAATAAACGGTAAAAAGTGATGTTCACAGAAACTGACGAAACGAATGTTTTTTACCAAAATCATTTCATCAGTAGATTCATCAAATTGAGTCAGTGCGATTGAGCTGGGGTCTTCTTCAATGCCAGAAAGCATCTCAGAATAAGCCTTTGCAACTCTTCGAGGTGTATCTCTTAAACCTTCGCGGTTCACATCTTCGCCCAACCCCTCAAGCATCACTTTGAAGCCGTCTTCTATTTTTTTCAAATCCATATTGATTCCTTAATCTTTACCCCAAATATACACCAACTCAGAGAATTGGAAAACACATTTGGGATTAAAATCATCATTTCGGTGGACTAAACCACATTTTTACGGGTTGAGAGGTGCGAGTACCTAGGGCAGGGGGGGGGGTAATAATAAGTTAAGTCGTCAAGGATTTGAAAACCGAGAAACATAAGGAAAAGAAAAGTGAGAACTTTACAAAGGCCGCACTTTTAAATTTTACTCATTATTTTTTTAATTCAACTTCAAATCAAAAACTAGAGACTTTTCATCAAAATTTTCGAGCCACGCTCAGGGATATATTTGGCTTGTCCGTCAGGTGGCAGGTCTTCCATCGAAACAGTCCTAAAGCCTAAGCTTAAAAACCAATCTTCTGCTTGTGTGGTCAGAAGATAAATTTTGGCAAATTTCATTTCAGAGGCTTTTTGAATCAGCGACCCCACCATTTTACGACCGACTCCAGAACTTTGAGCGCTTTTATCGACAGCTACGGCACATAATTCGACTGTATCATCGGAACGACTTTGAAGAGCCGCACAACCATGTAAGACACCATCGACTTCGTAAACATGATAGTTTTCAATACTTTCTTGCACATCTCTTTGAGTTCTGGGCACTAGAGCTTCGCTATCAATGAAAGTGTCCATGAGAGTCAAAATTTCGGGAACGTCAGATAAGGTGGCGTTTCTAATATGTTCGTATTCATTTGTATAAACCATCGTACCACCACCGACTGATGAGAATACTTCTTGAACGACAGCGCCTTCAATTAATGCACTAACTAGATGCACACGTTTAACGCCATTGTGACAGGCTTTGATGGAGTGAATGAGATAATCTTTTTGAGCAAATGGAATATCATCATTTTGATCTAAAATACTTTGAGCTTGCGTAATCGATAAATTGGCAATGATACCTTGATCATTGATGTTAATATCATCATCTAGATTTAACCCTTGAGCAACAAGTCCTTGTTGTTCTCCGATATAAAAAAGTTTACTGGCTTTAAGATCAATACAAATCTGAGCCGCTACTTGATTACTTGAAATATTATAAGTCCTGCCGACATCATTCCAACCAATATTGGGAATGATAGGGATAAAGTCTTCTGCTAAGAGCTTACTGACGATATCAGACCTGATGTGCATTACTTTGCCCGTACGCGCATAGTCAACACCCTTCAAGACTCCAAGTGAGTGAGCCTTCACCCAATTGCCAACTAAGCCTTGTGCACCATTAGCGGCAAGCTGAGTAATAAGTGTGTTACTCACTTCTGATGCTGCTAGCTTGACAAAAGGCAATGCTTCTTCACTAGTGAGTCGGATGTTGTTATGAAACGCCGTGTTTACGCCAAAGTATTTAAGATTGGATTCGATCGTATTTCTTGTACCGGGGACTAAAATGACTTTAATCCCGGTGTGGTGCATTTGCACGATGTCTTTCATCAATCTAGGGAATAATGGATGCGAGATCACTGCATCTTCAATTTTTAAGACAAAGAGGCTTCCCTTGAAACGCTCGATATACGTAAAAACTTCTCTGATTGAGTTTACTTTTTCAAAATTCATCTTAGAAAATTAAGAAAAGTTTACCTTTTGTGTAGGAAGGACTATTGAAGTTGCGTGAATTAACCGAAAAAAGAATAGAGATGTTTGATCGAGATCCCGAGGAACTCGGTGCTGAGATATTGTCTGTGACTGAAAAAATGCATAAAAATGGGTGGTTTTTCATTGAATCTCAGACAGATGCCCTAGTTGAAAGCATCTATTTATTTTTTGAGAGAGAAGTTGATGTTGATGAATTTAAAAGTTAAAAAGGTCCAAATTTTGATGGATAAACAAAGATTTAAGCTCACCAGTAGGGTCAATACATGCAAGAAACTTTCGATTTTAGCCCTGGTTTTAATAATAACCGCCTGTGGTACTAAATGGAAAGTTCAGTCAGTGACCAACCAAGAGTATATCGTTGATGATATTGTCATCAAAGACAGTGAAGAGGACCAACTTTTGATCCTGGACGGTCGGTCTGAGATTATGTTAAGTCTTGATGGGGTCAAAAGAATCGTCTTTAACCACGATCACTCCAAGCAATACAAGGGTAAATCGTGGATTTTGGTACGAGTTGATTTTGAAGATGAAGAAAAAAAGTCATTTAATGTACCTACTGATTCGAGTTTCGTTGTGGGTGATCGTGAAATCTATATGCAAAACTCCACTTGGTTTCAAGGCCAAATGGGTGAATCTAAAGGTGAATGGGCTGCATTTGATATCAAAGAAATTGTGCTAGAAGAAGAGCCTTTGCTTAGCATGGATAGTACCAAGCAGGTCTCTTCAACATTAGGTGTGCAAAAAACTGAAGCTGATGTACCGGTCAAGCCTGAAACGGACGCAACTCCTGCAACTCCTGCAACCCCGGTAGTCACGCCTCCTGAAGCAGTAGAATAGATCATGGCACGTTATAGGCTTATACTTACTGGGGTGACGGACCCAGAGAAAACGCAAAGAATTGCGTTGACTATAGCGCATATTTTTAAGATTTCCCCAGAGAAAGCACTTGAACGCTTAAACAGCCCTCCGATTACTCTTATGCGTAAAGCCGGTGAGGCCCAAGCCGATAAGCTGCTGCAGATCTTTTGGAGTCTGGGCGCCGATGTCATTATTGAAGAAGAGCCTGAAGAATTAGCAAAGGGTTCAGATATTGAGCATGACAAAGGCTTTGTCCCTTCAAATCGAGTCACCACGCATAAAGGTAAAATACCTGGTAAAGCCAGTGCCGATGCCAAATTAAGTTTGAGCACTGTTTTAATCATATCCTTATTGACATTATCTGGCTTAGGTGTCGGAGCGTTTTACTTTTTTTCTAATGCGTATAAGAGTACGATTCAAGCTCAAGCTCAGAATCATATCAGACGTGGCGAATTTAAAGAAGCACATCAGGTCTTAAAATTCAAAGTGCATCGTGGAACTGCCTCCGCCGGCGAGTATATTCAAAATGCCATTTCACTGATCATGTTGGCCAGGCTTGAACAAGACTCTATTGGTTGGAGAGACTTTGGTAGAAAGGGCTTAGACAGTGTTCCGGGATTAGGAGCTGACATGCTCAAGACTCCCACAGCCAATCGTGCTTTGATGAATATCAAATTGGGCTTAGAGAAATTCCCGAAAGATCCTGAAATGCATCGTTGGGCTGGGTTTATCTATCAGACTAAAGGTATGTATCAAGATGCATCTGACATGTATGATAAAGCGATTAGAATTCAACCAGATAAGGGTATCTATCGGAACTTGATGGGCACTCTCAACAGAGAACAAGGGTTGCTCGATAAGTCAGATTATCAATTTAGAAGCGCTTTAAATATTGATTCAACAGATGTGACGGCTTTACAGAATTTAACTATACTCAATCTTTCACACAGAAAAGATACGGCTCTTGCGATGATTTATTTCCGTAAAAGCGAAGACTATAAAGACCCTGCCAGGTACACGATTCGCAGAGAAATAGCCATGGCTTCGTTCAAAAAATTCAACAAAAATACTTACAAAAAAGAGCCAAAAACAACAACATCTTGGAACTATTATGAAGCTAAGCGAAGTGAATACAACAGACTAAAACAACAACAACCTGAGGTAAGAGTCAAGCTAGCTGATCTATACGCTCAACGTGGCATGATTAGTGAAGCCTTAATGGAACTCAATATGGCTAGAGGCGCTGGAGTTGAATCCAAAGCCTTATATTCACAATTAGCTCAGCTCTATATTGTTCAAGAAAAGCCTGAATCTGCGCTCTATATACTCAAAGAGGCCGAGAAAAAAGACATAGTCAATCCCGAGATTCTAAAAAATTTGAGCTTACTTCATCGATATTATTCTGAGGATAAGTCAAAAGCTAATAAATTTTTAAAAGCATATATGGCGGCTGGCGGTGATGGCCATAGTCGAGACTTATATGAAGCTATTGTGCCTTAATATATTCTATTAAGTTGAATTCAGTGTTTTAATCAAATCTCCTAGCAACTCATTTACTGAAGATGAGCTCTACTTGATCGCGCACAAGCTTAAGTTGTCAATTTTTACCCATCTAAGGGAAATTTTTGCCAATTTTGGTAGCTCAATTAAAGGTTAATGCCGTTTTTAGGACTCTTCTTTAAGTTTTGGTTCATATTTTCTTGGCACATATCTTGCAATACAGTGAAGTAGGAAACTTTTAACTGTGAGATTATTGTGAGAACTTCTGGAATTCAAATGAACCCAACCTCTGAGGATGTGAAAAGCACTCCAAGGGGCTATGATGCCAAAAACTGGAAAGTGGCTCGTGAATTTGAAGCGATGTTTTTACAGCAGATTATGAAGTCTATGCGTTCTACTATTCAAAGTGGTGGACTGACTGAAGAATCAAATGGTCGAAAAATATTTACTGATATGTTAGATGGAGAGTACTCCAAACAAGCAGCCGGTGCTGGTAAAGGTTCACTTGCTGAATATTTATATAGCCAAATGGACCCAAGTGAGTCAGGTAAAGCTTTTAACGTAGCGCCAAGACCTGTTTCGATGAGCGGAGCAGTATCTGCCTATAGTAACGAGCTTAAAGGCCGTGAACTCAGCTCTAAACAATCAGATCAAATCGGGTCTTTCAACTTAGACCAAACAGTCAACGAAGTTTCAAAATCTTATGGTGTCTCAAGTGAATTGGTTCACGCGGTCATCAAAGCTGAATCCGGTGGAAACCCCAATGCGGTTTCTCCAGTCGGAGCTAAAGGCTTAATGCAATTAATGGACCCCACCGCTCAAGACATGGGTGTTCGAGACTCACTTGATCCTAAACAAAACGTTTTGGGTGGAGTGAAGTACCTCAGTAAAATGTTAAAAAGATATGACGGAAATGAAAAACTAGCTCTTGCAGCCTATAATGCAGGCCCTGGTAATGTGGATAAATACGGAGATATACCACCTTTCAAAGAGACACAGAACTATGTAGTGAAAGTATTGAAGTTCCGTGACCAAATGATGCAGGGAGGCACTAAATGATCGATGCCAAAGTAAACGTACTATTTAAAATAGTCGGACAACTCGTAGACCAATACAAAATTTATTTAGACCTAGCGGATCGTCAAAGAATGGCCATCGTCAATAATGAGATTGAAGATTTAAATGCTACAAACATTGAACTTGATCAATTTGGGCAATCCATTGTTGAAATTGAAGACCGACGTCATTTTATATTAGGTGAGATATCAGAGCTCTTAGGTGTGGAAGTTACAAATATTCATGAACTAGTTCATCACTATCACGGGGACATTATTGAGTCATTAACTTCTAAAGTAGCCGAACTGAAGCTTTTGTTAAAAGAGGTTCGTCTCAAAAATTTAACGAATCATAAATTGGTTCAAAATTCACGTGAATTTATCAGATCATCCATAGGAATTATTTCTGGATATACCAAACAAAGTAAAGCCAATCAATTCCAAACATATGGGAATAATGGCTCTATGGGTAACAAGGTTCAACAAACTCGTTTGTTGATTAACAGGAGTATTTAACATGGGACTATTTGGATCACTTAGTGTTGGTACATCGGGTTTGAGCGCTGCTCAAATGGCGCTTGATGTTACTGGCCAAAACATTTCTAATGCTAATACTGAGGGCTATTCTCGTAAACGAGTTTCAGTGGTTGCTGACTTTCGTAAAGATGGTGTCATGGGACAAATGGGTTCAGGTGTCAATGTTACAAGCGTTGAACGTTATCGGAATGAATTTATCGATGTACAGATTCAAAGTCAAGTGGGTGAAAAAGGATACTACAGACAATTAGATCAAGCCTATGAGCGTATAGAAAATATTTTTAATGAACCTTCTGATACGGGACTTAATGAATTTTTGGATAATTTTTGGGATTCCATGCATGACTTAAGTAATAACCCTGCCGATTTATCTTCGAGAGAATTAGTCGCGGCTAATACAAGTGCTCTAACCACTCGTTTCAAATCTGTTGCAGATGAATTAGGAGCCCTCCGTTCATCAGTGGACAATAACTTAATTGCCCATGTTGAGACAGTTAATGCGCTCACGCAAAGAATATCTAGTTTTAATAACCAAATTGCTGCTGTAGAAATTGGTGAAAAATTTAATGCTAATGATGCTCGTGACCAACGAGATGAGGCGGTCAAAGAATTGGCAAAAGAAATCCCTATTGAGATGATTGAGGATGCTTCAGGTCGAATATCTATTACATCAAATGGTTCAATTCTTGTGGGACCATCTGATCGAGTTGAGTTGAGTATGTATCGTGACACGATTCAACTTGATGATGGAACAGAAAGTTCGGAATTACTTATTCGTTTTGGCAATTTGAGTGTTCAATTTAAACCAGAACGTGGCGAAATTGGTGGACTCTTTGCGGTTCGTGATGAAGTGCTTAAAGAATACGAAGACACTTTAGACCAATTTGCACATGATCTTGTGAAAGCTGTCAATGAGGTTCATTATGAGGGCTATTCTTTAAATCAAGATACTGGAATTTACTTTTTTGACCCAGCAGGGACCACAGCTGAAAAAATTAGTTTAAGTAGTCATATCAAAGATGATGTGTCTAATATAGCTGCCGCCTCTGGTGGTAAAGCATCCCTTCCTGTTATTGGTACTGTCGCGGGTGTTGTTTTAGCAGATGGAACAATTGATATTACAGATGACATTGCCGATCCGGTTAATTATAATCCTCGTTATACCAATATTTTAAACGGCACTGTTCTTGTGACTTTACAGCCTTCTGGTGTAGAATTGACTGAAGGGCCCTCGGCTGATTATGTAGTTGATTATCACAATGGTCAGTTTAATTTCGTTAATGGAGCCCTTTTGCCTCCGGGTACAGCAGTTGATATTGATTTCAAATATAATGATGTAGGCTTTGGTGGTGTGGGTGATGGTAGTAATGCTGTGGAAATGGCTGAACTTAAAAATGCCATAATTTCATCTCCAGATAGGCTTGGTACACCCACGCAATCAATAGGTGAATTTTATTCATCATTTATTGGTGGATTGGGTATTGATAGAAATGAAGCCATCTCTAATAGTGAGACCCGAGATTTCATTTTACAACAGCTCATGAAGAGACAAGATGAAGTATCAGGAGTTTCACTGGATGAAGAAATGGCTAACATGATTAAGTATGAAAATAGTTACCAAGCTAGCGCTCGTTTTATTTCAAAAATTGATCAGATGCTTGAAATCTTGATGAATTTGTAGGAGGATATCATGTCTAGAATAACATTTGGTCAAATCAACAGTGTCGTACAGACGAATTTAAATAATAATTACTCAAGACTTTCAAAACTTCAAGAACAAATTTCATCTGGTAAGGCAATTAACCGTCCTTCTGATGCACCAATTGAAGTCACTAATGATCTTGAAATCAGAAGTGAAATCAATAGCATAGGACAGTATCGTCGTAATTCTGAAGATGGTCGTTCTTATCTTGGTGTTGTTGACTCTACTTTGATTAATGCCAATAATATTTTCCAATCCATGCGTGAACGCGCAGTTCAAGGTGCCAATGATACAAACTCGGCTTCAGAACGTGGCTACATCGGTAATGAAGTTCGTCAGGGTATATACTCAATGTTAAGTGTGGCTAATACAACTTATAAAGGTGATTATGTTTTCTCGGGTCAGAACACCGATGTGAAACCTTATACACTTGTTAAGGGTAGTGAAAATATTAATGATATTGATGACACGGGCACTAATGTTACAGATACATTCATAACCGCCGCTCAACTTAATACTCCCATACAATTGTGGGATAGATCTATCACTGATGCCGCCTCGGCTTCAGGTAATGCTAAAGTTTCTCATGTAATTCCAGGTACAGTGAATATTAATGGTCTTGAAGAAGGTGTCGATTACGAAATTGACTATAAAGTGGGGAAAATTTCATTTACCTCTCAGACTGGAATAGATGCTGCAGACACCGCAATTAACCCAGCTGGAATGGATATTGATTATGAATGGATACGTCGTTCTGAGGAAGATCTGAGTCAAGATATTCTTCGGACAATTGATAAAGATGTAGTAATGAAAATTAATGTGGTAGCTGATGATGTGTTTGGTCAGACAACTGAACTTGATGCTTTTGAAGCGGCAATTCATTTACTTGAAGGCCTACATGAAAATGATGGTGGTCAGATTAATGAATCAATTGAGTTCATCGATGATACTTTCTCTCGGTTTTTAGCTGCTCAGTCTAAAGTAGGGTCCCGCTATAATCAAATTGATCAAACCTGGGACCGCTTAGGTTCTAAAGAAATAGAAGCAACTCGTATTCAATCAGAAATTGAAGACTTAGATTTTGCCAAAGCAATTTCGGACTTCACACTCTCTGAGTCTGTTTATAATGCTTCGTTACAATCAGCATCTCGAGTAATCCAGCCGTCATTGGTTGACTTTATTTAAACTGAGTCAATAATCTACTGATTTCATTTGATTAAATTATTCAGTCTGTTGTCTTTTGACAGCAGACTTTTTATGCTTAAAGCGCTAAATCCCCATATAGACGATGATTTTTCAGAAAACAAGGCAAAGAATGCCCCTTGGATTCATACAAAGGAAAATTATCTCACAAGACCCTTTAACTTTTACTCAAACCCCTACTTAGAATTTGATAAGTGCCGTTTTTACCTTAGAATCAACAACTTATTAGGCTTAATTTTTTGGCATAAAGATTGCTCTAAAAGTAATTAGAAAATAGACATTACTCTCGGATTATGGATAAGCAGAGAATAATTAAGAAGGGAATCAATCATGACTAGAATCAATCACAATATCAACTCTATGGTAACTCAAGGGGCACTCGGACAAGCTAATAGATCGATGTCAAGTTCACTTGAGAAGTTATCAACTGGTCTTCGCATTAATCGTGCATCAGATGATGCTGCAGGACTTTCCGTGTCAGAACAGCTACGAACTCAAATTCGTGGATCTCGTATGGCGATTAAGAACTCTAGTGATGGTACTGCCTTATTAAGAATTGCTGAGGGTGCCGCAAATGAAGTTTCTGCTATGTTGCAGCGTATGCGTGAGCTCGGTATTCAAGCAGATAATGATACCTTGACATCTGTTGAACGTGTTTATCTTAATCAAGAATTTCAAGCATTAAAGTCAGAAATTGACCGTATCTCCCTTGCTACTCAGTATAATGGTTTAACGCTGCTCGATGGTGGGTCAAATTCATTTGGTGCCGTAGGTGGCGCATCTGTCCTTCACATTGGTGCAAATAACCAACCGGGTGTGGATCGAATTGCTGTTGGTATTGGTGCAATTACTATTGGCGCTTTAGGTCTTGATACAAGTTCAATTACTGGTCGTCCAGGAATTAGTGCGGCGATTGATTCTGTGACTAATGCAATTCAATCAGTTAACTCAATGCGCTCTGACATTGGTTCTCTTATGAACAGACTAGATCACGCAGTCAATAATTTAGCTGTAGCTGAAACAAACATGCAAGCGGCAGAATCAGTGATTCGTGATGTAGACTTTGCACTGGAAACAACTGAATTTACGAGAAATCAAATTTTAACACAATCTTCTACTTCGATGCTTGCTCAGGCAAACCAAGTACCTCAGGGAGTTTTGACTCTTTTACAATAAGGTTCAAGGCATAAATGACATAAGATTTATGATAATGGAGGCGTTGCCTCCTTTTTTCATCTTTAAATTGACACGAACCATAAAATTTAACAATTTGATACTATGGAACAAACACAAACATATTCGATCGATGGCCTTCAGTTCGCAGAGAGTGATATCATTTATTTTGAAAGTGGTATACCTGGATTCTTATCGCATAAAAAGTTCGTCATCTCTCATGACGAAGATCAAGAGCCTTTTCACTGGTTACACAGTGTAGATGACCCCCGTACCAAATTTGTCTTAATTAATCCGATGATGGTTGATGGTACATATGACCCCAATATGACCAAACTAGATTTAGAAGATCTTCAATTTGAATCAAAATCTGATATGATGATCTACACTATTGTGACTCTTAATCATCAAAATTTAATGGAGTCAACCGCAAATTTGAATGGACCTATACTGATTAATATTCGTGGT